>NZ_DHXT01000197.1:18416-32286 GCF_002413825.1 Rhodoferax sp. UBA5149
ATCACGACCTCCTGGGTTCTGGCTTCACCCGGCTGCGGTGTGAGCGAAACGCGAATGGTGTCGCCAATGCCCTCCTGCAACAAAATGGACAGCGCAGTCGCCGAAGCAACGGCGCCTTTGGTGCCCATCCCAGCTTCGGTCAGCCCCAGATGAAGCGGATAGTCGCAGCGTCTTGCCAGTTCACGGTAGACAGAAACCAGATCCTGCACACCACTGACTTTGCAAGACAGGATAATTTGGTTGTCATTCATGCCCATTTCCGCGGCACGGCGCGCCGACTCTATGGCGGAAGTAATCAAAGCCTCATACATGACCGGCTTGGCATCCCAAGGCACGGGACGTCGACTGTTTTCATCCATCAAACCGGACAGCAAGTCCTGATCCAGACTGCCCCAGTTCACACCGATACGAACTGGCTTATTCCATCGCATCGCGGCCTCGATCATCAGTCCAAACTGCTTGTCGCGCTTGTCGCCCTTGCCGACATTGCCAGGGTT
Organism: Rhodoferax sp. UBA5149; assembly: GCF_002413825.1. Lineage (GTDB taxonomy): Bacteria > Pseudomonadota > Gammaproteobacteria > Burkholderiales > Burkholderiaceae_C > Rhodoferax. Next base: position 18,914 of record NZ_DHXT01000197.1, read on the forward strand.
GATCCGGTACTTGGACAAGGCCTCAGCGCACGCCGGGAAATCAGTCAGGAGCCGATGGCCGTTGTAGTGGAAGTCGCCAATCAGTGGGACATCTATTCCCATTCGATCAAGTTGCTCCCGAATGTGCGGCACCGCTTCTGCGGCCTCCGGCGTATTGACGGTGAGGCGCACCATTTCAGAGCCTGCCAGTGCCAACTCCTTCACCTGAATCGCTGTGCCAATGACATCAACAGTGTCGGTATTGGTCATGGACTGAATACGCACCGGCGCATCGCCACCGACCGTAACCACCCGTCCGCCCCAGACCACGGACGCCTGGCGGGAGCGCCGCGTTTTGGGTGCCGCAGAATCAATCGGTAAAAAAATCCCCACTATTTCACCTCGAAACGAGCGACATTATCTTTTGCGATACGCGTCAGATCAAATGGCTTGCCACGCACTTGAACCTCCGTGGTATCGGCACGCCCAACCACCACGGAAAGTGGCAAGACACCGGACGCGCCAACGACATCCCCACCGGTCATGGTCTTGCGTAACTGCACGGCGCCACTGGCGTCGACAACCTCAACCCAGGACGCTCCACGCGCTTTGAAGACGACCACACCCGTCGTCGCCTCCGACCCAGGCACCACTGCAGGAAACGCAGCCGAAGCGACACCCTGCAATGACGCGGCAGACGCAACAGACGCAGGATTCATCGCCAAACCCGAAGGCGCCAAGATCGAAGACTGGGGGCGCGCTGTTGCCTCGGCAGAGGCCGGGTTTTCATTTGCCAATGGTGTTTGCGTTGGCGTTGGAAGTGGAAAAACTACCGCATCGGTATCAGACTTCGCGACACCGGCGATTTTAGTTAGCTGCGTGAAAGGAAAAAAAATAAGTACCACCACACCAAGCAGAAGCACCAAAACCGCCAGAGCAAATGGCTTGGAGAGTTGATTCCAAAACGAGAAGCCTGATCCATCTCCGGATACGCGAAACGGCGTGTTGATTCCTGACTCATCGGTTTTCAGACGTGGCGCCGTCGTATGCGGCAATCTCTCCAATATCGGCGCCGGGTCAATTTTCAAAGTGCGACAAACACTGGCGGCCAGCGCCCGGACAAAAACAGTATCTGGCAACAAGTCAAATCGGTCTGCTTCCAGCGCTTCCAGTTTTTTGACGGGTACCTTCAGAGAAACAGCCAGCGCCGCTATGTGCAAGCCTTCCGCTTCGCGCGCGTTTCGAAGCATCGCCCCGCCTGATATCTGCGCGATTGAATCCTGGGCAAGCACCAAATTATCGGAAGATGGCAAAACACTCTCACTCATCGAAGGCACCTCGCTGGTAAGCGCCAGCCTCACGTGACTTCGGAAATCGTTTTTCCAATTGCGCTGCAAGCTGCAGCATGGCTTCGCGATTTTCCATCCGTCGTTCAACTTTGACCCCGAGCCAAAGAGATTCCGAATTCGCCAAGTCACTATTATTCAAACGCCGCACGTAAAACAGCGCCCGAACAAAATCGCCTCGCTGGAACAATAATGTCGCCAGGTTGTACGCCGTAACGGGGTTTCCCGCATCAAACTCGTAAGACTTCAATAGGCTGAGCTCGGCATCTGCTCGCAGTCCAGCCCTGGCCTGACATAAACCCTGTGTCCTGAACGTCTTGGCGCGCTCCCCATATTGTGGGTTTGAGAGCGCCCGGGAGAAAAGCTGCAAGGACTCCGGGTATTTCGCCTGCTGACAAAACAACCAACCAAGGTTATGCATGACGTTCGAATCCCGCGGATTGATAGTCAATGCTTTCCTGAAACTCTCTTCCGAAAACCGGAAGTCATTGAGGCGCATGTAAATCAGACCGCGCAAGTTGTACGCTTCACCGTAGTTTGGATCCGCCGCAATAGACTGCTTGAGTTCATCCAGGGCGATTGTGGTTTGCCCCTGCTCAAAATAGCCAATCGCCAGTTCGAGCCTAATACGAGCGCGCTTGCGCGTCTCCGGCTCGTCAGAATCAGTGACGATTTCGGCCCCTCTGCCGTTCGGCCCAGAGCTATCCGATTTTGAAGCACAACCGGAAATTCCCGTCAATCCAACAACGAGCAGACAAGCATAGAACAGCCATTGCCTGACATGCAACCATCCTGCCGCACTCATATTCATGCTTCAAGTTCCATTGGTTTCTTTGTTAAACGTCGAAATTGGTTTCAACATGAACGTACGTTGCCGCGCGATTCGCTCGCTGACACCGGTACGGTCTTTGACATCCCCTGCCAGTTGACCGCACGCAGCGTCAATATCATCACCGCGCGTCTTGCGTATGGTCGTGACAATACCAGCATCACTCAGAATCTTGGCGAAAGCCTGGATTCTTTCTGACGGCGATCGGAGCAAACCAGATTCAGGAAACGGGTTAAAAGGAATCAGATTGAACTTGCACCAGACCCCTCCGCTTGAATGCTGGCGGACCAACCGCACCAACTGATGAGCATGCTCTGGCTGATCGTTAACGCCATCGAGCATGCAATATTCAAAAGTGATGAAATCACGCGGCGCGTGCGCCAGATACCGATTGCAGGCATCCAGCAATTCGGCAATTGGGTATTTTCGATTCAGCGGCACAAGGTTGTCTCGCAAGACGTCGTTCGATGCATGCAGGGACACAGCCAATGCGACCGGGCAATCCTGGGCCAGACGATCCATCATCGGTACGACACCGGATGTGGAAACCGTCACCCGCCGCCGCGACAAACCATAGCCATGATCGTCCAGCATGACGCGCAATGCCGGCACCAATTCGGAATAGTTCTGCAAGGGCTCGCCCATGCCCATCATCACGACATTCGAGATGACACGATCATCCCGATGCAAATACTTTCTCAGGAAGTGCTCTGCAAACCAGAGTTGGGCGACGATTTCACCCGTTTTCAGGTTTCGACTAAACCCCTGATGTCCCGTGGAACAAAACCGGCACCCTACTGCGCAACCCGCTTGCGACGATATGCACAGTGTTCCACGATCTTCCTCGGGAATAAATACAGCCTCAACCGCATCACCACCACCAACATCAAACAACCATTTGATCGTGCCGTCTGACGAAATGTGTTCCGATATCACATCCAGCGCTTTCACATGCGCGCAAACTCTGAGCTTCTCGCGCAGGGACTTTGCGAGATCACTCATATCATCAAAACTGGAGGCGCCTTTCTGATGAATCCATCGAAACAGCTGGACGGCGCGGAAGCGCTTTTCACCCAGCCGCTCACAAAAAACAGCCAAACCCTCGAGGTCGTAATCGAGCAGATTGGCCGTCATCGGATGGATTATCGGGAGTACACGTTCATGCCGGGGAAGAAGAAGCTCACTTCCACGGCAGCAGCGTCAACAGCGTCGGAACCATGCACCGCGTTCGCATCAATGCTGTCGGCAAAGTCCGCACGAATGGTGCCGGGTGCTGCTTTTTTCGGATCGGTCGCGCCCATCAGGTCACGATTTTTCAAAACAGCGTTCTCACCTTCGAGTGCCTGAATCATGACGGGGCCGGAAATCATGAAGTCCACCAGATCCTTGAAAAAAGGACGCTCTTTGTGGACTGCGTAAAAAGCTTCCGCCTCACCGCGCGACAAACGAACCATCTTGGAAGCAACCACTTTCAGACCTGCGGCCTCGAAACGTGCGTAAATTTGGCCAATAACGTTTTTGGCAACCGCATCGGGCTTGATGATGGAAAGAGTACGTTCGATTGTCATGAATTATTCCTGAGCTTGAGATAGTGACTTTTGCCCGCTGAGCAAAGCCTTGAATTTTAACCTCTACACCACAGCAATTGGCACTTGTCTGAAAAAATCTGCATCACGCGACTCTCTGCGGGCATCAATGGGCACCGGCGCCTTAGCGACCTCGTCCACCTCGCCGTTGCCCACCTCCCGAGCCGCCGCTGCCACGCTTTTGACCCTGATCCTGTCGCTGGCGGGTAAAGCTATCTGCACCAATGTAGCCAAAAGCCGTCTTCATCGGGTCCGGCTGCCCTGCCCCACCTTGCCGATCTCCCGGTTCCGTACGATTATTCCGACCTTGCCCAGAGCCCGACGAAAAACCTTGACCCGCATCTCTGGCGCCGCCAGTTGATGCATTGCGTTGCCCATTTCCAGAGCTGCGCGGTCCATTGCCACGTCCGCCTCGACCCCGATTTCGCGGCCCAAGCGCCTGGCCGGAGCCGTCGCGCGTTGGCGCATCCGATCCACCAGGACCGGCTTCATCCCCATTCGCCCGGGAACCTCGCGTACCGGCGGCTTGCATCAATGACTTGATGTCGCCCTCATCGAGTTCCATCCATGCGCCGCGCTTGAGACCACGCGGCAGCACCATGGCACCATAACGAATTCGGATCAACCGGCTCACCGCATGCCCTACAGCCTCAAACATACGTCGGACCTCGCGGTTTCGACCCTCGGATATCGTGACCCGGTACCAGCAATTTGAACCTTCGCCCCCACCCTCTTCAATCGAACCAAATTGGGCCATGCCGTCGTCCAGCTTGACACCCTCAAGCAGTCTTTGCTTCTCTTCTTTATTCAGGGCCCCCAGCACACGCACGGCATATTCCCGCTCCAAGCCGAATCGGGGGTGCATTAGATTATTTGCCAATTCCCCCGAACTGGTAAATAGCAGCAAGCCTTCGGTATTGAGATCCAGTCGCCCAACCGATTGCCATTTGCCTTGAAACAGCTTGGGTAGCCTGCGAAATACGGTTGGCCGATTCTGCGGATCGTCGTGTGTCACAACCTCGCCAACGGGCTTGTGATAAGCGATGACCCGTGCCGGCGGCGTTTCAATTCGGAACCTGATCGGCTTTCCATTGACCTTGACATGATCACCAAACTGGATCCGTTGACCGATATGCGCCGGTTCATTGTTGACCGTGATTCGGCCTTCCATGATCAACTGCTCCATCTCCAGTCGCGATCCCATACCCGCCTGCGCGAGGACTTTGTGCAACTTGGGGGTTTCAGCCAGTGGCGCCAGTACCCGCTTGGAAGGGACCAGATCCACGCTTTCTTCATCAGCGTCGAATTGCCCGGATACCACGTCATCAAAACGATTTCCAGTGACCCCGAGCTCTGACTTCTTTGTATTTTTAGTCGGGAGGCGTGGCGCCAGTTCCGATTTTGAATCTTCCCCGGCACCCGATTCCACAACAGCCACACTTTGTCCAGCCACGACCTGCTGATCCGGATGTTGCAAAGAATCTGCTTTCGTGTGAGCCGACGTATCGGCGCTGTTTACGGTCATGGTTGAGTCCCAGTCATGAAAAATAATTCGCCATCAGAACTGATGTCGCCCGTTGTGACTTGTTCCGCCACAACACTGCGGTCAATCGAGGTCGCGTCAAGCGCGGGTGGAATATCCAGCTCAGCTTGAGTGGCAGATTCAATCGTGTTGAGCGCCTCAATGACATTGGCCTGCTGCGCTGGTGTATCAAGCAAGGGCAACTGATCAAGGGACTCAAGCCCGAGATCGTCCAAAAAATGTTTGGTTGTACCAAAAAGTGCTGGCCGACCGATGACTTCCCTGTGGCCAATTGCCTCAATCCAGCCTCTGTCTTCCAGTTGTTTGAGGAGCAAAGAATTGACTGTCACACCCCGTATGTTCTCGATATCACCGCGCGTAACCGGTTGTCGGTAGGCAATGATGGCCAGCGTCTCCAGAGTTGCACGGGTGTACCGCGGAGGTTTTTCCGGGTGCAGGCGATCGAGATACTCCCTCATTTCAGGTCGACTTTGGAAACGCCATCCGGTGGCCACGCTGACCAGTTCTACGCCACGTTGCATCCAGTCCTGCTGGAGCTCCTGCAGCAACGCTTTAAGCGTGTCCAAGCCCAACCCCTCGTCAAACAGGACACGCATATCGCGTACCTGCAAGGGTTGCTGCGAGCAAATCAAGGCAGTTTCTAGGATGCGTTTGGCATCCGCCGTATTCATGGTCTTGCGATTCCGGGAAGGGCACCATCAAGGTGAAAATCAGTACGATTCATTGGGGCGCATATTGGGGCGCAACTGGCAGATTGATAAACCTGCAGCATGTACCCCGACTGCCTGCCGGGGCGTGGTTTTTACGCCATTAGTCTTGATTGTAACTTAGGGCCCAATTATTCAAAGCCTGATTCAAATCTTCTGGCAGGATGGCTTTAAAGACCATGGACTGTTGCGTCACAGGATGGACAAAGGCGAGGCGACAAGCATGCAGTGCCTGCCGCCGCATGCCAGCCAACGCACTGCCTCCATACAGCTCATCGGCCACCAGGGGATGCCCGATCGATGCCATATGAACGCGAATCTGATGCGTTCGACCGGTATGCAAGGTACACCGGACCAGACACCCCTGATCGCAGTTTTGAAGGAGCTCAATATCTGTTCTGGCCAGTTTCCCCGGATTCTTGCTCAGGTCGACCACCGCCATTCGCAAGCGGTTGCGCGGGTCCCGACCCATGGGTGCGTTGACTTCGCGCGTGCGACTACCCACCCAGGGTCGATGGGCCAGCGCCACATACTGACGGCCAACCTCTCGCGCGGCGATCGAGCGGATCAAAGCATCCATTACCGCGCGCGTCCGGGCAACGACCATCAAACCACTGGTATCTTTGTCCAATCGATGAACAATCCCGGCGCGCGGCAAGTTCATGGCCTTCGCGTCGTACGCCAGCAAGCCATTCAACAGGGTGCCACTCCAGTTGCCGGGTGCAGGATGAACCACCAGACCGGCCGGCTTGTTGATCACCAACAGATGTTCATCTTCATACACCAGCTCCAGCGCCATGACTTCCGGCTTGAACGCCTGGCTTTGAGGCGTCGGTCGCAATTCAATGGTCCCGATGTCCGCAGCCTTGACGCGGGTCGATGGTTTGCGGACCACTGCGCCGTTGATCGTGACGCCCTCCAGATCAATCAATTGCTGTAAATAGCTCCGTGAAAATTCTGGCACCAACTCGACCAACGCCCGGTCAAGTCGCTGTCCATGCTGGGCCTCGCCAAAAACCAGGGGACGTAACTCGGCGTCCGGCCCGGTATCTGCCCGGTCTTCGGTATCTTCGCTATCGAGCCCGCCCGATATAATCAATTCGGAATTTTTCAAGAAAGTTGTCCTTCATGCTTCGAGCCAAATTATCGGTTGTCTACGTCTGGTCGCTGACAGGGGCGGCATTGCTGCTGGCAGGGTGTTCGTCCACCCCGGAGGACAAGACCGCTGACTGGAGTCCCAACAAGATCTACGCCGAAGCCAAAGATGAGTTGAGTTCAGGTGGCTACGACAAGGCCGTGACGCTTCTTGAAAAGCTGGAAGGTCGCGCCGCCGGAACACCCTTGGCGCAACAAGCCCAACTTGACAAAGCCTACGCTCAATACAAGTCAGGGGAAGCCGCGCAAGCCATTGCCACCCTTGATCGTTTCATGAAGTTGCATCCGGCCAGTCCGGCACTTGATTACGCTTTGTACCTCAAGGGCATCATTAACTTCAATGACGATCTGGGCTTGTTCTCCTCTGTTACCCGTCAGGATTTGGCGGAACGGGATCAAAAAGCAGCCAAAGAATCGTTTGAGTCTTTCAAGGAGCTGGTTACCCGGTTCCCGACGTCCCGTTACACACCGGATGCCAGCCAGCGCATGACTTACATTGTCAACTCACTGGCCCAGTACGAGGTGCATGTCGCGCGCTATTACTTTGGCCGGGGCGCCTATGTGGCGGCTATCAATCGGGCCCAGCTCGCCGTGACCGACTACCAGGGCGTGCCGGCCGTTGAAGAGGCGCTTTTCATCATCGTCAAGTCCTATGACGCACTAGGCCTGACGCCGCTGCGTGACGATGCAAAACGGGTGCTTGAAAAGAACTATCCACAGTCTGAGTACCTGACCCGTGGCTTCAAAGCCAGCTCGGATCCGTGGTGGAAGGTCTGGTAAGTGCATTAAGCGCCTCGGTCAACTCATCTTCCGAGCTTATTTTTCGCATGGGCGGCAATGCCGCCAGCAGCCGCCGACCATAGCCCATGAGGACCAATCGCGTATCGCACACAACCAGAACACCTCGATCGGATTCGCGCCGGATTAATCGTCCGGCCCCTTGTTTGAGGGCGATGGCCGCTTCGGGAATAAAGTAGTTGTTGAATACGCTGCGTCCCGCAGCCTCCAGCCGCTTGGAACGCGCCTCGACCAGGGGATCGTTTGGCGGCGGAAACGGGAGCTTGTCAATAACCACCATCTGTAACGCATCTCCCGGTATATCGACACCTTCCCAAAAAGAGGCCGATGCCACCAGAATACAGCCAGCTCCACCGCCCTGGTCGCTTTGGCGAAATCGCTCCATCAGTTCGCGTTTGGGTTGCTGTCCCTGCACCAGAATTTCCAGGGCTTTTGAATCTGTGAAATGTCGCTGCAAAGCCTCGCTAACGGCGTGCAAGGCGCGCAGGGTCGTTGTCAAAACCAGTGTGCGGCCCCCAATCACGGGCGCCACCCTGGCGACAAAATCCGCCACCTGCGCGCTATGGCCAGGATCACTGGGTTTTGGCAAGTGCCGTGGCACGTACAAGGCCGCTTGCTTGGCATAGTCAAACGGACTGCCCACTTTCAAAACTTCAGCGTCGCCCAAGCCACAGGGCTCGGTAAACCAGCGCAGCCGGGCGTCGTCCCCCAAGGTTGCCGAAGTAAATATCCATGACCGCTGTACGCCCTCTTCCTCCGTTGACTTGATGAGTCGCGTCTGGACCGTGTACGCAATATCGAGCGGTGACTCAACCAGTCGGAGCTGCGCTCCGACATCGAGCCAACGAACCGACTCAAGCGCACAGGCGCCCGCAAAAAATTCAAGCCGTTCGATAAATATGCCGCCTCGCTCGCTCAAACGCACCAGGTCAGGCGCGATTTCACTGACCGTATCCAGCGCCAGCAGGGCCCGGGTACACGCCGCATGAAGCGCACCCAGTGCCTCATTCCAGGCCGAAGCGGTCACCTGCTCCGGTGCCGTCTCCACCCAGCGCAGTTTGGCGCCCGGATAGCTCTTGCCCACGACCAGACGCAAATCACGCGCGGCGTACTCAATATCAGACGCCAACTGCTGCCAATCAAGCAGTCCGCGCGCATGTTGCAAACCGTCGGCCAGCATGTCGCGGGCAAAGTCCAGCAGTTGCCCTGTCGTCAACTGTTTGCCCAGAAACTGCACGCCCGTTTCATTGAGTTGATGCGCTTCATCGAAGATGACGGTCTGTACAGACGGCAGCAACTCGGCCATACCCGATTCGCGAACCGCCAAATCAGCAAAAAACAAATGATGGTTGATGACGACAACATCGGCCGCCAGCGCCTCGCGCCGGGCCTGGTTGACATGGCAAGCACGGAACTGGGGACACTGCGACCCCAGACAATTGTCGCGTGAAGACGTGACCACCGGGATGAGCGGCGAGCGCTCATCGAGACCGGGCAACTCGGCCAGGTCGCCGGTGCGGGTGGCCAGCGCCCATTGCTCGATTTTGGCCAAAGTCCGCACCGCCAGGTGATCAGAAGAATTCGAGTTTTGCCGGGCTGCTTGCAGACGATGCAGGCACACATAACTGCCACGGCCTTTGAGCAGGGCGATGCGTACCGGCAGGCCAAGGGCCTTGATCAAACGCGGCAGGTCACGACCAAACAACTGGTCCTGCAAAGTCTTGGTTGCCGTAGAAAGCAGTACACGCGTACCGCTCAACAGCGCGGGAACAAGATACGAAAAAGTCTTGCCAATGCCGGTACCAGCCTCGACGACCAGTACCCCGCCCTGGTCGATGGTACGGGCAATCGCTGTCGCCATTTCGGTTTGCCCCTCTCTGGGCATGAACTCTTCGACCGTTCGCGACAACAAGCCGTCGGGCGCGAACATCTCGCGAACAATGTTTTGCAAACTCATTCTTCAGGCGGGTTCGTCAGGCGTCACTATCCGCTCAATTCGCACGATCTCGTCTCTCAAACCCAGTCGCCTTTTCTTCAGCCGCCGCATCAAAAGTTCATCCAGCGGGCTCTCACCGCTTGCGCGATCTATCATCGCATCCAGATCGCCATGCTCGATGCGCAGCTCGATCAGCCGACGTTCGGGAGAATGTAGATTAAAGTCCAAAATATCGGCAAGGAAAACACCCGAATCGATCGAGCTGGATGGAGTGATAAGTTGGCTCGATAATACGACTTTCAAACCCATTTATCGGAGTCTTCGCTTTTTAGCGACTCAACATGTCCAAAGGTTACCGACTCACCGCGTCGACGGGCATTCACAAGGGTGACCGTGACTACCAGCAAGATCAGGTGGTTTTGCTGAGCCACTCGCGTGTCAGTGGATGCCTGCTGGCCGTGCTCGCGGACGGCATGGGCGGACGTAGTGGCGGACGCAAAGCCTCCGACCAGGTCATGATGACTGCCAGGCAGCTGTTTGAGCGCTATTCTCCCGAGACCGATGATCCTGCGGTGGCACTGATGCAGCTGGTCCAGGAAGCCCATATGGTCATTAAATTGACGGCTGTGTCGTCGGAAGAAGAGCCCCACAGCACGGTGGCGGCATTTTTGATCAACCCTGGGGGTGATTGCTACTGGGCGCACGCAGGTGACTCACGGATATACCACTATCACGGTAACAAATTGGTCAAGCGAACCATGGACCACTCCTACGTTCAGGCGCTGGTCAACCGGGGTGAGATTACCGAGGAGCAAGCTAACGTTCATCCCCAGTCCAATATTCTCATGGGCTGTCTGGGAACGGAAAGCGACCCACCGGTAGATGTCCATTTCATTCCCAAACTACGCGCTGGCGACATTTTGATGGCCTGCAGCGATGGTGTCTGGCACTACTTCAATACGGCGGAAATCGGTTCTATTCTCTCCACACTGTCAGCACGGGAAGCAACGGAATTCCTGATAGAAAAAGCCAGATCCCGAGGCTATGGGGGCGGCGACAATCTGTCCCTGGTAGTGGTCAAACTGGAAGCACTGGGATCGTAATTTTCGAATCCAGTCGAGCTGCGCGCACGCAATTCGAATGAATTGGAGTCAGGGAGATGCCGGCAAGGGCTTTGAAAAGGTTCCGGATTTTTCGCTATTGCTTTTTTCCCGGCTGACGCGGTGCTCCTGCGCTGCTTTGAGTTTGTCGTCGTACCGCTTCTGTTCTTCGGCAACATCATCGGAGGTGTGACCGGGCTCAACTTTTCTTTGCGCGCTTTTAGCCGTCGACTGGCCGGACTTCGCGTTCAGGGCCGCAGAGGTCTTCTGCTTGGCACGTTCCTCCCGCTCCTGTGGCGCCTCGCGCACTTGCACCCGCCTGCCTGCGCCTTCTTCCATCGGTTGGGCCGAAGACCTCTCCTGGATCCGCTCCATCTGCGCCAGCGCCTTGCGCTTGCGCTCAGCGTCATTGAGGATAAGGTCTTGTCGGCGCAGGTCGTCAAGCACTTGTCGCCGACGCACGCGAACTTCGCGCTGACAGTCCGTCACTGAAAAGCGGGCGTAGCAGGCCGCCTCTTCCGTCTGGTAGCGCGCCTCTTCCCGCGCACGCTCAGCCTGAATTCGGTCGCGCTCGCCCTCGATATCAAGTGAGGGCGCGGTCCCAGTACCCGTTGGCTGTGAGAAGGCGCAGCCGGCTGTGAGGAGCAGCGTCAACACAAAGAATAGTTTTTTCATGTCAATCGGGTATCCACAACACGACGCTCCAAAGCCAAGAACTCACCGGATTGCATTTCGTTCAAACGGGAAACCGTCCGGGGAAACTCATGGGCCAGCGGACCTTCGGTGTACAAGGCTTGCGCTGGCACCGCCGCCGACATAATCAGCTTGACGCGCCGATCGTAAAGCACATCCACCAGCCAGGTAAAACGGCGCGCTTCGGACGCCATGCGCACCGGCATATGGGGCACATCACTCAACAGAACCGTATGAAATTGCGTCGCAATTTCCAGATAGTCGTTTTGCGACCGCGGGCCGCCACACAGGGTTTTGAAGTCAAACCAGACCAGACCACCGGCCTTGCGGCGAGCATGAATCTCCCGGGCCTCAATATGCAGGACCGGATTTTCATCCTGCGTCTCCGCCAGGCGGTCAAATGCGTCCCGCATCGCCGCGTCGGCCTGGGCACCGAGCGGCACATGGTAGAGCTTGAGTTGCTCCATCGTGCGGCGACGGTAGTCGGTTCCGTTGTCCACGTTGATGACGTCGAGTTTTTCGTTCAGCAAGGCAATCGCAGGAAGAATGCGGTCGCGATGCAAGCCATTGGGATAGAGGTCATCCGGTTTGAAGTTGGAGGTGGTCACCAATCCCACGCCGTTGTCGAACAGCGCTGCCAGCAGGCGATGCAGAATCATGGCGTCCGTGATATCGGCGACATGAAACTCGTCAAAACAAATCAGCCGGTGCTTTTTGGCAATACGCCGGGCCAGCTCGTCGAGCGGGTTGACCGTGCCTTGCAGCGCGGCCAGCTCCCGGTGAACCTCACGCATGAACTCGTGAAAGTGCAACCGGGTTTTGCGCCTGAGCGGAACGGCATTGAAGAAGCAATCCATCAGGAAACTCTTGCCCCGCCCCACCCCGCCATACATGTAGACGCCGCGCGGAATGTCGGGACGGTTGATCAGCTTCTTGAGCGCGTTGGAACGCTTTTCCTTGAAAGCCGCCCACTCGCGGGCGCAACGATCCAGCGCCTCCACGGCGCGCAGTTGAGCGGGATCGGCGCTGTAGCCACGCGCGACCAGCTCGGCTTGATAAGCTTGTTTGACGCTCACGAACGAGACCCCGAATTGCTATTAATTAAATAGCTTCTCGCGCCCGGTAGACGGGGGCTAGAAGCATATTTAATAAAAATATTAATCAGAAATTCAGAGTACGCTTGTCGACCGCCAGCGCGGCTTCCTTGGTCGCCTCGCTCAAGGACGGGTGCGCATGGCAGATCCGGGCGATGTCTTCGCTGCTGGCCCTGAACTCCATGGCCACCACACACTCGGCGATCAATTCGCTGGCCATCGGGCCCACGATATGAACACCGAGAATTTCGTCCGTTGTCGCGTCAGCCAGCATTTTCACCATGCCGGTCGTGTCACCCAAGGCACGGGCACGGCCATTCGCCAGGAAAGGAAAGGTACCTGCCTTGTAGGCACGGCCGGCGGCTTTGAGCTGCTGCTCCGTCTGCCCGACCCAGGCAATCTCGGGACTGGTGTAAATCACGAACGGAATGGTGTTGAAGTTGACATGGCCGTGCTGACCCGCCATGCGCTCAGCCACCGCCACACCCTCTTCTTCTGCCTTGTGCGCCAGCATCGGGCCACGCACCACGTCGCCGACCGCCCACACGCCGGGCAAGCTGGCGCGGCACTGATCGTCCACCACGATCGCACCGCGCTCGTCGAGCTT
>NZ_DHXT01000173.1 GCF_002413825.1 Rhodoferax sp. UBA5149
CAACCCGTTGCGCGCTTACAACCAATTGGGGGCCGCCTGCGGTATCGAATACGCGGCACAGGCCATGGCCGTGCACGGTGCCTTGCTGGCGCCGCCCGACAGTAGCAGCGCACGGGTCGGTTACCTGGTCAGCGTGCGCGGCACCCAGCTGCACGTGCCCCGGCTGGACGACATCGCCGTCGATCTGCGGGTGGAAGCCACCTGCATCACGCGAAGCGAAAACAATATTCTTTATCAGTTCAGCGTCAGCGCAGCGGGACGCCTGCTGCTCGATGGCCGCGCCGCGGTCGTACTCAATGCGGACGCACTCACACCCACTGCAGGAGATGCACCATGAAAAATGCCCTGGTTACGGGCGGCAGCGGCGGCATTGGCGCGGCCATCTGCCGTCGTCTTGCCGCCGATGGCTGCCATGTCTACATTCATGCCAACCGAGGACTGCAAGCCGCACAGACACTGGCCGATGCCATTTGCGCGGACGGTGGCAGTGCGCAGGTACTGGCATTTGATGTGACTGACAGCGCGGCAGTAGCCGATGTGCTGGCCCCCCTTGTCGAACACCAGCCGATCCAGATTCTGGTCAACAATGCCGGCATCCATGACGACGCCGTGTTCCCCGGCATGCGCGCCGCGCAGTGGCACCGGGTGATAGACGTATCCGTCAACGGCTTTTTCAACGTCACCCAGCCGCTGATGATGCCGATGATACGAAGCCGTTGGGGGCGCATTGTCAATGTATCTTCCATCGCCGCGCTGACCGGCAATCGTGGTCAAGTCAATTATTCCGCCGCCAAGGGCGCGCTCAATTCAGCCACCAAGTCACTGGCGCAGGAAGTCGCCAGCCGTGGCATCACCGTCAACGCGGTTGCGCCCGGCATTATCGACACCCCGATGAGCGAATCGGCGTTCGATGCCCAGGCTATCGCGCGCATGGTGCCGATGAAACGCGCCGGCAGCCCCAACGAAGTTGCCGACCTGATCGGGTTTCTCACCTCGACGCAGGCGGCCTACATCACCGGGCAAATTATCTCCATCAACGGCGGCATGATTTAACGGCAAGTGACGACATGAACACCCCAAAACCTGCTCCTGTGGTGCACGCACCGCACATCCCGCTGACCGATTACTACGCTACAGAGGAGGATCGGTCAGCCTATTTGCGTCATATTTTTGACAATACCGCAGCGGATTACGACCGTATCGAGGCCATGCTGGCATGGGGTACCGGGTCCCGCTATCGACGCCAGGCGCTGATTCGCGGCGGCTTGAAAACAGGCATGAAGGTACTTGACGTCGGCGTGGGCACCGGCCTGGTGGCAGCACAAGCCTGTATCTTGGTCGGCAATCCTGCCTTGGTGACCGGGGTCGACCCCAGCCCCGGCATGATGGCCGCCAGCAAGTTACCTGACACCATGGTGCTGATGGAAGGTCGCGCCGAATCATTGCCTTTTCCCGACAACCATTTTGATTTTTTGAGCATGGGCTATGCGCTGCGCCATATCAGCGATCTGGGTGTGGCCTTTGCAGAGTTTGAACGCGTCTTGAAGCCCGGTGGCCGCTTATGCCTGCTTGAAATTACCCGGCCGCAAAACCGTTTTGGACGATGGTTGCTAAAAAACTATATGCGCGGCGTGATACCGCTGCTGACTCGTTTCGTTTCCAGGCAAAAAGATAACGCGACGCTCTGGCGTTATTTCTGGGACAGCATAGAAGCCTGTGTCCCGCCCGAACAAGTCCTGGCCACGCTCAGCGCGGCGGGGTTGACCCAGGTCAAACGGCATCTGGAGGTCGGCATGTTTTCAGAATATCAAGCGATCAAGGCCGATCCTGGCCTGTCTGACTAAAAACGTCCCTGCGCCCGTCTTGCCAGCAAAACGGGTAAGCGCAACACAAAGCCGATAAACAGGCGCGCGTGCATCCAGGTCAATAACACGTTATCGCGCAGGTAGCGGAAATGCGACACGCCGCCTTCCTCGGCGCGGTAGTAACGCACCGGGGCGGGCAGATTGACCGGCCTGACTCCGCGCCAGCACAGACGCACCACAGCTTCGGGATCAAAATCAAAGTGGCGCATCCACGGCTGATGGCGCATCACCCGCCGCAAGGCTTCAACCGGATACACACGGAACCCGAACAACGAGTCGCCAATACCGGCCCACAGCGTTTCCAGGTTGGCCCACCAGTTGGATACCCGTCGCCCTTTCACGCGCAATCCTGGCGCACTGGCATCAAATACCGGCACACCCAATATCATTGCAGCCGGTTGTCGGAACGATTCCGCCATGAACGCAGGGATACGTTCGGGTGGATGCTGGCCGTCCGAATCCATGGTCAAGACGTGACTGAAACCCGCCGCCGCCGCCTGTTCGAGGCCGTGCAGTACCGCCGCACCCTTACCTTGGTTACGCGGCAGGACCATCACACGCAGACCGGAATCCGCCGCCGCCATCGCCTGCAAACCCTCGGCGCTGCCGTCGCTGCTGCCATCCACCACCACCCACACCGGGGTCCAGTATTGGCGTGCCGCACGCACGGTTTCATAGACTTTGACACCCGGGTTATAGCTGGGGATGAGGACGAGATGCGTGGTCGAGGCAGCGATCATGAGGCGAACGAAGGGTGCATTAGGGCGTGCGTTTTGCCTGCGCCGACAAAGCGTTGCTTGGGTAAAACGCCGAGCCCTGGACCAGCTCATGCGCAAAGTAGTGTTCCAGTTCAGACATGAAGCGCTGGGTATGCTGCGGTGGATCAAAGCGCCGCCCCAGGCGCACCCTGTAATGGATCGGCATCGGCGGTTTGCGGAACAGCGGCCAGCCTTTGCTCAGATACTCCGAATCGGTTTCTATCAGAATCGTCTGCACTGGCACCTGTGCTTTATGTGCAATCAGGCCGATACTGCCCTTGAGCGGATTGACCGGGCTCGAAGTGGTGCGGGTACCTTCGGGAAAAAGCAACAGATGACTGCCACAGTCAAAATCATGGATTGCCAGTTGCACCATGCGCCGCACCGGTTCATTACGGATGTAGCGCGCCAGTCTTGCACCCGCGCCGAGAAAAATATTGTTCATCAGATCGGCTTTAAGCACGCAGGCCACATTCGGCAAGCGTGAAATCACCATCACGGCATCGAGCAGGCTAGGATGATTGGGCGCAAGAATCAGCGGCGGTGCATCGCGCAGGACATCCAGCGCGTCCAAGTCAAAGCTGAACCGGCGCGACGCGCTGAGACTCGCAAGGTAAATTTGAAACACCGCCATGATGGTGAAACGCCCGAGCGCTCGTCCCCGGCGCTCGGACAGTAGCGGGTAACTAATCATTGCAACCGGCGTCCATGCCAGGCACAGTATCCCCAGCCAAGCCAAGCCTAGGTACAGCACCAGATATTCGTAGCCATTCAGCAGTACACGCCATGCGGCACGCATGATCAGTTCCGCGGGCCGGACATGGAACCCAAGGGCTGCGTCGCAGTAGCCTCAATTTCCAGCAACAAATCCTGGCGGCACACATCAGCCTGCAAGTAGACCGCGTTGGGCGTGCTACCCACAATGCGCTCAAACTCGGCGCGAATCTGCGCCAGATCGGCGGGATGGCGTACGTATACCTTGTAATGCAAGCTGGCCAGATCGAATCTGGACGGGCTCGCCAGGCGATTTGCCTCGGCCAGCACGGCCTGAATATTGGTCATGGTTTCGCCGGTTTGTGCCAAGACATCGGTGGGGTGCAGGGTCGCGTGGCCAACAATACTGGCCGTGCCGGATACAAACAACAGCTCGTCCTGCCCCAGGCGCACCAGGCTGGCACGCGAGAATGTCGGGTTGCGCGGGCCATATTGCTGCGGGTATTGGTAAGCACTGATTTGGCGCGGGTTTTCTACGCACCGAGGCACGACGCGTCCGGCCAGGAAGGCAATCGTCAACGGCCCATGAGCTGAACCTAGCGCACACGCGGCGGGGACATTTCCCACCACATCGCGTCCGTGAGCAAGGAAAGCGTCCTGCCGTCCCAGGTTGAACTGGCGATAGCGCTCCAGCCCGAAGCTGTGAGCGTTGATGTCGGCGATGTAATTCCAGACGCGAAACAGATATGGGTAATGCAGTGTGTCGAGCAGCGCAAACACCTGGCGATAGGCCGACTCGGTGGCCTGCTGTAACGGCGTTTTGTCAGCGTCGGCCTCGAACATCGTTTCGGACAGTGCAATCACGCCAAACAACACGTCATCGTCATGGCGATAATGGATGGCGCCTTGCTGACCCGGCGTCAGTGGCCTGTTGCCATGCCAGACCTCGCAGAGGGAATCACCGGCATCCAGTCTTTGCATGGGTACGTGCATGCAGGGGATCTCCATGTCGGCTTGCCTCTGGCTCTCGACGGCATCCGCAGAAAAACAAAGCGCCCCCAGCACGCTGTTTTTCCACTGTGCCGGTTGATTCAAAAACGTTGCGATGGACATGTTTTCGCCGTGCAGGTGACATACCGTACCAAGCATCAGTTCACCGCTGCGCCAGTTTCATCCACAAACCCAATGCTGTTGGGGAAGTGTTCATCGGGTGATCTGGCTTGCTATTCTCATCTCGCCGAATTGTATCCAAGGGCGAACCGGAGGAGCCTCAAACCTAGGCTTACCCTGTTAATCTCCGAAAATGCGGCCCATTCGGCACGTACCCTGGAAGCCCACGGCCGCAGGTTGGCGCGTACATCCGACGTCTTCCGCTTGGGTTCAAGAGATCGAGAATGCACTTGCCGTATTGAATTCGGTCATAACACCGCTATAATCCAAGGCTTTGCTGGCAAACCCCCGCTGCCTGATCAACTTTATAGCGGGGAACATCGCACGATATTCGTCAAATGGCCCGATCTCCCTTTGACTGAAGTCTGCACTTTTTGGACAACATTACTTAATGACAACCATCCGTGTAAAAGAGAACGAACCTTTTGACGTAGCTCTGCGCCGCTTCAAGCGCACCATTGAAAAACTCGGCCTTTTGACTGACTTGCGCGCACGCGAGTTCTACGAAAAGCCCACCGCCGAGCGCAAGCGCAAGAAGGCTGCTGCCGTCAAGCGCAACTACAAGCGTATCCGCGCCATGCAGTTGCCCAAGAAGATGTACTAAACCGAAACCTTGCAGGACAGACCATAGGCTCTGTCCGCAACTGGTTAAGGCCAAGGCCTCAAAAAAAGCTCACCGGGGACGCTCAGGTGGGCTTTTTTTATGTGTTTTTTTTGGCGAGAATCAACACCCTGTTTCGTTTCCAATTTGGTGCGAGACTAGGCGCACCATCGCAGACAGTGCTTTAGCACGGCAAGATGGGGCAACAACGTATCGAATCGAATTGGAAACGAAACCATGACACTCAAAGACCAGATCACCGACGACATGAAAACCGCCATGCGCGCCAAGGACAGCGAGCGCCTGGGCACCATTCGCCTGCTGCTGTCAGCGGTCAAGCAAAAAGAGGTGGATGAGCGCGTGGTGCTGGACGACATCGCCGTGGTGGCCATTGTCGACAAGCTGATCAAGCAGCGCAAGGACTCGATCACCGCCTTCACGCAGGCCAACCGCATGGACCTGGCGGACAAGGAAGCCGCTGAATTGAAGGTGCTGGAAGCCTACCTGCCGCAGCGCCTGAGCGCCGACGAAGTGGCCGCCGAGGTCCGCGCCATCGTGGCCGAGCTGGGCGCTGAATTGGGCCGTGCTGTCGGTCCTGGCGACATGGGCAAGGTGATGGGCGCCGTCAAGACACGGCTGGCGGGCAAGGCGGAGATGGGGCAGGTGTCGGCGGCGGTCAAAGCTGCGCTGGCCGGCTAGCTCTTTCTGCTCCCGACGGATTAGTTTTTTCTCCGCCAGGTGATGGGTTTGTTTCCCCCTCTCACTCCCCCAGCCCCTCTCTC
>NZ_DHXT01000177.1 GCF_002413825.1 Rhodoferax sp. UBA5149
TGCACTTCGTAGTTGAATCTGCGTCTTGAAGAACCGGCAGCCAAGTCAGATTCCGAGCCGCTGACCCGCACCAGTTGTTGATAATGATCAGATGAGCACACCATTTCCATCCCACCCCAAAGTTCTGGCGTTTGATACCTTCGGCACCGCGGTCGACTGGCACAGCGGTATTGCCCGCGAGGTACAGGCCCTGCGGCCGGGGGTGGACGGCGACGCCTTTGCGAACGCCTGGCGTGACGGTTATAAACCCGCCATGCGCCGGGTGATGTCTGGCGAGCTGGGCTGGACGTTGATTGACGATCTGCACCGCATCATCCTCGACCAGATTTTGGGGCCATTCGGCCTGGCTGATCTGAGCGAGACGCAAAAGCAGCACCTGAACAAAGTCTGGCACCGGCTGGACCCGTGGCCCGATGTGGTGGCAGGGCTCACGCGGCTCAAATCGCGGTATCTGATTTGCACGCTCTCCAATGGCAACATCGGTCTGCTCACCAACATGGCCAAACGTGCCGGCCTGCCGTGGGACTGCATCCTGTCGGCCGAGGTGTTTCGGGCCTACAAACCCGACCCCGCCACCTACCTGGGCGTGGCCCAGGTGTTTGACGTGGCCCCGGCTGAGGTGATGCTGGTGGCCACGCACCAAGACGACCTGGCCGCCGCGCGCGCCTGCGGCCTGCAGACCGCCTACATTGAGCGCCCGGCCGAGTTTGGCGCGGCCCACCCGAAAGACGTTGCACCCAACCCCGCCAACACCTTGCATGCCAAAGACTTTTTAGCACTGGCAGATCAGTTGGGCGGTTAATCCAGCGGGCCATTTTTGGTCGTGCATCGGGGGGGCCTCTCGGCGTTGCTCAGCGCAGCAGTCTGCCGTCCCGCCCAATCACGGTCACTTCAACATATTTCGAGCCCACGCCGTTGTCGGGCGAAAAGCCCACCTTGAAACCGCCCACGTCGGAGCTGTTCATTTTCTCTCGCTGGGTGATGATCTTCCGGCGCGTAGGGTCGGCACCCGCGCGGCGGATCGCTTCGACGAGAATTTTGCCCGCGGTGATTGCCGCCACAGCGGCGTCTACTTCTTCGGGTTTGCTGCGGTCGTAGCCGCCCGTGGCCACGGCTTTCAAGCCGAGTTTCGCCAGGGCCGACCGTGTGCAGGTGCTCGCATGGGCTTGATATGGTCGAAGTACACCTTGCCACCGACCTGGTACTCACTGCCGGTGCCGGCAAATCGTGCCGGTCAGCGGCACCCCCTGCCCGATGACCAATTCTTCGGTCGACTGGGCCGGGGCGAGATGAAGCAAGGCGAGCGCACCCAGCACGGTACCGACCAGGGCGAACTGAAAATTTTTTCACAGCATGGAATCTCCTCAATATTGAAAGACGCCGATATCGCGAACGAACGCAATGAAAAATGCGGGCATTTATTGAAGAGCTGATTCAAGAAACTGCGGGGCACGCCAGGCCCTGGCGGTTCCCTCATAAAGATGAAACAACAGTCGCACAGGTGACCGCATCTGGAAAAGTTGGATGGGCGCATTGAAAATGCTTGCATTGGGCATTCACCCGGCACGGTGACATTCGCGCCATCCACTTCATGCTTCAATGCGCTCACGCAGGACGGCTATCCAGCAAACGGGAATGAGTTTCTTTTCCGAGTGCCCCTTGCATAATAAATAACAATCAACCCCTTGAAAGCGACGTCATTGCAGGATACTCAGACCATGTACCGTAGCCGCGAGAACACACTTCCGCTGAAAAGCTCGTTTTTCAAGCTGCCGGAGTCCCTGTTACTGGTGTTCGAGCAGGACTGGGGTCTGGGCATGATCAGTGAGTCTTGGTCGACCACGCTGGGCTATCCGCACAGCGAGCTGCAGCGCTGGAAATTTCTCGATTTGCTGCACCCGGATGATCGCGCAGCGTGTGCCGAAAAACTCGCCACCCTGAGCCCGGAAAACCCCACGTTGCGCTTTACCACCCGCTGCGGCCGCCAGGACGGCAGCTATCTGGGGGCGGTCTGGAATGTGAACTTTGACCCCGACGAGAAGGTTTATTACGCCTGCGCGCATGAAACCGCGATCAATCTCGACGGCAGCAACGCCCAGTTGCCCGATATGTTCGTCGATGGTCTGACTGGCCTGCCCAATCGCAGCCTGTTTCTCGACCGCCTGGAACACACGCAGCGCCGCAGCGAGCGCCGCAAGGATCTGCAATTCGCCGTGCTTTATTGCGGCATCGACCGCTTCAAGGTGATCAACAACAGCCTGGGCCACCGCATGGGCGACCTGCTGCTGATGAGCGTGGCCAGCGTCGTGCGCAGCATCATCCGCCCGACCGACATGGCCGCCAGGGTGGCTGGCGACGAGTTTGCCCTGCTGCTCGAAGACATTCGCGATGTCAGTGCCACGCTGCTGGTGGTCAAGCGCATCCAGGAAAAACTGGTACTGCCTTTCGAACTCGATGGACACCAGGTGTTCACCAGCGTCTCCTTCGGCATCGTGGTCGGCGGGACGACGCCGCAGACGGCCGACGAAATGGTGCGGGACGCCAACATGGCGATGGTGCGCGCCAAGGCGCAAGGCGGCGGCAGCTATGTGGTGTTCATCCAGGAAATGCACGACCGGGCGGTGCGCCGCCTGGAGCTGGAGCTGGACTTGCGCCAGGCGCTCGAACGTGGCGAATTCGAGGCCTATTACCAGCCGATTGTTTCCCTGACCGACCGCCGACTGGCCGGTTTCGAAGCGCTGGTGCGCTGGCGTCATCCGGTCAAGGGCTTGATCTCGCCGGTGGAGTTCATCCCGGTGGCCGAGGAAACCGGGATGATCGTGCCGATTGGCCGTTGGGTGCTGCGCGAAGCCTGCCGCCAGGCCCGTGCGTGGCAGGGCCAGCGGCCCGACGCGCCACCCTTGACGGTCAGCGTCAATCTGTCGGCGCGCCAACTGCTGCACTCCGAACTGCTCGCCGATGTTGTCAGCGCGCTGGCCGACAGCGGTCTGCCGCCCACCCTGCTCAAGCTGGAGATCACGGAGAGCGTGATGATGGAAAACGCCGACGACGCGATCGCCCTGCTCAAGCGTTTGAAAAAGATGCAGATCCGCCTGCTGCTGGACGATTTCGGCACCGGCTATTCATCGCTCAGCTATTTGCACCGCCTGCCGATCGACACGCTCAAGGTGGATCGCTCGTTCATCATGAACATGCACAAAAACGAAAACGCCCGGCATTTCGTTGAAACCATCGTCCACCTGGCTCACAAGCTGGGGCTCGATGTGATCTGCGAGGGTGTGGAGCTGGCGGTCCAGGCCGACATTCTGAACGCCATGGGTGCCGAATACTGTCAGGGCTTTCTGTACTCGCGCCCGGTGGCCGCCCATGAAGCTGAAATGCTCATCCTCACCGGCTTCGACCTGCCGCACGAGGCTGCGCCGTCGACGGGGCAATAAATAGCTAGGAGTCAAGTGGGTCCGGCGCCGCTTCGGAGCGCGCGGCACGTCCGAGGGTGCTGGCGATCAATCGGGTCAACTTGTCTGATGCGCCGGTGACGGCCTGCTTCAAATTCTCCGCGTGGTGGGTGACAGCCAAGGGCTGGCGGCCTTGCACGCGGGCTTCCATCACGCAGCGCTTGTCGTTCTGACCGCTCTTGTGACCGTTCTCGTCGCTCAGGTGAACCTCCACCCGCGTGACGTGATCACTGTGCCGACTCAAGGCAGTTTTTACTTCACCAGTGGCCCACGCCACCAGCGCCTCGTGACCTTCGATGTGATGGTCGGTATTGATTTGGATTTGCATGCTTCATTATTTGCCTTTTCTGGCGAGCTGATGTAGGACAAAGAGAGGTTTACCGCATGTCACAGGTGCCCCGGAATGTCCTGGCCTAAACTGTCAACCATGTATCTGCACCGTCGCCATGACTAGCGCGCAATGGTTCATGCTCGTCGGCGGCTTGATGCTGGTGCGCGGCCTCACCTCCACCCTGCTCCAGCGTTCACCGGTCACGGCCGCCATTATTTATCTGGCGGTGGGGCTGCTGGTGGGTCCGAGCGTGCTCAATGTCTTTCATTTCAATCCGCTCAAGGAATCAGCGCTGCTGGAAGTGCTTACTGAAGTGGCGGTGTTGATTTCCCTGTTTTCCGCCGGCATCAAGATGCCCGCACCGTTCAGTTTTGCGCGCTGGCGTGCGCCGATTCTGCTGGCGACCGTGTCCATGAGCGTGACGGTGGCGATGGTCGCGGCCTTCGCCTGCTACGTGCTGCGGCTGCCGCTGGGCGCTGGCGTGCTGCTGGGCGCGATCGTGGCGCCGACCGATCCGGTGCTGGCCACCGATGTGCAAATCCGCCACCCCGGCGACCGCGACCAGCTGCGCTTTACCCTGACCTGCGAAGCTGGCATGAACGACGGCAGCGCGTTCCCGTTTGTGATGCTGGGGCTGGGTTTGCTGGGTCTGCATGATCTGGGCGACGGGGGCTTGCGCTGGATCGTGGTCGATGCGCTGTGGGCCCCGGTGGGCGGTATTGCCATCGGCGTCGTGGCCGGTATTGCGCTGGCTCGTCTGGGTTGGAAACTGCGCCGTGAGCCGCACAAACATGAACTGATGGACGACTTCCTGGGCCTGGGGCTGATTGGTGTTGTATACGGCTTGACGGTGCTGCTGCACGCCTGGGGTTTCCTGGCGGTTTTTTTCGCCGCCGTCGCGCTGCGCCAGACCGAGATGAAACTGGCCAAAGCGGCGCGGGCTTCGATGGCTGCCCACCCGGATCCTGAGCCCTTGCCACCCACGGTCAGCAAAGGCGCGCTGGTATTCAAGGAGCATCTGGAACGGCTGTCGGAACTGGTCCTGATAATCCTGGTCGGCGGCACCCTGTTTCTCAGCTCGTGGAGCTGGGACGGGGTCGGGCTGGCCCTGTTTTTGTTCATGGTGGCGCGCCCGATCAGTGTTCTCGTCGGCCTGTTGGGCACGGGCACCTCATGGCGCATAGTCGGTTTGACAGGCTGGTTCGGCGTGCGCGGAATCGGCTCGCTCTACTACATGATGTACGCCATACAACACGGGCTGCCCGAAGCGCTGGCCCTGCCATTGATCAACCTGACCCTGATTGTGGTGACGCTCTCCATTCTTCTGCACGGCATCAGCGTCAAACCCTTGATGGGGCAATTCTGGCGCCGCGGCAAGCCGCGAACAACCCTCTGAGCCTTGGTGCCTGCATCGCTGTCAAAATGCGGTCCAGGAACATCTCAACGAAGGAAACCTCGTGAAACTCGCAAACTTCGCTCTTCCCTTTTTCGCGGCCCTGCTTCTGGGGGTCGTCGGCTGTTCACCGCAGGATGCAGCGGACAAGGCTGCCATGGCCAAACCCGCGCTGCCTTATGAGGCGGCGGCAGCGCAAGGCAAGGGCTTCACGGTCGGCGCCATGATGAGCGCCAACCCCGTGTATGTGCTGTTCGACCCCCAGTGCCCGCATTGCGGCCACCTGTGGGAGGCCTCGCTGCCCCTGCATAACAAGGTCAAGTTCGTGTGGCTCCCGGTGGCCTTCATCAGCCCCAAGAGCGCTCCGCAAGGGGCCGCGCTGCTGTCGGCGGCCAATCCGGCGGAGCTGATGGCGGAACATGAAAAATCCATATTGGCAGGCACCGGGGGCATCGCGGCTTCGTCCAGTGTGCCGGCCGATCTGGAACTGGCCATCAAGAAAAACACCCAGTTGTTCAACAGCCTGGGCGGTGAGTCCGTACCCTACATCCTGGCCAAGAACCAGCGCACCGGCCAAGTGGTGACCAATACCGGGGCCCTGGACACGCCAGCGCTGGCCGCGTTTCTTGGCCTTGATCAACCCTGATTCAGCGTTCAATCCGTTTGGCCGGCAGCGCCAGGCCTGGCGCTAAACTGGGCCCATGCTGACCTACTACCAGAGCACGGCTGACCCGTCGCTGGCGTTTCCCGCCCTCGTCGGCCAGGTAGAGGTCGACGTGGTGATTGTGGGCGGCGGCTACGCTGGCCTGGCGACCGCTATGAGCCTGCTGGAGCGTGGTGCCAAGAACGTCATGCTGCTGGAAGCCCAGACCGTGGGTCACGGGGCCTCCGGACGCAACGGCGGCTTCGTGTTTGGTGGTTTCAGTCTGGACAATGCCGAGCTGATCCGCCAACTCGGACTGCAGCAGGCGCGCGCTCTCTATCAGCTCACGCTCGACGCCGTGCAGCGCATACGGCAGCGCATCACCCAGTACCAGATCGACTGCGATGCCCAGTACAGCGGTGTGCTGCTGGCCGACTGGTTTCGCGACGAACGCGCCTTGCGCGAACTCCAGCGCCTGATGCAAACGCAGTTTGATGTGCAGTGGGACTGGCTGTCGCGCGAGCAGGTGCGCGAGCTGCTCGTGACTAAGCGCTATCACGGTGCGCTGTTTGAATCCAACGCGTTTCACTTTCATCCGCTCAAGTACGCCCAGGGTCTGGCGCGGCAACTGCAGGGTGGCGGCGTGGCCGTGCACGAGTCGTCCGCGGTGCAGTCGATCACACGACAAGGCGCGGGCTGGCAGTTGCAGACCGCGCAGGCGCGCATTCGGGCCCGCGAGGTGGTGGTGTGTTGTGGCGGTTATATCGAGCGGCTGTACCCGGCGCTGGCGCGCGCCGTGCTGCCGATTGCCACCTATGTGGTGACCACCGAGCCGCTGGGCCAGCGGCTGCAGAGCGTCATGCGCACGCAAGCGGCGGTGTACGACACGCGTTTTGCCTTTGACTACTACCGGCCGCTGAGCGACACCCGCTTGCTCTGGGGCGGGCGCATTTCCATCAAGGACCGCGCACCGGCTCAGGTGGAGCGCCTGCTGCGCGCCGACCTGGTTCGGGTCTACCCCCAGTTGCGCGACGTGCGTATCACCCATGCCTGGAGCGGCATGATGAGCTATGCGCGCCACAAAATGCCGCAGATCGGGCGCTTGCCCAATGGCCTGTGGTACGCCATGGGTTTTGGTGGCCACGGCGTGGCGCCGACCACGATGGCGGGTGAGCTGCTGGCCCAGGCCTTGAGTGGCCAGGGCGCCCTGCCGCCCGGTTTTGAAAGCTACGGCCTGCCCCCGACCTTTGGCGCGCTGGGGCGGCTGGCGGCCCAGGCGAGCTACTGGTGGATGCAGGCGCGCGACGCCTGGCGCCGGTGAGGGTGGTGGCTGCGGCCGCGCTCACATGGGCCGGCAGGTACAATCTGCCCACTTTGCTGGCCCTGGCCGGTTTCCTTTTTACCGCGCCTTGGCGCATCTCCCTGTGGGGAGTCTTTAGGTCAGGTCACCCATGTCTGATTTAAGTCTTCAACTGCAGCAGGCCACCGGCCAACTACCAGTTTCAAGCTATTTCGACGAAGCGCTATACCAGCGCGAACTCACTGATATTTTCCAGCGCGGGCCCCGCTACGTGGGTCATCGCTTGAGTGTGCCCAACGTGGGCGACTATTCAACCCTGCCGCAAGAGGCCCAGGGACGTGCCCTGCTGCATACGCCCAGCGGCATCGAGCTCATTTCCAATGTGTGCCGCCACCGTCAGGCGCTGATGCTGACCGGACGCGGCTCGGTCAACACCACGCAGCCGGGCGCGGCGTCCGGCAACATCGTGTGTCCGCTGCACCGCTGGACCTACAGCGGCGGCGGGTCGCAGCCCGCCGGCACGCTGCTGGGCGCCCCCCATTTTGCGCAGGACCCCTGCCTGAACCTGAACAACTACAAGCTCAAGGAGTGGAACGGCCTGCTGTTTGAAGACAATGGCCGCGATATCCACGCCGACCTGGCCGGCATGGGCCCGCGGGCTGACCTGGATTTCAGCGGTTTTGTGCTCGACAAGGTCGAAATGCACGAGTGCAACTACAACTGGAAGACCTTTATCGAGGTTTATCTGGAGGACTACCACGTCGGCCCGTTCCACCCCGGCCTGGGCGGTTTTGTGACCTGCGACGACCTGCGCTGGGAATTCAAGGAAAACTACTCGGTGCAAACCGTGGGCTTGGCGCCGCAGACCGCCCCGGCCGGCTCGCCGGTTTACCAGCGCTGGCAGGATGCGCTGCACGCCTACCGCAAGGGCGCGCCACCCAAATATGGCGCCATCTGGCTGACCTACTACCCGCACATCATGGTCGAGTGGTATCCGCATGTGCTGACCGTCTCCACGCTGCACCCGATGGGCGTGAACAAGACCCTGAACATGGTCGAGTTCTATTACCCGGAAGAAATTCAGGCCTTCGAGCGCGAATTTGTCGAAGCCCAGCAAGCCGCCTACATGGAAACCTGCATTGAGGACGACGAGATCGGCGAGCGCATGGACGCCGGGCGCCGCGCGCTGCTGCGGCGCGGCGACAACGAGGTCGGGCCTTACCAGAGCCCGATGGAAGACGGCATGCAGCATTTTCACGATTGGTATCGCCGCCAAATCCAGCCCTAGCCCATGCAAGCGCTTTGGATGGTTCTGGCTGCGTTTTTCTTTGCCACCATGGCGGTGGGTATCAAGGTCGCGTCCGGCAGTTTCAACACCTTCGAGCTGGTGTTCTACCGCGGCGTGGTGAGCGTGATCTTCATGGTCCTGGTGTTGCGTGCGCGCGGCACGTCCTTGCGCACCGCCATCCCCATGATGCACGCGTGGCGCTGCCTCATCGGCGTGCTGTCGCTGGGCTCCTGGTTTTATGCCATCGCCCACCTGCCGCTGGCCACCGCCATGACACTGAACTACATGAGTGGCGTCTGGGTCGCCGCTTTCATTGTGGGCGGGGCCGTGCTGTACGGTCAGGCGCAACGCCAGGGCCCGCTGATGGCCACCGTGCTGACCAGCTTTGTCGGCGTGGTGATGATGTTGCGCCCGACGCTGGACCAGCACCAGCTGTTTGCCGGACTGATTGGCCTGCTGTCAGGGCTGGGCGCGGCGCTGGCCTACATGCAGGTCACGGCGCTGGGCAAGCTCGGCGAGCCCGAGGGGCGCACGGTGTTTTATTTCTCGGTCGGCTCGGCCGTCGCCGGCTGCGTCGGCATTGCGTTCACGGGCCTGACACCCTGGTCGGCGGTGAGCTGGCAGGCCGCCAGCTGGCTGGTGCCGATTGGCGTGCTGGCTTCGCTGGGCCAGTGGTGCATGACGCGCGCCTACAGCCGCGGCTCCACGCTGCTGGTGGCCAATTTGCAGTACTCCGGCATTGTGTTTGCCGCCTTCTACAGCCTGCTGCTGTTCGGCGACCATATTGCGCCGCTGGGCTGGGTCGGCATGGGCCTGATCGTGGCCAGCGGCCTGGCCGCCACCGTGCTGCGCACGCGCACCCTGCCCAACGCCCCGGCGGAAGAGCACTGAACCTGAAACATGGAACCCTTCGCTAACTTTCGCGTTAATAAGGAAACCGGTCCGATGTACAGCACCCTGATCTCCGCACCCCAGCTCCAGACCCTGCAGACGAGCGGCCAGCCGTGCATGGTGTTTGACTGCAGTTTTGAGCTGATGCAGCCTGGGGCGGGCGAGCAGCAATACCTGCAGGCGCACATCCCCGGCGCCGTGCGCGCCGACCTCGACCAGCACCTGAGCGCGGCCAAGTCGGCGCCTGATGCGGCATCGGGCGGCCGTCACCCCCTGCCCTCTCGTGAATCCTTTGCCGCCTGGCTCGGCAGCGTCGGCTTCAGCAACAGCATGCAGGCCGTGGTGTACGACCGCCAGGGCGCCAACTACTGCGGCCGCCTGTGGTGGATGCTCAAATGGGTCGGCCATGAGGCGGTCGCCGTGCTGGACGGCGGCTTGCAGGCCTGGCAGGCAATGGGCGGCGAAACCCGCAGCGGATTGTCAGTCGGCACCGGCGCACCAGCCTCTACATCAAATTACGCTCTAGCCCCCGCCAAGACTACGCTGATAGCTACTGAAACAATAGCAAAGCAGCTGGGGCGACCGGGCTTGAGCCTCATCGACGCCCGGGGCGTGCCGCGCTTTCGGGGCGAGGTGGAACCGCTGGACCCGGTGGCGGGTCATATCCCCGGCGCGCTGAATCGTCCGTTCAACCTGAATTTGGGCGCTGACGGCAAGTTCAAGCCAGCCAGCGAGCTGCGGGCCGAGTTTGACGCTCTGCTGGCGGGGCGCGACCCCGCCAGCGTGGTGCACCACTGCGGCAGCGGCGTCAGCGCCGTGCCCAATATCATCGCCATGGAAGTGGCCGGCCTGGGCCGCACCGGGCTTTATGCCGGCAGCTGGAGCGAGTGGTGCAGCAACCCGGCGCGTCCTGTGGCCCAGGGCTGAACGAAGCAGCTTGAATCGCAGGGGGCCGCTTTAGTGCCCATGTGCCAGTCCGCTGACCCAGGTCACCAGCACGATGCCTGCGAGCAACCACGCAATCTGCGCAGCCGTCTCCCGGGCCGTCAGGCGTTTTTGCAATTGGGGAATCAAATCCGCCAGCGCCACGTACACAAAACTGCTGGAAGCCACCACCAGAAAATACGGTAGATAGCCCTGCAGGCGCTCCACCAGCCAATAACCCACCAATCCACCCAAAGCGGTCACGGCCCCGGCCAGTGACACCTTGACCAGCGCCGCACGTTTATTGCTGGTGCCGGTTCGCAACACCATCAGGTCGCCCATGTGGTGCGGCACCTCGTGCGCCAACACCGCGAGCGAGGCAATGGCACCCAATCGCATGTCGGCCATGAAGGCCGAGGCGATCAGCACGCCGTCGCCAAAGCAATGCACGCTGTCCCCCGTCAGCACCGCCCAGGTACCGGCTTTGGGTGCGTGGCTGTGGACAGTCGGGTGCGGGGCCGGGTCGTGGTCGTGGTCGTGGTCGTGCGGCAATGCTTGGTGATGCTCATGCCCGTGGTGCCACAACTCGGCTTTATCGAGCAAAAAGAAAAATATCAGGCCTACCAGCAGCGTCATGAACAAATCATGCGCACTGGTCTGGCTCTCGAACGCCTCGGGCAACAGATGCATGAAGGCGGTGGCCAGCAAGGCACCGGCTGCCAGGCTGAGCATGTGCTGCGTGTAGCGTGCCAACACACCAAAGCTCAATAGTGCCGCCAACCAGACACTGCCAATACCGGCCGCCAGGGTTCCCAATACAATTGCTATCAAAATCATAGCTATTCGCGCTTTCTTAATGAGGGCCAGAGCCCTATTTGACCACCAGAACCCGGACTTCCGTCGTGGTCGGTGATGTACCTGCCGTTTATCTTATCAACCGTGTCAAGGAGGGGCGTCATCCGGCGACCCGGTGCCGACGCGGGCGGTTTATCAAAGGCCCATCCTGCCCCAAAAACGGCGCCAGTTTGCTGCAGTCAGGGCGAATCGGGCTTGTTTCCATTGAGAAATCGCATAACACGCATTCCGGACTGACCGGATAATGTATTCGTCCATGAGATTCCCACGCAACTCTGACAAGTCACTGTGGCTGCCGCTACTGGCGTTATTGGCGCTCGTATCCGAAGCGGGGGCGTGGTGGTGGATCGCCCGAATGCCGGGCGGTATGTCGTGGCAAGGCCCAACCCTGCTCGGACTGGGCGCAGCACTCTGCGCAGTGGCCGTGTCCCTCTTGCTGTGGCGAAAAATCGTCCCCCCCCGTGAAGCCCCGATCGAGCCGCAGCGGCCCATGTCGCCGACGAAGCTGGATTCGCTGCAGGCCCGCCAATTGCTGGCCTCCAGCCTGGATGCGCTGGACGTCGGCGTGGAAATTTGGGACGAGCACGACAGGTTGGTGCTTTACAACAAGAAACTCAACTTGATGCGCGTCAATTTTCATACACCGGCGGACATCGGGCAGAGCTTTGAAGCCCTGGTGCGAGCCAAACTGAAACAACATCTGGTCCCGGCGGCCATCGGCCGCGAACAGGAGTGGCTGACACAGCGACTGGCAACGCGCGGAACGCACACGGAGCCGCAGTTGAAGGAACTTGCGGGCAACCAGTGGGTGAATACCTACGAGACCCGAACCCCCGAAGGCTTTCTGGTGGCCTCTTGGGTCGATGTCACGGAACTGGTGCGCAAAGGCAGAATGCTGGAGGCCAGCAACCGGCGATTGGCCCAACAGTCGGCGACCGACGAGTTAACCGGCCTGGCCAACCGCCGACGCTTTGACGAAGCCCTGGAAGTCGAATGGCAACGGGCCGCGCGCAGCGTCACCCCCCTGAGTCTCCTGATGGTCGATATTGATCACTTCAAGAATTACAACGATTGCTATGGCCATGTGGCCGGCGATGAGTGCCTGCGGCGGGTGGCCAGCGTTTTGGGCCAATGCGTGCGCCGCGCCGGCGAACTGGTCGCGCGCTATGGCGGCGAAGAATTTGTGATGCTGCTGCCTGGCGCCGATATGGCGCACGCCTGCGAAACCGCTCAGAACTGCCTGGACCTGATCGAAGAAAAAGCCTTGCCGCACGCCACATCGGTCACGGCGCCCCATGTGACCTTCAGCATTGGCATCGCGTGTCTGTTGCCCGACGCCACGCTGAACCCGGCCTCGCTGGTCAATGCCGCCGACACCGCCATGTACCGCGCCAAAACCAGCGGCCGGGCACACTACGAAGTGGCCGACCAGGCCGACTGGGAAATCGACAAGGACACGCCCCGCACCCAGCCCTCCCCGTTGAGCTGACCGTCCGCCAGGCTCGGTCCGACTTTCACACTTTCACACTTTCACATTAACGCGCGGCTCAATGCGCCTTGTCCCAGTTCGGTCCCACGCCCACCTCGGCCAGCAAGGGCACCTTGAGATGCGCCACACCCGCCATCAAGCGCGGGATCTCATGCCTGACCCAGTCGACCTCGGCTTGCGGCACTTCAAACACCAGTTCGTCATGCACCTGCATGATCATTTTGGTGCCGCGTTTTTCTTCGTCCAGCACCTGCTGCACCTTGACCATGCTGAGCTTGATCAGGTCCGCCGCCGTGCCCTGCATCGGCGCGTTGATGGCGGCACGCTCGGCACCGCTGCGGCGCGGACCATTGGGCGAGTTGATCTCGGGCAGGTACAGGCGACGGCCAAACACCGTCTCCACATAGCCCGTGGCCTTGGCACTCTGACGCGTGTGGTCCATATACAGCTTGACGCCGGGGTAACGGTCGAAATAGCGCTCGATGTAGTTCTTGGCCGCCGTGTTGTCGATGCTCAGGGCACGCGCCAGGCCATAGGCGCTCATGCCGTAAATCAGACCGAAGTTGATGACCTTGGCGTAACGGCGCTGCTCGCTGGTGACCTGGGCGGTCGAGACGCCGAACACCTCGGCCGCCGTGGCCCGGTGCACGTCCATGTTGTCATGGAAAGCCAACAAGAGCGCCGCGTCGCCGCTGATGTGGGCCATGATGCGCAGCTCGATCTGGCTGTAGTCGGCGCTGATCAGGACATTGCCCGGCCACGGGATGAAGGCCTGGCGGATGCGCCGTCCCAGCTCGGTGCGGATGGGGATGTTCTGCAGGTTGGGATCGCTTGAAGCCAGCCGCCCGGTCACCGCGACCGCCTGCGAATAACTGGTGTGCACGCGCCCTGTTTCTCTATCCACCATCAGCGGCAGCTTGTCGGTGTAGGTGGATTTGAGTTTCGCCATGCCGCGATATTCCAGCA
>NZ_DHXT01000125.1 GCF_002413825.1 Rhodoferax sp. UBA5149
CTAAAACTTATGCGTACACTCACTTTTACTGTTTGACATTCCCCAACCCGAATATGCTGCGCCCAATATGACAATTACTGCAATCCAGCTTGACCAAGTTACTTTTGACGAAATGGGCGTTGGTTTTTCCGAGTTACCGCTTGATAAACCACTTTCAATGCGAGCGATTGGTCCGACTGTCTTGCTCGCCGGGCCAAACGGGGCAGGTAAATCGCGCTTACTTCGACTTCTGTCAAAGCTTTTATCAAAGAAGTTGGCTACTGGGGTGGTTGATGAGTTGGAGCGCCAGATCCGTCAATATCGCGAACGTGTCTCAAATTTTGAGAGTCTGATCGCCACGATCAAACAACAAACTGACTCTGATACGAAGACAACGGATCGGTTGCACGAGACAAATGTCGCCTTGGCAAACACAAAAAATTCATTGAATGGGTATCTTCAGCAATTGCGATCCAACAAATGCATGGATGTGGACGGATCGACCGTACCAAATATTGTTCATTTCGTCCCGAGACAACCTAAATTAGTTGACCCATTTCACACGACCGAATCGGAAGCGGCCACCCGCGCCGACCGTTTGGTTCACAGTGCTGACAGCGCTGAAATGAACGCGCCAGCTTATGCTCGCAGCATCCTGAGACAAGCACAGGAAACAGGATACTCGCGCCTGACATCCGGTGCCGGACCATTGACCGACGAGGAACACTCACGTGATGAACTATTGTCCGTGTTGAGCTCACTCCTTGGTCCAAGCGTAAGTCTCCAGCTGCACGATGGACGGCTAGCAATTGGGGATATGGAAGCATATTCAGAGGTGCTGTCGCCCGGTCAACAGATTCTCTTTCAGTTCGGCTGTTTGCTTCATGCAAAGAGAACCACCCTGTCAAATTGCATTGTCGTCATGGATGAACCTGAGAACCACCTTCACCCTGCGGTGTTGGCGCAAGTCGTTACTGCGCTGCAAGCACTGCTTTCCAGTAGCCAACTGTGGATTGCAACCCATTCAGTTCCTTTGATTGCCCAGTTGATGGCAAGCGATAGCGATTGTCTTTGGTATGTAAGTGAGGGGCGAGTCAAACGTTCAGGTCGTTCGCCAGAAAACGTATTGGAAAGTTTGATGGGCGGACCGGAGGGTGCCAAACATCTTCATGATTTAACGCTTCTACCAGCACAGTACGCCACGATTCGTTTCTTAACCGAATGCCTTGATGCGCCAGGGGTTGTAGGGGCCGACATCAAGGACCCGCAGACGAACCAGATCACCGAAATTCTTCATCGAATCTCCATCACAAGGAAAGCGGAAGGACAGAAAGTGCGTGTCCTTGATTTCGGTGCAGGCAAGGGGCGGCTACTTGCGACGCTGAGAGAAGACGCTTCAGGAGCCAAGGAGTGGCTTGACTACTACGCGTACGACATAGACGCGGACAACAAGCCGGATTGTGAACGAGAGATACTTGCAACTTATCCAGACGACCCGCTGCAACGGTGGTTCAAGGATCTTCATCTTCTTGAAGCCCAGATTGGGGAAAGTGCGGTCGATGTCGTTGTAATGTGCAATGTGCTCCACGAGATTGATCCGGCAAATTGGTTGGCCCTACTAAGTCCAACCGGGACACTTTCACAATTGATGTGCGCGGATGGCTATTTACTTGTTGTCGAAGATTATGGAATTCCTGTTGGTGAGCGAGCACACGACTATGGCTTCCTACTGCTGGACGAACCGGAACTGTGCAAACTGTTCAGCATTACGCAAACGGACAGAACGTCAAAACTGTACGTTTCTCAAACATCCAGCGACCAGCGATACAAGGGGCGGCTGACTGCTCACCTTATCTCTAAGACCTGTTTGACGCGTATTTCCCACGCCACTCAGATTGCCGCGATGACGAAGCTACGCGACAGGATGTCCGATGAGGTTGAGGCATTTCTTCGCCAAAAACACGCACCAAAGAATGAGATTGGTCGCACCTACGCACGCAATACGCAATTAATAGCAAATGCATCTTTGTGGTTACGAGCAAACGGTGTAACTTAACCCGAAAAACAAGGGGGCGGACTTGTTTGCACGCATTCTCCCCCCTGAAAAAGTAAATGGGGTTTAACGAATCGCCCTGACTTCACTACTAATTCAATAGCTAAACACGCTTATGGAGTAAGGACTAGAGGCAAAAAACACTCACATCCTCACGCCACCCGCGCTTCGGGCAGCACGGCTGGCGATTGGCTGAGTTTTCAGTCGCCAAGTTACGCCGGGCGATCCGCCTCGCCCTGCCCCATCAAGCTAGCCCGTTCCCGATCCAGCTCGCGGCGCAACTCTTCCTCAGAGGGCAGCACCAGCCTGTAGCGGCTGGCAAACAGTTGCTCGCTGCCGTTCAAGACCGAGTAGCGCACGACCGAGGCATCTTTTTGCGAACACAAAATAATGCCGACGGTGGGGTTGTCGTCCGGCCCACGTTTCAGATCGTCGTGCATGCGCACGTACATGTCCATTTGCCCAATATCCTGATGGGTCAGCTCACCCGTTTTCAGGTCGAACAACACAAAGCACTTGAGCAGGTAGTTGTAAAACACCAGGTCGATATAGAAGTCTTTGCTCTCGGTGCTGATGCGCTGCTGGCGCGCCACAAACGCAAAGCCTTTGCCCAGCTCCAACAAAAACGCCTGCAGCTTGTCCATCAAACCCTGCTCCAGATCAGCCTCCAGCAGGCGCCCGGTGCCGGGCAAGCCCAGAAACTCCAGTAACACCGGGTCGCGGACAAATTCGCGCGGCGTCTGGTTCAGGGGCGCCAACAGAGTGTTGGCTTCGGCCGCCACAGCGGCCTTGTCCTGGCTGGCCAACAAGCGTTCGTAATACAACGTGTTGATCTGCCGCTCCAGCGCACGGGAACTCCAGTTTTGGCTGACGGCCTCGTTTACATACCATTGCCGGGCTGTCTCGTTGTCCAAGCGCAGCAGCGTGCGATAGTGCGTCCAGCTCAATTCGGTACGCACTGCGTTCCAAATTGGGAACGCCTGGTAGAACGTCCGCATGTGGCGCAAGTTGCGGGCATCAAAACCCCGCCCAAACTCTTGTGTCAAGCGCTCTGCCAGTTGCGGCAACAGGCGTGCACCATACGTTGCGCGGGACTGGCCTTGCTGCTCAAACATCCACGATGTAACGACCAATTTGCCAGCAGGTTTGAACCTGAATGGTGTCCACGGCACGCAACGCTTGCGTGCGCGCCTGCATGATCAGGTCACGCAGTTGGCCCAGTAAGGGACCCAGTGCGATGGCGTCGGTCCGCGCGAGCGTTTTTGTTTTTGGCTTGTTCATACGGTGATATTTTCTTGTCTGCGATGGGGCGCTAGGGTCAATGTACCTCAGCCGTTGCCAGTGTCAAAGTTCGCTCGCCAGGCATTGATCGGCGCGACGGTAGTGCGTGCCCAGGCTCAGCATGGCCACAGTCTGCGTGGCAGGGGCGTTGGGGCTGCCGGCATCAAATTTGCTACAAAATATATAGCTGGTTGCGCATATTCCATATGGGCTAGAGGCCTAAGCCATTTAAATTTCAGAAACCCTTCAAACCTAATGCCTCAAGGCCTTCAACGCCTGCGGCAAGGACTGCGCCGTAGGAATGAAGTAGTCAATCGTCGCACCAAGCACCACCGCGCAGAGCACGGCGCCGGCCAGGGGTTTCCAGGTCAGACGCACGGCTGCCGACGCCCAGCCTTCGCGTGTGACGCGCACGGCGGTGCGGGCCGTGGCGTAGGAGAACGCCAGCTCCACCGCAACCGCCAGCAATACATCCCAGCCAAAATACAGCAGCACCAGCGCGCCCGCCCCTAAAAAGACCGCGCACCCGATCAAGAACACGGCCACCACCGGCACCACCACGATGGCCGCCTCGTCGCTACCGGCAGCCGCCTCGATAGCGCCGCCCGCTAGCTCGCCCATGCCGTCTGCCACGTCAGCTGCGGCGTCTGAAAAGTCTCCCGACGCACCGCCGCCGCCAAAGTCCCCGCCGCCACCGCTATGCAGGGTCGGCAGGCTGGGCATTTCCCAACCGCCCTGCGTACCGGGCAGATCAAGACCCGACATATCGGGCACCTCGGCATGGCTGCGCCGGATCAGGGCCTCAGCCCACAGGCGTACCGTCAACAGGTAGCTGAGGTAGCCCACGCCCAGGGAAACCAGGTAACGCAGCGCCAGCGATTCGCCGCCCAGGTGCATTTGCAGCGCAGACACGCCCCAAGTGACGGCCAAGGTGATCAAGCCAATGCACAGTCCGTGCAGCCAAAGCACGCGCCGCTGGCGCAAATCGCGCGTCACCCTCGACTCCCACATGCGCACCGAGCGCCAGTTTGAAAATGTATTCATTCTGTCTGCACCACCACCCTGTCCCGCTCAATGATCTTGCGAAAGGCGTCGCTGGTGGACGCCCAGTCCACCACATCCACCCGAATCGGCAGGTCCGAAGTGGCGAATGCGTCTGTGATGGCGGCCAGTTGCTCAAATGTCAGGGGCTGGCGGGTGATGAGTGCCAGGTCCAGATCCGAGTAGGGTTTGGCCGCTCGCCTGGCGCGCGAGCCAAAAGCCCACACCTCCAGACCAGGGACCTGCTCACGCAGGATGCGCAGCACATCTGCCCAGTCTCGGGGGCTTATCTCGATGGGAGGCTCACTGCTTGGCGTAGGCGTCGTCATAACGCACTCACGTCTGGGC
Organism: Rhodoferax sp. UBA5149; assembly: GCF_002413825.1. Lineage (GTDB taxonomy): Bacteria > Pseudomonadota > Gammaproteobacteria > Burkholderiales > Burkholderiaceae_C > Rhodoferax. Next base: position 4,703 of record NZ_DHXT01000125.1, read on the forward strand.
GCTGCGCCGGGTAAGCTCATGCAACAGGGCTTGGGCTTCTGCCAGAAAGTCCGGCGCAACCGCAAACACCGCTTCGGCTTTGGCGGCATCGTAGGTGTGGCTGCTGTCGGTGCGGGCTTGGCGATAGGTTTTCCATTGGCGCCAGTCGGAACGCAGCAAGGCACGCTCATTACCCAGCCGGATCAGGTTTTGAAAGGTGCCGATGTCGATGTCAGCGGGGTTGGCCTCAGTTTCCTCCAGATAGCGCTTGAGCATTTTCCAGCTGAGTTCATAAGTGAACTCAAAGCACTGGATCACGGAGTTGCGCAGTTGCTCACGCAGGCCGGGGTCTGCCAGGGCGGCTGGCGAGTGGGCATAAGACAGGCTTTTTTCAAGCTGCGCAATGGCGTTGCCCAAAGGGGTGTAATCGAGGCTCATGGCGGGGCTTTCTGGAGAAGTTGGATTGAATTGTGCAACAGCCGATTGCAATTCCAAAGCCAACGGTTAATCCAATATCAGCGGCGCCAGACAGACCAGCTTGCATTCCTGCCGTGACGCCACCAGCAAAGCAGTTTGCAGAAATCGCTGCGGCCCATCCACCGGGTGATTGAATTCACGCTCGCCGCCCTCGCGGTGCAACACCGCTTGTTCCCGCCACAGCTGGGGGAACAACGGGCTCTTTTCCGACAGCTCATCGATCAGCGCCTGCATCTCGGCATCACGCGGACGGCGGCTGTAATCGGCGCGAAATTCGGCCACCAAGCGGCGGGCACGTTCGGGCCAATCGGCGATCAAGACTTTTGCGGTGGGCGAGAGGAAGACGAAGTGCAGCAGGTTGCGGCGGCGGGGTTCATCGTCGGCGTGGCGACAAAATTCCGCCTGCGTCTGGAATTCGCCTCATGGATCGAGTGGATGAAAACGCCGGAATCCCATGTTCTGGCCATCCGTTCCTTGCAGCGGCGCGCGGGGAGCGAGGTGGCCGATCACTTTGCGCTTGAAGACGACGGCAGCTTCACGGTTGATACTGTCCTGTTGACGGCCGCGGCCGGGGCATAGCGGCACGAGGGATGCACTCACCTTGCACACCGCCGCCTGGCTCATGCGACCAACCCTGCGCCTTGCTTATCTGTTGCAAGCGCTGAGCGAGCACGGCAAATGCGGGGTGGCTGGATGTGAGGATATGCGGGCCGTGGCGCGCACCTCCATCGACGCCAGCTTTGCGCATGCGGATGTGAAGCGGCAGTTGCCGGCTGCCCTGGCGCACTGGTGACGGGCGTCTAAAATCGGCCCCTCGCCATAGTCTTGGCATCGCCTCAATTTTGAGCCACCACAAAAAAACGTCAGCGCTGTGCCCGTATTTCGCGACGACTTCCCACGCTGGCAATATGACGGCCGCGGCGCGGGCCGCCCATCTGATGTTGTATGCCGGTGTCAAAGACGTGCGTTTGCTCGATGGTGGCTTCCACGCCTGGTTGCGCGCCGGTCTGCCGTGTGCGGCGGGCGCGCCGCAGCGCTACCCGCCCGCCACAAGCTTTGGTGCGACCTTTCCGGGCTGTCCGCACTACCTGATCAACAGGCGCCAGGCGAAAGCGCTTTTAGCGCAGTCCGATGGGGCGCTGGCCAGTATCCGGACCTGGGATGAATTCACCGGCAAGACCTCTGGCTACAGCTACATCAAAGCGAGGGGTGACATTCCCGGCGCCCGTTGGGGCCGGGTCGGCCATGGCGCTGACGTGAATGACATGAGCGCATTTCATCGGCCGGATGGCAGCCTGCGGCCAACCGATGAGATCCGCCAGTTCTGGCGACACGAGGGCATCCACCCCGGTCTGCAAACCGCGTTTTATTGCGGCACGGGCTGGCGCGCATCGCTGGCTTTCTTCTACGCCTGGATGGTCTCGGCGTTGAGCCGCTCCAGCACCGGCGCGGGCACCCCGGCTGGCGGTCGATGAACTTGGCGCAAAGATTCCTCGCCTTGACATGGAACAGGCAATTTCAGTCAACAGCCCCCAGGGCCTGTGTTAGGCTGATGCCCACTTTGCTTTTGGGGTTTTATGAGATTGCGCCATCTTCATGGTTTGTCGGCATTGATTGTTGCAAGCTACGCCTGCGTTCACATCGCCAATCACCTGGTTGGCCTGGCCGGCATCGAGGCACACATGGCGTTCATGAGTGCTGCCCGGTCGGTCTATCGCCTGCCCGCCGTGGAGGCCTTGCTGCTGTCGGCTATTGCGTTCCAAATTTGTAGCGGCCTGGCTTTCGTTATTCGCGGCTGGAAACAACGGGAAGGGTTTATCCAGTGGCTGCAAGCCGGTTCCGGCGCTTACCTCTTGTTCTTCTTTCTGAATCATGTCCGGGAGATTTTCTTGGCGCGATTTGTGGTGCCCGTGGACACCAATTTTTACTTTGGCGCGTCCGGCTTTTATGTGCCGCCGTTCCAGTTCTTTGTGGCGCCTTACTACTTTCTTGCGGTGCTGGCGGTCTTCACGCATTTGGGTTGCGCCCTGTATTGGCAGTTGCAAACCCGTTCCAGGCCCGCTCGTATTCTGGCGATAGCGCTGCCCGCGGTGGTCGGCTTCGTGATTTCGCTGCTCATCGTGCTGTCACTGGCGGGCGTTTTTTATCCCGTGGAAGTGCCGTCTGGCTACAAAGCGATCTATAACGGGCAAACCTCCTGACACGCCACAAGAGCCCAATAGAACGGGTTTTACCCGGCCAACTCGGGGCTTTGACTCGCTGGGATCTTCTTATATTTCACCTCACGCGTTGACGTCCCGATCAACGTCAATCGATGAGGTCGAAAATGAACACGCAGGCTTACCACACGGACGGCGACCAAGATCAGCGCGGCGACCCGATCAATTACCAGCGCAACGAGATGCTCAGAGAAGTGGCCTTCAAGTGGCTGATGGCAGGCCTGGGCCGCCACGTCGACCCGGCACTACTTAAAAGCGACGCTGGTTACGCCAACGCCTGCTTTCAATTTGCCTTGAATTCAGACTGCGACCCGCTGCGCAGTTGCGCGGTCTATCTGCGGGCCGAGCTTGACGGCATAACGACCGCGTCGACCTGCAGTTTTTAACGCGGCGACTCGCTTCCGTCTTGAAGCACCGATCGGCGGCTGGCAAACAAAAGCGAGAGCTCCCGGTTCATGAGCTCGACGTCTCCCGTGTTGAGCTCTATGAGTCGGCGCAACTGGGTCAGGCTGGCGACGTCGATGTCCTGGCACTCGATGCCAACCCGTTGGTCTTCGAGATGAACAATTTTGCCCGCCATCACGACCCGCTCACCGCCTTCCGTCAGCGGCAGCACCAGGCGGCATTTTTCTTGCGCTACCAAGGCCTGGGGCGTGTCGGTCTGCACCAGGGCGCCCTTGAGCGCGATGTCGATCAGATGCACGTTCAGGGTCCTGTCATGCAGGTGCAACAGCACCTCGGCATCAAACGGTATGCGTGAGAAATGACGAAGGCCTTTGATCAGTGTTGTCTTCATAATGGGCTCCCGAAACAGGTGGCGCGTCAACGGGCACCGCGTTGCGTCAGTGGCAAGGTTACGGGGCTTTGCCGCAAAGCGCAACACCGAACTCGGGTTGTTATTTGACAGCTATCAAATAGATAGCTGCTTGCGCATACAGCACGGGGGCCAGTGGCTGAAAATGCTCACGCGCATGCGGCCAACCGCAGTCGGGGCCTACTGTGCCGGGAACTCCTGAAGATAGCCGGCCACGTCCGCCATGTTCCTGGGGGTCAGATCGTGGGCAATGGTCTTCATGATGCTGCCCTCGGGTCGCTCATCCGTTCTCTGAAAGACCTTGAGCTGCTTGACGAGGTAGTCCGCGTGTTGATGGGCTAGGCGGGGGAATTGTTCGTTGCCCTGTGCCTGGGGGCCGTGGCAAACGCTGCAGGGCGGGATGTTTTTTTCCGGCACCCCTTTCTCGAAGATGACCCGACCCCGCGCGAACAGGTCTGGATCGTTGGTCCGACCCGGCGAAGCCGGTGCCTGGGCGGAAAAGTAGTCGGCCAGGCCCTTGATCTGGTCGTCAGTCAAACTCCGGCTCAGTCCCCACATGTATTCAAAACCAGCTGGATCGAGGCGGTTGTGGCCTCGGAACTCTTTCATCTGGGCCATGAAGTAGGTGGACTGCTGTGCGGCAAGGTTGGGAAAGTTCGGATTGGTCGCCCGGCCATCGATGCCGTGGCACAGCGAGCAGACCTGCTGCGCGAGTGTTGTTCCGGAAACTTTGGGGTTGGCCAGGTCGCGAGAATGTTCAATATTTGAGCAACCGGCGCCGACCAGACCCAAAGTCATGGCCAGGAAAATATGACTGAATTTCATGCTGAATCTCCAATAGGCTGAAGCGATTTGAGGTGCGAGTTCTGGTTTCGTGAGCGAAAAGCCCAAGAGCCGGTCAATACGCAAACCATGCATAGAGGAACAGCGAGTTGTTGTCGCTGGCATTGCGGCCAGCGCCGTCATAGTTGTCGGTGGCGCCCTGGAATTTTCCATAGGCGGTGTACTGGGCACCGATCCGGATATTTTGTTTGGGAGTCCAGAACGCTTCGTAAGTGATGCCGCGAGTGGCGGGGTCGCTCTGGATGTTGGTGGTGCCGGTCAGATTGAAGTAGGCCAAACTACCGCCGTATTTGGCCTGATAAACATAGGACACCTTGGCGCGCAACACATTGTTCGTATCGGTCAGTCCTGAAGCGCCGCCCGCGTTGTCCGAATACGTCTGCTCCTGCTGCATATAAGCCAGCTGCGCCGTGACGGTGTGCGGATCCAGCAGGTACTGGTATTGGGCATCAATGCCGGTATTTCGGAACTGCCCCAGGTTGGCGGGGTCTGACGGGTCAGTGCCACCGTCGTAAACATGGGCCACCATCCCCGAGGTGCCGATCATCAGGTTATGCGGACCCCATTCACGGGTGTAGGCCAAGCGCCAGTAGGGGTTGGTGCCGCTCAATCTCGTGATAGCCGAATCGTCGATGCCGGTACTCATGAGTCGAAAAGCATTGTCGGCGGTTCGGTAGGCGCCCGCCTCTGCATAGATGGTTTTGTTCCAGTACGTGTAGGCCGTGATGCCGGCGATGTTGCCGCCCGAACCGAAGCCCGGGTAGGGGGCATTGCCGTCGATAAACTGGTGGCTGCTGGGTGAGGGGACCGGCACATACTGCATCCAGGCCGCGGCGGTGTTCCACGGATCGGAGATCGACGGGTTGTTATTCAGACTCACACCATAGACCCATTCCTTTTTGCCATCAACGACGCGATTGGCGTAACGGAGATCGATGTTGTCGGCGTTCGAATGGCCAGAGAACGACCCGTCACCGTTATCGCTGGCATAGTTGTCATAGGTAATCTGGGCAAAGCCGCCTATGTTGTCGGTGATTTTTCCGGCAAAAAACAGACTGCCGGTTGCGAAGATAGGGGTCTTGTTTTTGTAGAAATCCGTGGCCGGATTGGCGCTCTTGCTCGTATCGGCGACGTTCGCATAGCTGGCAACACCCATCACGGACAGAGGAATGGTGCGCTCACCGATGGTGTAGCCCGTCATCTTGAACATCCGGCCATACGGCGTGAGCTCAGGAAACTGGCCACCCGCATGGCAGGCCACGCAGTTCTGGCCAGTCTGGCGCGCAAACGCCGGAACGGCCTGCGCCTCCTGGGGCAGAAAAATTGTGAACATCGCCACCAAACCCATGGCAAGTTTCGCAAGCCCTAACAGCCGACGTTGAAATCGTTTTGCTAATAATGACATGGCGGGTGCCTTTCTGGAATTTTGGAATGTTGCCTACGCTTTGAATTTAGCGCACGAACCGGTGATGCCAATTGATGTACATCAATTGAACTGAACTGCAGCATTGGAAGCCCTCCTGCAGCTTGTTTCAGTCACAGCCCGTTCGCATCCGTGTAGCGAACGGATTCCCCCAGCATTCGCAAATGTATCAATGCCCCTTGATCACCGCGATCACCGCGCCCACCGGGTCAAGAATGACGGCGAAGCGCCCGATATCGGGAATATCGGTGGGCGCCACGATGATCTCTTTGGCGCCCAACTGCCGGGCTTTGGCGACCGAGGCGTCGCAGTCCGCCACATGCACATAAGGCAGCCAGTGAGCTGTCACCACCATGCCGGGAGGCTGCTGCATGACACCGGCGCGCATCTTGCCAGCAACGTCCTTGAGTACGTAGTAAGTGCCTTGCGGCCCCATGTCCATGGCGTCATGACTGAAGCCAAAGGCCTTCTCGTAAAAAGCGACCGCCGCTTTGGCGTCGGGGGTGAACAATTCGTTCCAGAACCAGCCACCCAGCGGGGTCTTCTCCACGTCCGCCGGGTCGCCTTGCGCGCCTTTCCACAGGCACACGGCAGCGCCGGTGGGGTCAGCCACGGCGGCCGCGCGACCCACGTCGCCAAAGTTGGTGGGTGGCATCAGACCCTTGGCGCCCGCTGCGGTGGCCGCGGCAAAATTTTTGTCAACGTCAGGCACCGACAAATACGTGATCCAGTGGCTGGGCATGCCAGGCTCGGCGTTACGAAAACCGCCAATGCCGCTGCCGCCGTTCATGATCACGTCGTAGGGTTGCGCGCCCATCGGCATGGGTTGAACGCTCCAGCCGCACAGCGCGGCATAAAAGTCACACGCCTTGTTAACGTCATTGGAGACGTGTTCGAACCAGACAAATTTTCCAGGCAAGTAACTCATGGCAGCTTCTCCTTTTTATGAGAATAGCGGCGGTTTTCCAGATGTCAATCTCACCATCGCGCAGGGCGCGCGCTACCCGATCAATCCGCCGTCACGAAGTCAATAAAGCCGCGTTCCACGTTGGTCGCCACGAGCTTGACGTGGACGCTATCGCCGATCTTGAGGCTGGTCGCGCCGCCCACCAGCTTGCCCTCGGCGGGCGGGGTCAGCACGCGGACCCAGACGCCGTCGGTGTTACTGCCGGTCACGATGGCGTCAAAACGCTGGCCGACACGCGATTCAAGCAGGAGTGCTGCCTCGGACTTGCGCATCTGCCGCTCCACCTTCTGGGCGGCATCTTCCTGCCGGGTGCAGTGCAG
>NZ_DHXT01000100.1 GCF_002413825.1 Rhodoferax sp. UBA5149
GAGATGTGCCCGATTAAACTACCAACTGATGCACTTCGTAGTTGAATCTGCGAGGTTTTTGGCCTCTAGCCCCCATGGAATATGCACAAACAGCTATTAAAACAATAGCATACTGCCACTCTGCGGGCGAGCCCCGGTCAGCGCAGCTGGTCCACCACGGCCAAAATGGGCAGCAAGACGCTGGCCCCCAGCTTCCTTGACCGCTCGCCATTCCAGCCGACCCGCGCATCCGGCAGATCGGCGTTGTCCTTGAACGGCATCTCGATGGTGAAGGCCAGGCAATCAAAGTTCTGGCCCACCCAGTTGGTGGCAAGCGTTAGGTTGGCCTCGCCCGGCTTGGCGCGGCCATAGCCATGCGTGGTCTGGAAATCGGGACAGGTGGCGACCCAGGCCGCCTTGAAGGCGTTTTCCCATGCTTCCAGGCGCGGCGTGTAGCCCGGCGTGCCCTCGGTGCCGACGCAAAAGTTGTAGGGCAGGCCTTCATCGCCATGGACGTCCAGGCTCAGGTCCACACCGGTTTCCAGCATCTTCTGGCGTACCAGAAACACTTCCGGCGACTTTTCCAGACTGGGTGCTTGCCACTCGCGGTTCAGGTTGGCGCCGGCTGCATTGGTGCGCAGGTTGCCGCGCAGCGCGCCGTCCGGGTTCATGTTGGGCACCACGTAAAACACGCATTTCGCCAGCAGCACACGGGCCACCGGGTCGGCGCCATCGAGCAGGCGCGCCAGAAACCCGTCCACAAACCACTCGGCCATGGCTTCGCCGGGATGCTGGCGGGCGATCAGCCAGATTTTCTTTTTTTGCACCATCGGGGTGGCACTGGCGCCATCGGTGATGCGCAGCAGCGTCATGTCGCGGCCGTCCAGCGTCTGGCCCAGATGCTGCACCTCCACATGGTCAGACGCGGCGGTCCGGCCGATCAGGTCGAGATGGCGTTCATGCGAATAGGGCTCGAAGTAGGCGAAGTAAACGCATTGCGTCGCAGGGGTGATGTCGGCCGACATCACCTCGCCGTCAAAAGCGGTTCGGATGCGAAACCACTGCTGACGGTCATAACTGGCCACGACGCGGTAGTCCTGCCAGCCCTTGGGGTAAGCGCAGCGACCGGCGTTGAGAAAGCGCAGCGTCACCGCTAGCCCGCAAGCGCCTTGCAGCGAGAAGTGAAACCACTGCGCAAACTCACTGGCGTTGTCTTTTCTGATGTTGAGCTGGATGTCGCTGGCGTCAGCCAGGCTCAGAACCTCAATGGCACCAGAATCGAAGGAAGCGGAAATATGAAGTTGGGTCATGAGATCTCAATCTGGCAAATGCCGACCCTACCAGAGGTTTCAGTAGTCCGAAAATTCCAGGCCACGAAGCCAGCTCTGCGACCGCCTCAGGGGAAAAGCTTTGACAAGCCGTCAAGAACGGTCGACCAGTTCTTTTCGTAGTCGGCCCGGTGCGTCACATCTGCGGACGTCACGCCGCCAGTCAGATTGGCCTGACTCAGGGTGACCTTCGTCGACGTCCCTTGTGCGCCGAGCTGGAAACTAACGACGTGGTAGTTCTCGGGCACATCCGCCTGACCGGACAGCGCGCTCCAATGCGAGAAGCTCAGGAGTTGCTGCGGTATGACCGCGATTACCTCACCCTTGTCCTCATAAGGTTTGCCCTTGAATTCACCTTTCATGCGGATCGGGCTGCCAATCATCCAGTCAGTTTCGACATCCGCGCCAAAAAAGAACTTCTTCAGGGTCGCGGGCGTGGTCAGTGCCCGCCAGACGTCAGGCGCAGAGGCATGGATTGTTTTCTGTACCTGGGCGGTCAGTTCCTTCATGGCAGGCTCCGCGTCATCTACGGCCGACGCGTTGGAGGCCACGTCGTCGGGCAGCGCGACGTTACGGCGCGGATCGTGTTTCTCCAGCACCGTGGCCACCGCGCGCTTGAGTTTGACGACGGCGCCATGAATGGCCTGATGGGCGTTGCCGGCACGGTCTTTCACGACGACGGGGTCCAGCCCGACCAGCCTCGCCTCCAGGGTGCAATGAATCTCGTCTGGCGTGGCCTTGAGATGGCTGGTGGCGTCGGTGAGGTGCGCTTCAACCCGCGTGATCTGTTCACCAAAACGACCGAGCGCGTCCTTCACCACCGCGGTCAAGTGCTCGGCCATCTGGTGGCGCCCATCAACGTGCGGGTCAGTGTTCAAAAAAACTTGCATAGGTTCCTTCCTCGGTAGCGTGAACGCAAGTATGCACTCCTGTTGGGCAGGGGCTCACATCTTCGGGTTCTTCGGCGTGTCGGTAGCGGGGGAGCCGTCATCGCGCAGATTCTTGTTCGGTTTGATGGCCGGGGAGCCGGCGCCGCGACTGACGTCGACGTTGCCTTCGACCTGACGCAGCGCGTCATCCACCTCGTCGGTCGAGTGCTTGGAGGGTTCAATATGGGCGGGTTGTTCGCGAGTCATGATGTTTCCATTCTGTTGGTGACAGGGACCTTCAGTATTGGACGATGACCGTGCCGCGTCTGCCGGGCGGTAGCAGGTGCTACGGTAGGAACTGACCTACAGCCGCAGCTCGGGCCGCAACACGTTGGTTTCGGACCCCTCCGTTAAAAATGGGGCGGCAGCTCGTCACGCAGGTTGCGGGACACACCGGCGCCCCCGTCCACGGCGGGCTGTCGAAGCTGCGCGATCTCGCGCATGAGACTGTCAATTTGCTGCTGTTGACGGACGATGACCTGGTCCAGTTGATCCAGCAGATCTTCGGTGAAGCTGGCCTTGATCTCCAGATCGGTCAGGCGCTTATTCGTGTCGGGTGGGTTTTCCATGCCCCTATTGGACCTGAAAGGATAATCACCCCATGAGCACTACCGAACCAAAGACGGCCACGGCCGCCACCCCATCCTCCAGCAGCAGCTTCGCTACCCTGGCGCTGAGCCCCGCCACGCTGGCCAACCTGCAGCAACTGGGCTATCTGGAGATGACCCCGATCCAGGCCGCCAGCCTGCCCACCGCCCTGGCCGGCAAAGACCTGATTGCGCAGGCCAAAACCGGCAGCGGCAAAACCGCCGCCTTCGCCCTGGCCTTGCTGACCAACCTGAATCCGCGTCGTTTTGCCGTGCAAGCCCTGGTGCTGTGTCCGACGCGCGAGCTGGCGGACCAGGTCACCACCGAGATTCGCCGCCTGGCACGCGCGACGGATAACGTCAAGGTCGTCACCCTGTGTGGCGGCGTGGCGCTGCGCGGCCAGCGCGCCTCGCTGGAGCAGGGCGCGCACATTGTGGTGGGGACGCCGGGGCGCGTGATGGACCATCTGGCGCGTGAGTATCTGAACCTCGAAGCCCTCAATACCCTGGTACTGGACGAAGCCGACCGCATGCTGGACATGGGCTTCTTCGACGACATTGCCACCGTCACCAAGCAGTGCCCGAAAGAGCGGCAAACCCTGTTGTTTTCGGCCACCTACCCGGAAGGCATCGAGAAACTGGCCAAACAGTTCATGCGCGATCCGCTGCAGATCAAGGTCGAGTCGCAGCACACCGAGAGCCTGATCGAGCAACGGTTCTATGAGGTGACGCGTCACAACCGGCTGGCCACCGTGGCCCAGTTGCTGAATCACTTTCGCCCGATCAGCACGCTGGCTTTTTGCAACACCAAACAGCAGTGCAAGGACCTGGTGACTTTTCTGCAAGAGCAGGGCTTTAGCGCGCTGGCCCTGTATGGCGAGCTGGAGCAGCGCGAGCGCGACCAGGTGCTGGCGCAGTTTGCCAACCGCAGCTGCTCGGTGCTGGTGGCGACCGACGTCGCCTCGCGCGGCCTCGACATCACGCAGCTGGAGGCGGTGATCAACGTCGACATCACGCCCGATGCCGAGATTCACATTCACCGCATTGGCCGCACCGGCCGCGCCGGTGAAACCGGTCTGGCCCTGAGCCTGGCGAGCATGAATGAAATGGGCTTTGTCGGCAAGATCGAGCAGTATCAAAAGCGTGAATCGGTCTGGCACAAGCTCGACGAGCTCACGCCCACCGGCAAGGGGCCGCTGCTGCCGCCGATGGTGACGCTGCAGATTCTGGGTGGCCGCAAGGAAAAAATCCGGCCCGGCGACGTGCTGGGCGCCTTGACCGCCGATGCCGGCTACAGCCGCGAGCAAATCGGCAAGATCAACGTCACCGAATTCACCACTTTTGTGGCGGTAAAACGTGATATCGCACTGGAGGCCATGCAAAAACTCAACGCCGGCAAGGTCAAAGGCAAGAGCGTGAAAGTGCGGCTTTTATAGCCCCCGGACCTGTCAGGGAAACACCTACACCGTTTACAGCCGGGTTCTGACTTCAGTTCTGCAGGCCCGCGGCTACAGTTCTCCTAAGCGCTGAAGTATCTCTTGGGCGCTTTGACCCCACCGGAGAATCCTGATGAATAACACCGAACTTGCCCTGAACCCCTTCAGCCTGATGATGGAGCCCGAGCGTGTGTTGCAAACCATGGAACGTTCGCAGCAACTGCGCGGTCTGCGCCGCCACAAGCTGCGCCCGCTGGACAAGCCGCTGATTCCCTACACCAAGGAAGCGCTGGCCAGCCGCGCCGCCTTTGATGCCGCCATTGATGCGCAAGACCTGGAAGACCAGGCCAGCGCCTATCTGCTGAACTGATGAACTAACGGCGGCTCATTGCCCGCGGGCGGCCGCCGCCCGGAGCTTGTCTTTCTTGCTCGGGCGTTTGCCCTTGATGCCGCCGGTAGATGCGTCGAAGGGGATGCCGTCCGTTGACATGGCGGCCGGCACTGCGGTCTGCAGCGGCTCGAAGCCCTCCATCTGCTCCAGCGGCAAGTTCAGGCCCTGACGCTTCTCAATCAACCGAAAATGCGCTTCAGTGTCGGCGCTGACAAAGCTCAGGGCGACACCACTTTCCCCGGCCCGACCGGTGCGACCGATCCGATGGGTGTAATCCACGGCGGAGCGCGGCAGGTCAAAATTCACCACCACCGGCAATTGCGCAATGTCGAGGCCACGGGCCGCAACATCGGTGGCGATCACCACCTTGAGGCGCGAGGCCTTGAAATCCGCCAGCACCTGGGTGCGCTTGCCCTGGCTCAATTCACCATGGAAGGGCTCGGCGTAGATGCGGGCTTTGCGCAATTTGTCCGCCACCATCTCGGCGGCGTGTTTGGTCGCCACAAACACCAGCACGCGACTCCAATGGTTTTGTTGAATCAGGTGGCGCAAGAGCTGGGTGCGCCGACTCGCATCCACCGCAATCGCCCGTTGTGCGATAGCAGGCTGGGTCTGCGGCGTGGGCAGCACCTCGATGCGCACCGGGTCGCGCAGCAACGTCTGCGCCAGGGCTTGCACGGCCGGGGGGAAGGTGGCGGAGAAGAACAGATTTTGACGCTTCTCCGGCAACAGCGAGAGGATGCGCCCAAGCTCTTCGGAAAAGCCCATGTCAAACAAACGGTCTGCTTCGTCGAGCACCAACGTCGTGACACTACCCAAAACAAGCGCGTTATGGTGAACCAGGTCCAACAGACGCCCAGGCGTGGCAACCACAATGTCGGTGCCGCCGCGCAGGCGCATCATCTGCGGATTGATGGAGACGCCACCAAACACGATGGAAACCTTCAACGAGCGCGGCAGGTGCGCCGCCAGGCTGCGGATTTCCTCGCCCACCTGTGTGCAGAGTTCGCGCGTGGGCACCAGGATCAGCGCGCGCACCCGGCGCAGGCTCTCCAGCGGGGCATTTTCCAGCTGTTGCAACAGCGGCAGGGCAAAGGCCACCGTTTTGCCCGAGCCGGTTTGCGCCGAGCCCAGCACGTCGCGGCCCTGCAAGGCGGCGGGAATCGCCGCCAACTGGATGGGCGTGGGTGTCAGATACGCTTTGGCGCCGACGGCGCGCAGGAGGGACGGGGACAGGCCCAATGAGGAAAATGGCATGGGCTGGAGTTTAAGCTGCCGGGCCGCTGGGGTGGTTCATGGCGGTCTCGTCGCATAATCGAAGGCTTGCAAACACACCCGTCTGGGGTGAAATCAGGCGAATCAGTTGGGGACCTGGCTGAAGGTTTGTCCCGCAACATTCTCAAGAGGCTACCGTGAAAAAGACATTCAAACTCAACATCGAAGGCAAACACCGTGACCGGGTGCTGGAAGCCACCAAGCATGAAATCCGGAAATACGTCAAAAGACAAAGACGCGTGCCGCTGCCCGAGGGCGTGGACTATTGGGATTTCGACTGCAAGTTCGGCACCAGCGCCGAGAACGCGACCGTGGTTCACTTCGCGACCATCACGAGTTTGATTGACGCGGTCGCCCAGGCCGGCGGCGACGCGTTTTATCTGGAGCTACTGGCCAAAAACGGCTACCGCAGCGCCAAGGCGGCGGGCACCGGCGATACCGATCAGGACCAGCCTTAAGTTTGGAGTTGGCAGGCTTCGGCGGCGGTGCAAGCCAAGACCGGCGATAATCACTGGTTTTCTAAAACTAACTGGAGTTATTTCATGGCCCGCATCATCCGTACCGAAGCAGACCGCATCGCGACCCCCCGTCCCGTGCCCCCCAAAGGCGTGTGCTTCACCGCCGGCAAAGGCCAATTGCGCAGCCTGGAACGTGGCGCAGCCACCAACAGCAAGAAAAACCCCGGCAAGCGCTGCAAAAAGGGCGGTTAAGCGTCCACCAGGCCGGCATTCCTGATCGGTTGGGGACAGAGCTAAGGATCTGTCCCGCAAACTTACATGTTTCGCCGGTACTGCCCGCCCACCTCAAACAGGGCGTTTGTGATCTGGCCCAGCGAGCAGACGCGCACGGCGTCCATCAGCACCTCAAACACGTTTTTGTTCTCGATCACCGCCTGCTGAAGACGTTTCAGCATGGCGGAGGATTCGTTCGCGTGCAGCGCATGAAACTCCGCCAAGCGTTTCAACTGACTCTGTTTTTCCTCGTCGGTGGAACGCGCCAGCTCCAGCGTGTCATGCACGGCGTCGCCATGCGGGTTGCGGAAGGTATTGACGCCAATGATGGGCAGCTCGCCAGTGTGTTTCAGCATCTCGTAGTGCATCGACTCGTCCTGAATCTTGCCCCGCTGGTAGCCGGTTTCCATGGCGCCCAGCACGCCGCCGCGCTCGGCGATGCGCTCGAACTCCAGCAGCACCGCTTCTTCCAGTAGCTCGGTCAGCTCCTCGATGATGAAAGCACCCTGCGACGGGTTTTCGTTCTTGGCCAGGCCCCATTCCCGGTTGATGATGAGCTGGATCGCCATGGCGCGGCGCACCGAGTCTTCGGTCGGCGTGGTGATGGCTTCGTCGAAGGCGTTGGTGTGCAGGCTGTTGCAGTTGTCGTAGATGGCAATCAGCGCCTGCAGCGTGGTACGGATGTCGTTGAACTGGATTTCCTGTGCGTGCAGACTGCGGCCGCTGGTCTGGATGTGGTATTTGAGCTTCTGGCTGCGTTCATTGGCGCCGTATTTTTCCTTCATCGCCACCGCCCAGATGCGGCGCGCCACGCGGCCCATCACGGTGTATTCAGGATCCATGCCGTTGCTGAAGAAGAAGCTCAGGTTCGGCGCGAAATCGTCAATGTGCATGCCGCGCGCCAAATACGCCTCGACAAAGGTAAAGCCATTGCTGAGCGTGAACGCCAACTGGCTAATCGGATTCGCGCCCGCTTCGGCGATGTGATAGCCGCTGATGGAGACCGAGTAGAAGTTGCGCACGCGGTTGTGCACAAAATACTCGGCAATGTCGCCCATCACTTTCAAAGAGAATTCGGTGGAGAAGATACAGGTGTTCTGGCCCTGGTCTTCTTTCAGGATGTCGGCCTGAACGGTGCCACGCACCTTTTCCTGCACCCACTCCTTGATCTTTTCCAGTTCGGTGTCGGTCGGCTCACGGCCATTGTCTGCCTTGAATTTGTCGATATTCTGATCGATGGCCGTGTTCATGAACATGGCCAGAATGCTGGGCGCCGGGCCGTTGATGGTCATGCTGACGCTCGTTGACGGGCTGCACAAGTCAAAGCCGCCGTACAGCACTTTCATGTCGTCCAGCGTGGCAATGCTCACGCCGCTGTTGCCGACTTTGCCGTAGATATCGGGCCGTGGATCGGGGTCGTTGCCATACAGCGTGACCGAATCAAACGCGGTGGACAGGCGCTTGGCCGCCATGCCCGAGCTCAACAATTTGAAGCGCGTGTTGGTGCGAAACGCGTCGCCCTCGCCGGCAAACATGCGAGTCGGATCTTCACCTTCGCGCTTGAAGGCAAAGGTGCCGGCGGTGTACGGGTAGCTGCCGGGTACGTTGTCCAGCGTCAGCCATTTCAGGATTTCGCCCTGGTCTTCGAATTGGGGCAGCGCCACTTTGCGAATGGTGGTGCCGGAAAGCGACTTGGTGGTGAGTGCCGTGCGGATTTCCTTGTCGCGAATTTTGACAACGTATTCGTCTCCCGCGTAGGCGGCCTGCATGGTGGGCCATTGCGCCAGCAGCTTGCGTTCGCTCGCACCCAGATGCGCCTCGCGTTGCGCCGCCAGATCCATCACCGCCTGATAGGCATTGGCCTTGTTCGCATCATCGAGCTTGAGCATGCGGCCGGATTCCCGCAACTGCTGGATTTCACGCGCCAATCTTGCCTGGCTGCGCGCGCGCTTTTTGTAGCTGCGCACGGTGTCGCTGATTTCAGCCAGGTAGCGGGTGCGCGCGGCCGGCACCACCGGGGTCTGATTCGTGCTGTGACGCACCGACACGGTGGGCAGCAGATTGGAAGCCGCCAGCTTCAAGCCCAACGCCGCCAGACGGACTTTCAGCGCCTGGTACAGGGCGGTGACGCCGTCGTCGTTGAAGCGCGCCGCCATGGTGCCAAACACCGGCATTTGCTCCGCGGGTGTGGTCCAGGCCTCCTTGTTGCGCTGCACCTGCTTGGCGACGTCGCGCAGGGCATCCAGCGCACCCTTGCGGTCGAATTTGTTGATGGCGACAAACTCGGCGAAGTCCAGCATGTCGATTTTTTCCAGCTGGCTGGCCGCACCAAACTCCGGTGTCATCACATACAACGGTACATCGACATGCGGCACGATCGCCGCGTCGCCCTGGCCAATGCCCGAGGTTTCCACCACGATCAGGTCGAAGCCCGCCACCTTGCAGGCCGCAATTACGTCGGGCAGCGCGGCACTGATTTCAGAACCGAAGTCGCGCGTGGCAAGTGAGCGCATGAAGACCCGCTGGCCCGAATCTTTTTCCGTTCGGGCTGAGCTTGTCGAAGCCTGCGCAAGCCCTTCGACAAGCTCAGGGCGAACGGAAGTTTTCCACGGCCCAATCGCGTTCATGCGGATGCGGTCGCCTAGCAGCGCGCCGCCGCTCTTGCGCCGTGATGGGTCGATGCTGATGACGGCCACCCGCAAACTGTCGTTCTGGTCCAGCCGCAGACGTCGAATCAGCTCATCGGTGAGCGAAGATTTGCCGGCGCCGCCGGTGCCGGTGATGCCCAGAACCGGTATCTTTTTGATAGCAGCTGCCGCCCGTATTTCCTGGGTCAGCGCCGTTAATTGCTCGGAAGGCGCGCCTTTGCCTTCGCCCGCCGCTTTTTCGTTTTCCAGCGCCGTGATGAGTTGCGCCAGGGCGCGCCAGCTCATTTCGCTGTGCCCCTGGATGGCGGCCATGTCTTTCGGTGCGTAGGCGGACAGATCTTTGTCGCAGCGCATCACCATCTCGCCAATCATGCCGGCCAGCCCCATCCGCTGGCCATCTTCCGGACTGAAGATGCGGGCCACGCCATAGGCCTGCAGTTCACGAATTTCCGGTGGCACGATGACGCCACCGCCGCCACCGAACACCTGGATATGGGAGCCGCCGCGCTCTTTGAGCAGGTCGACCATGTATTTGAAATATTCGACGTGCCCGCCTTGGTAAGAGCTGATGGCGATGCCTTGCGCGTCTTCCTGCAAGGCGGCGGTCACCACCTCGTCCACGCTGCGATTGTGTCCGAGGTGAATCACCTCGGCGCCCATGCCCTGCAAGATGCGGCGCATGATGTTGATGGCGGCGTCATGCCCGTCGAACAGGCTGGCGGCGGTGACAAAGCGTACCTTGTTGACAGGGCGGTATTGGCTCAGCGCCTTGAATTCAGCGGACAAGTCGGTCATGGTGGAGCTCCGGAGATAGCAAGGTAAACGGGTTACGGAGTCAGCATCAGAACCGGATTCGCTGACTTGACGTTTACGTAAACGTCAATCTTAGCGCTTTTCCCAAAAAAGGGGCGCTTGCGCGCCCCTGCTGATGGAAAACCGTTCACGATCTGCCCGTCGGGCAGACGCTGCGGAGCTGCCTACCCCCCCAGATAAGCCGCCTTGACCGCCGGATCATCCTTGAGCTTGTCCGCCGGCCCGTGGACTGAAATGCGGCCATTCTCAAGCACATAGCCGTAGTCCGCCACCTTGAGCGCCGCCGCCGCAAACTGCTCAACCAGCAGCATGGTGACGCCCTGGCTTTTGAGCCGGGAGATGATGTTGAACACCTCCTCCACAAGAATCGGTGCCAGGCCCATGGACGGCTCATCCAGCAGGAACACCTCGGGGTTGAGCATGACAGCACGCGCCATGGCCAGCATTTGCTGCTCGCCGCCCGACAAGGTGCCGGCCAGCTGGTGCGTGCGCTCTTTAAGGCGCGGGAACATCTCCAGCGCTTTTTGCAGATCGGACTCGACATCGCCTTTGGGTCGTGCGTTGGTGTAGCGCACAAACGCCCCCAGACGGATGTTGTCGAGCACGCTCAACGTGGGAAACACGCGTCGGCCTTCGGGTGAGTGGGCCAGGCCGCGTTTGGCGATCTGGTGCGAGTCCAGACCGGTAATGTTCTGACCCGCCAGGGTGATCCTGCCGGACACCGGTTTGATCATGCCCGACACGGCGCGCATGGTGGTGGTTTTGCCGGCCCCGTTGGAGCCGATCAGGGTGACGATTTTGCCCTTGGGCACCTGGATTGAAACACCGTGAAGTACTTCGACCTTGCCATAACCGGCTTGTAAATTTTCAATGGTGAGCATGTTGAGTCTTCTCCGCAATCAATGCGCTTCTGCGCCGCTGCCCAGATAGGCCTCGATCACGGCCGGGTTGCTTTGTACATCGGCCGGTTTGCCCTCCGCAATCTTCTGGCCGAAGTCGAGCACGGACACGGTGTCTGAAATCCCCATCACCACATCCATATGGTGCTCAATCAGAATCACCGTGATGCCATGGTCGCGGATTTTCTGGATCATCTTCATCAACTCAGGCAAGTCCGCCGGCGGCAAGCCGGCCGCCGGTTCATCGAGCAGCAACAGGCTGGGATTCAACCCCAGGGCGCGTGCAATCTCCAGCATGCGCTGCTTGCCATAAGGCAGATTTCGCGCCTGCTCTTCGCTCAAGCCGGTCAAACCCACAAATTCCAGCAAACTCGCCGCCTGCTCACGCGCTCTGGCATCTTCCCGTTTGTAGCGAGGGGTGCGCAGCATCACATCCAAGGTATTGCTTTTAAACGTGTGGTGCAAGCCCACCAGCACGTTGTCGGTCGCCGTCATCTCGCCAAAAAGCTGGACGTTCTGAAACGTGCGTGCAATGCCGGACAAGGCAATGCTTGAGGGCGTCTGGCCCGTCACCGTTTGTCCGTTAAAGACCACCTTCCCGGCGGTAGGCTGATAGATGCCGGTGAGCACGTTCATCATGGTGCTCTTGCCCGAACCGTTGGGGCCAATGAGTCCGTGAATCGATCCGCGCCCAATGCTTAAGTCCACTTGATTCAGAGCTTTGAGGCCACCGAACTGCATCAAGACCTGCCGAACTTCCAGCAGCGGGCCTGAGCCAGCGGCAGCCGCCGTATGGGGAGGGGTCCAGGCGCTGACCTTGGCGCCTGGGGTTTTGACGCTGGCGTGCGCTGCAGGCTTGGCAAAGCGCACGAAAAGGTCCCGCGCAAAACCCACAACGCCATCTTGCAGGTAATAGACCACGAACAGGGTCATCAGACCAAAAATGGTCAGCCGCCAATCGGTGATGTTTTCAAGCTGGAAGGAAAACCCCGCCATGGCCACCGTAGCCACCACCGGCACCGCCAGCTCGCGCACGGTTTTGACTTTTTTCGCGAGGTTGTAAGCGGCCATGCCGCAGACCGCGACTGCCAGCACGCTGGCGATCTTGCGGAAGAGTTCAATGTCCGACAGCAAGCTGGGCAACATCACCACAATCACGGCACCAATCAGGGCACCCGAGCGGGTTTTGCGCCCCCCCATGATGACCGCCAACAGGAACATGATGGTCAACTCGAAGTTGTAGGTGTTGGGCGAAATGTATTCTTCGGAATAGGTGTACAGCGCACCTGCCAAGCCAGCCAGACCGGCGCTGATCACAAACGCATAGACTTTGTACATGTAGACCGAAACTCCCATGCAGTCACATGCGACCGGGCTGTCGCGCAAGGCTTCAAAGGCGCGGCCCAGTTGGGATTTCAGGATGCGATGCACCACCACCAGCGCCAGCACCATCAGCACGGCCACGACGTAGAAGTACTCCACCTCGTTCAGTTTATGGCCCAAGAAAATGGGTTTGGCCACCTTGATGCCAATCGGGCCTTCGGTCAAAAACGTCATCTCATTGATGAGAATCTGGATGATGGTGCCAAAGGCCAGCGTCACCATGGCGAGGTAGGGGCCGGTCACCCGCAAGGCCGGCAGCGCCAACACCGCGCCGAACATGGCGGTGACGCCAATGGCCGCCGGTACCGCCAGGAAAAAAGGCACGCCCAGCTTGAAGAACAGCGCACCGGCGGCGTACGAACCGACACCGAACAGACCGGCATGACCGAGCGACACCTGGCCCGTGTAGCCCACCACGATGTCCAGCCCGAACAGCAGGATGGCGTAGATCAGAATGGTCTCGACGAGGTGAACGTAGTACGGGTTGGGCACCAGCACCGGGAACAGCCCCAGGGCCGCGATGCCCAGCACCGCCAGAAAGAACGATTTGCTTTGAATTTTCATGGTGTCCTGTATCCGTCAAACCTTCTTGATGGCCATCTTGCCAAACAGCCCGGCGGGCTTGACCGCCAGCACCAGCAACAACAACACCAGCCCCGGCACGTCCTTGTAGCCGGTGGAGATGTAATAACCGGTGGTGGTTTCCGCAATGCCCAGAATCAGGCCGCCCACAATCACGCCCACTCCTGAAGTCAAGCCCCCGATGATGGCGACGGCAAAGGCCTTGAGCCCGAGCACCGAGCCCATCGTGGCGCCCGTCAGCGTCAGCGGGGCCACCAGCACGCCCGCCACGGCCGCCGTCACCGACGACAGCGCATAGGAGAACGTGATCACGGCACCGGTGTTGATACCCATGAGCGAGGCTGCATCCCGGTCATTGGAGGTGGCAACCACCGCTTTGCCGTAAATCGATTTTCGGTTGAAAATCTCAACGATCGCCATCATGGCCAGAGCGCCGACCACGACCACGATTTCCATTGGCAACACATTGGCGCCGAACAGCTTGATGGGCGCCTCCGACAGCGGGGACGGGAACTTCAGATCGTCCTTGCCCCAGATATTTTCTGCGACATTCTTGAAAATGATGGCCAGCGCGATGGTGGACATGATCCAGCCAAACTCGCTTTTGATCTTGATGGCAGGACGGATCGCAATCCACTCCACCAGTGCGCCTTGCGCCGCGCCAAACACCGCCACCACCGGAATCATCACCCAATAGTTGAGGTAGGGGCCGCCATGGATCGTGCCCGCCAGCGACAGGCCCACCAGCGCCCCCAGCATCAATGACTCGCCCTGACCGAAATTGAGCGTGCCCGAGGTCGCGAAGGTGAGCTGGTAACCAAACGCAATCACGCCATAAATCATGCCCAGCGCGACGCCGCTGTAGATGAGCTGCAGAAAAATTTCCATACCTAACCTCACATAAAAACCGATATGCCCGTGCAACCGTGCCCAGAACGCCAAAAAAAGCCGGTGGGCACCGGCTTTTTTTTCAGGAGCGCTTGAGGTGGCGCCTACTTCTTCACGGCCTTGGTGCGAACTTCGCCACCCTTTTTCTTGTCTTCGTCATAGGCGTAAACCACCCTGCCATCCTGCACCTTGCCGATCACCGCCATGTTGAGAGTGATCGCCTCGTGGTCGGCTTTGGTGAACGGATGGTTGTAGGTGGTGACGACGCCTTCCACTGGGGCCTTCAGGTCTTCCAGTGCCGCCAGCACTTTGGGGCCGTCGGTGCTGTTGGCTTGCTTGATCGCGGCGGCCAGCAAATAAACCGAGTCGTAACCCTGCGCCGCAGAGACTGGCGAAGGAATGCGGGTGACCTTGTAGGCCTTCTGATAGGCGTCAATGAAACTCTTGCGCTTGGGCGTATTGGGTTCCTGGATGAAGGTTTGCGGCATCAGGGCGCCGTCGGCATTTTTTCCGGCGTTGTCAATGAAATTGCCCATGGACAAGGTCCAGGAACCCATTATGGGGACCTTCCAGCCGAGCTTGATCATGCCGTTGGCAATTTGCGCCAGCTCCGGGCCAATGCCGTAAGTGATAACAACCTGTGCGCCGGCTTCTTTGGCCTTGAGCAGCTGGGGCGTCATGTCCACATCCTTGATGTTGTACTTCTCAATGGCAACGGCGGTAATGCCTTTTTCCTTAAGCGCTTTTTCCAGGTCAGCACGACCCAACTGACCATAGTTGGTGGAGTCCGCCAGAATGGCGACCTTGGAGAATTTTTTACGGCCAATGAGCTCTTCCACAATCATGGCGGACTGGATGGTGTCATTGGCCGAATTGCGGAACACATAGTTCTCGGGCTGGTCCGCAAACTGCTTGGTGATGGTGGTCGCGGTGGCCACGTTGTTCATCACCGGAATCTTGGCTTCCTGGTAAAAACGCTGGGAAGCCAACGACACGCCGGAATTAATGTAGCCGACGGTGGCCACCACTTTTTCCTTGTTGATCAGTTCCTGGGCAATTTGAACGCCGCGCTCATTCTTGGCCTCGTCGTCACGCTCGATCATTTCGATCTTGCGACCCAACAAACCACCCTTGGCGTTGATCTCGGTAACGGCCAGCTTGGCGCCATCGCGCATGGAAACGCCCATTGGGCTGGAACCACCGGTCAGCGGACCTTGCAAGCCGATTTTGATGTTGTCAGCGGCAAAGCTCATGGCCGCGACGGCCAGGGCGACGGAACTGAAAGCCATATTTCGCACAAATTTCATGCGATTCTCCAAGTAGTAGTGTTGTGGGACGGACGGGAAACAACCGTCCGCCATGAGATTGTGCGGCGATCACGCCGCGCTTTCCTAGGTAAAAACCATGACGACGCCGTTTTTTATTTCAATGGAATTGGAAAATATTTTCAGGTGATGGCAGGCAACCGTTTTGCAGGAGGTTTGCTGGCAATCACGGTGAAGGAGGCATAAACTGCCTCTGCGCAGCGGGCGTACCCGCGTGCCAAACCCGTTTTCGGTTCGCCCTATTGACACCCATAGGAAGGCGTACGATGGACAGACGCACTTTCTTCCAGAAACCGACCTATGCGATCCAGTATGTGGCGGCCTTGGGCAAGGGTGGGCGCAACATCCCGCTGGACAAGGCGCTATCTGGCTCAAGGTCAACGGGCAGACCAAGCAAAGCGCCAAGCTGAGCCAGAGGATCTGGTCCGTGGCCGAACAGATCGCCAAGCTGTCGGAAGCGTTCGAGCTGTTCCCCGGCGACATCATCTACTCGGGCACGCCCGAGAACGTGGGGCCGGTGGTGGTCGGCGATATCATCGACATGCACGTCGACGGCCTGCCTGGACTCAGCGTGAAGATCGTTTAGCAACCAACCCCTCCAAACTAAAATACATTCCAACGATTCCGGATTTGCCATGCAACCCATCCAGCTTTTTGACCCGGCCTCAAGCACCTACAGCTACGTCCTGTTTGACGAAACCAGCCGCGATGCACTCATCATCGACCCGGTCGATGTGCAACTGGAACGCGATCTGGCAACGCTGCGCCAATATGGTCTCAGGCTGCTCTGGACCATCGAAACCCACGCCCACGCCGACCACATCACGAGTGCCGGGCAGCTGGCCGAGCTGGCGGGCGCCCAAACCGCGGCACCGGCGGCCTGTGGCATCAGCACGGCGGCGGTGCAACTGAAAGATGGCGACACGCTGCAATTTGGCGAGGAGCAGATCCGGGCCTTGCACACGCCCGGACACACCGCAGGCAGCATGAGCTACTTGTGGCGCGACCACGTTTTTACCGGTGACTGCTTGCTGATCAACGGCTGTGGTCGTACCGACTTTCAGTCCGGCAGCGCCGAGGCGATGTACCACAGCCTGACGCAGGTTCTATTTGCGCTGCCCGAAGCCACCACGGTCTGGCCAGCACATGACTACCAGGGACGCAGCCACTCGACCATCGGCGCCGAGAAGACCGGCAACGCACGGGTGGCGGGAAAGACGCTGGCCGAGTTCAGCGCCATCATGGCGGCGCTGCATTTGCCAAAACCCAAACGCATTGACGAAGCGGTGCCGGCCAACCTGAGCTCAGGCCTGCGCCATGACGCGGGTGGCGAGGCAAGCTCAAGCGCGCGTTCCGCGCCGGGCTACGCGGGCGATGTGTCGCCCCAGCTCGCTTGCCAATGGTGGCAGGCTGGCGACGCGGTGCTGGTGGACGTGCGCAGTGATGCGGAACGGGAGTGGGTCGGTTTTGTGCCGGGCGCCACAGCGCTGGCCTGGAAGCAATGGCCAGGCATGGTGATGAATGCCGACTTTGACGAGGGCCTGCGGGCGGCGGTGCCGGCGGGCAAAAAAGTGGTTTTATTGTGCCGCAGCGGCGTGCGCTCCATCGCCGCCGCCAAACGCGCGACCGAGCTCGGGCTGGAGGCCTACAACATCCTCGAAGGTTTTGAAGGCGATCCGGATGCGCACGCGCAGCGCGGGCGCAAAGGCGGCTGGCGCTATCACGGTTTGCCCTGGCGCCAGGGCTGAAGCAACCTCGCGCTCACACCGCCGCCGTGCTCATAGCACGGGGACTACCGGTGGCTTGCGCGTCAACACCTCCTGTGCCGCCTTCTCATAGGCATGCGCCAGTTGCAGCAGCTCAAAATCACCATGCGGCCGGCCTATCAGCTGCATGCCCATGGGCAAGCCACGTGCATCAAACCCGACCGGCACGCTGATGCAGGGCAAGCCCGCAAAGGTGGCGTAAATCACGACTTCCATCCAGCGGTGGTAGCTGTCCATCGCAACGCCGTTGATCTGACTGGGCCAACGCTGCTCCGCCGCAAAAGGCCAGACTTGCGACACCGGCAGCGCCAAAAAATCATGTGTTTCAAACAGCGAGAGCATGTGCTGGTAAAAGGCCGTGCGCTGCACGCTGGCGCTCAGGAATTCGTGACCGGTGAGGGTACGCGCCTGCTCGTGTTCCCACAAAGCCTCGGGCTTGATCAGCGCGCGGTTCTTGGGGCTCAACAAAAACGGGGCAATGCGCGCGGCCACCAGCGCACGACGCCAGATCAGCCAGGCTTGCCAGATTTTCTCCGGCGGCGTTCCCAGCGCTAGCGGCGCCACCGCGCAGCCCAAGGCCGCCAGGCGAGCCAGCCCGTGTCCGCAGACGTCCAGAATGCCGGGCTCCATGGCCAGGTAGCCCGACAGGTCCCCGAGCCAGCCCACTCGCACTTTTTTGCAGTCAAATTCGTCCAGAGCCCCCGTGAAACGGGCGCCATCAGCTATCGAAAGAGGAGCGCGCGGGTCAAAACCCGCTTGTACATCGAGCAGATTCGCCACATCGCGCACGCTGCGTCCCATCGGCCCTTCGGTGCCCAGCTGGCTGACCCAGGCATCCGGCGCCGGCCACATCGGCACCCGGCCCTGGCTGGGACGCAAGCCGAAGACGTTGTTCCAACCGGCCGGGTTGCGTAGGCTGCCCATGAAATCCGAGCCGTCGGCCACCGGCAACAGGCGCAGCGCCAGCGCCACGGCGGCACCGCCACTGCTTCCCCCCGCCGAGCGCGAGGGATCATAGGCATTGCGGGTGATGCCAAACACCTCGTTGAAGGTATGCGAGCCCAAGCCAAACTCCGGCGTGTTGGTCTTGCCGATCACGATGCAACCGGCCGCTTTCATGCGCTGCACCATCAAGCCGTCGTCTTGCGGCACAAAGTTGCGCATCAGGGGCGAGCCCAGCGTGGTCGGAATGCCTGCCGTGTTGCAGAGATCCTTGATGGCCTGCGGCATGCCATGCATCCAGCCCATGGACTCACCCCGCGCCAGCTGCGCGTCGCGCTCGTCGGCCTGGCGCAACAGCAGATCGCCATCCTGCAGACTCACAATCGCCAGGTGCCGGGGGTTGACCTCTTCAATGCGACTCAAATAAGCCTGCATCACCTCGCGACACGAAACCTGCCCCGCATGAAGGGCTCGCGACAGTGAATGGGCGGAGAGTTCGACAATGGACATGGCTTACCGATCTGGGGTGCGACCGAGTTTAGAACGTCCCGCACTGGACTGGCCCGGCCAGCCAGGCGCCGCCGGTTTGATGATAATGAGGCCATGACATTCCTGGCAATTGACGTTGGCAACACCCGCCTGAAGTGGGCGCTTTACCAAACACCTCATCCGGCCGCGACCCTGCTCGCGCATGGCGCCGAGTTTCTTGAAAACATTGACAAGCTGGCCGACGGCGCCTGGGCCACCCTGCCTCACCCTCAGCGCATGCTGGGTTGCATCGTGGCGGGCGACGCCCTGAAACGCCGGGTCGAGGAGCAGATGGAAATTTGGGATGCGGCCCCGCAATGGGTGGTGTCCAGTGCGGCCGAAGCCGGCCTGACCAACGGCTACGACTTTCCCGCGCGCCTGGGCGCCGACCGCTGGGTGGCGATGATCGGTGCCTGGCACCGCTTGCTGGCGCAAGGCCCGGCGCAACCGATGGTCGTGGTCATGGTGGGCACGGCGGTGACGGTGGAGGCGATTGATGCCGACGGCAAGTTTTTGGGCGGCTTGATTCTGCCCGGCCACGGCATCATGCTGCGCGCCCTCGAATCCGGCACCGCCGGCTTGCATGTGCCGACCGGCGACGTGCGCGAGTTCCCGACCAACACCAGTGACGCGCTCACCAGCGGCGGCACCTACGCCATTGCCGGCGCCGTGGAACGCATGGTGCAGCACGTGCGTGCCCACTGCGGCGTCGAGCCCAAATGCATCATGACCGGCGGCGCGGGCTGGAAAATGGCCCCCAGCATGTCGGTGCAGTTCGAGCTGGTGGACAACCTGATTTTCGACGGCTTGCTGGAGATGGCGGCGCGCCGCTTTGGCGCTTAAGCAAGCGCCAAAGCCTCACTCCAGTACCTGCCCCAGTCGGCTCCATCGCACGCCCAGCGCGTCCGAAGAACAGGCGATGCCCTGCCAGCCCCGTGATGCCCATCAAACAGTGGTTTTGAGCCATTCCTCGGCCAGCCGCACCCAATAGGTGGCCCCCAGCGGAATCAACGCATCATTGAAGTCATAGCTGGCGTTGTGCAACATGCAGGGGCCGCCGCCGTGCCCCATGTCCCGATGCGCACCATCGCCGTTGGCGATGAAACTGTAGCAGCCGGGTTTGGCCAGCAACATGTAGGAAAAATCCTCCGCCCCCATGGTGGGTTCCTGCACCTGAACGTTGCTCTCCCCGACGATGCTTGCCATCACCTGGCGCGCGAACTCGGCTTCTTTGGCACTGTTGATGGTGGGCGGGTAGTTGCGATCAAACTCAAACTCGCAAGTCGCCTCGAACGCGGCACAGGTGTGCTCGGCGATCTGTTTCATGCGCTGCTCGATCAGATCCAGCACCTCCAGCGAAAAGGTACGTACCGTGCCCTGCAACTCGCAACTGTCGGGTATGACATTGGTCGCCTCACCGGCGTGGATCATGGTGACTGAAATCACCCCGGCATCAATTGGCTTCTTGTTGCGGCTGATGATGGTTTGAAAGGCCTGCACCATCTGGCAGGCCACCGGCACCGGGTCCAGACCCAAATGCGGCAAGGCCGCATGGCCGCCCTTGCCACGAATGGTGATCTTGAACTCATTGCTCGATGCCATCACCGGCCCCGGACTGACGGCGAATTTACCCACTTCAGAGCCGGGCCAGTTGTGCATGCCAAATACCGCCTCCATCGGGAATTTGTCAAACAAACCGTCCTTGATCATCTCGCGCGCGCCGCCACCGCCTTCCTCGGCGGGCTGAAAAATCAGGTACACCGTGCCATCAAAATGACGCTGCCGGGCGAGATGCTGGGCCGCGGCCAACAGCATGGCGGTGTGCCCATCATGACCGCAGGCGTGCATCTTGCCCGGGTGCTGGCTGGTGTGGCTGAAGGTATTGAACTCCTGCATCGGCAGGGCATCCATGTCCGCGCGCAGGCCAATGGCACGCCCGGAGCTACCGTGTTTGACGATTCCCACGACACCGGTGCCACCCATGCCGCGGTGGATCGGGATCCCCCACTCGGTGAGCTTTTGCGCCACCACGTCGGCGGTGCGGGCCTCTTCAAAACACAACTCGGGGTGGGCATGAATATCCCGACGAATGGCGGCAATA
This sequence comes from Rhodoferax sp. UBA5149, assembly GCF_002413825.1. GTDB lineage: Bacteria > Pseudomonadota > Gammaproteobacteria > Burkholderiales > Burkholderiaceae_C > Rhodoferax. The sequence goes on from NZ_DHXT01000100.1 coordinate 20,532, forward strand.
CCCGCCGCCTCGGTCACGATCGAATCAATCACTTTCATGGGTGCTCCTAATAGCATTCAATTTGCACCGTTGACTTCTGGGTTTGAGCCGTGATGTCGCTGACGCTGCTGGGTTTGTTGCTGATCGGGAGCGTGCTGTAGTCCACTGCGTGCGCATCCAGAAACCCTGAAACCGTGGCCAGGTTGATGCCGAAATTGACGTTTTGAGCCCCGATTGGCCCGCTGGACAGCAAGCGCGCCCTGACAATGCCGACCAGCAGGCCATTGTTGTCAAAAATAGGGCCGCCGCTGGAGCCCGGCTGAACCGTTGCCGACATCTGGAAAGCCGAGGTGTCGTCGTTGGCGCCGCTCAGGGCATTCACGATACCCGTGGTGACAATCGGCCCGGAGGACAGTAGGCCGCGCAAGGGGTAGCCAATGGCGACGACTTCGTCACCCAGTCGTATGCTTTTGCCGACCCTGAAATTGCTGGCAGGCAGCGGATTGCCTTCCAGGCGCAACAGCGCCAGGTCGTTTTTTGCGTCTTTCGCGATAACCTTCACATCGGTTCCCAGCGGCTGTATGCGTATTTTTTCGCAGTGTTGCACCACGTGTTCGTTCGTCACGATGTCGCCATGTCGGCTGACGACCACCCCGCTGCCGTAAACGCCTTTGCGTGCAGCCGACTGACCCGCCGTGGCGACGGCCAGCAGGGCGTTGATGGCGTTTTTCGCGACAACCGTTTTTGACTGCTTGCCAGCCTCATCCTGCTCGGCCTGCGACAGAATTTTGGCGAGGCGCTCGCGGCCTTCGGTCGACGATTTGACAAGCTCGGCCGGCACGTTGGACGGGACCGCCGCGTACCATGCGTAGGCCAGGTTTGGATTTCTTGCCAGCCCGCCGCGACCAAATTCATAGACGCTGGCAATCCATGCGTAGCCCTGATAGCTCCCCAGTGCGGCCGCTTTTTTAAACCAGCGCAAGGCCTCCGCACCGTCTGGCGAAACGCCGCGGCCCAAGGCGTACAGCCGGCCGGTCGAGACCATGGCCATCGTGTTGTGCAGCTCCGCGGATTTTTTGTACCAGTCCAGCGCGATCAGAGGGTCCTGGGCCAGGCCGGCTTTGCCATTTTCGTAAAAAAACCCCAACCAGTTCATGGCCGACGCATCCTTCTGCGTGGCGGCTTCCTTGAACCAGGTCAGCGCAACGGTTTCGTTTTTTTCGTATCCATAAACGCCGTTGCCAATCCAGGCGCCGAACTGGGACTGCGCTGGCGCATACCCTTTCTCCGCCGCTTGCTTGACCAGCTCTATTCCCTTGGCCTCATTTTTGTTGACCAGATTGCCGTACAGGTACAAGAGTCCGAGGACGAAAGTTCCCCGGTTGGAGCCATTCTCATGGGCCTGCAGGATGTACTCACGCGCCTTGAGTTCATCGCGCGGTCCACCCCGGCCCCGCATCAGCATGTCACCCATCAGGGCCATCGCCTCGGCATCGCCTTGGCTTGCGGGCTCTGCCAACTCCTTGCGGGCATCCGCGTACTGCGCTTTGGCGAAGGCCTCCTTACCTTCAGGCATACCGGCTTGCGCGGCGGCGGCGATCATGGCGATACAGCAAACAAAATAATTTGATTTATTCAAAATACACCCGTGCGAATTGTTGTGCGGAGAGGCGAAGAGGCCAATGAGCCGAGCCGACACGGATAGAAAATTCAACCGTCTGAATCCAAGTATCGCAGCCGTTGGCCTGGCCAGCAAGCGTCGATTCCCTTATTCGAATCCTGTTCAACTCAGCTCCGACACATAGTCCGACACGGCGGGCCGCCGGCGCACCGGCTTATGGTGCGTTACGGTGCCGATGTTGATACAGCACACGGCCCGCTCGTTCTCGGCCAAACCGAACAGTTCGCGTAAAGCCCGTGACGCCAACGCCTGGCCGCTGGTCAGGCCGGTGCCAAAACCCGCTGCATGGGCCGAGAGCACGATGTTCTGAATAGCGCAACCCAAGGACACCAAACGCTCCGCATCGCCGACCTCAACTTCAGTCGATTCGGGATGCTGAGCCCCACGCGCAGGCGCGATGTCCCACGGTGCGGTACCGTCTATGAGTCGGGCTATCGCCAGCATCAGAAAAGGAGCACGGTAAGCCTTTTCGCGCGCATTTTCGATTTGCAATGGCGTGGCGTTCGGGTCGCGCGCCACCAGGGCCAGCCCAAACACCTCGGCCAGCCGCTCGCGCCGGGCCTTGGGCACCACGACGAAGCGCCAGGGCAGCAACTGGCCGTGGTCAGGCGCGGCGGCGGCAGCCCCCAGAATGTCTTGCAGCTGTTGTGCCGTGGGTCCGGGCTCGTCCAGACGCCGCGGCGAGACGTTTTGGCGCGAATGGATCAGGGCATTGGCAAATTCCGATAACTCGCGGCCAGAAGGCAAATCCATCAGGCGTTCCTTGGTTGTGAGCAGCAAGCACGCGGCTTGGGCTTGGATGTCTGCCGGGTATGGCAGTGTATCGGCGCCGGCCAGCGCGTCGCGTTGACACTTGAAATGCTATAAAGATGCGATGAACACACCAATACATCATTTCAGCGATCTCTTTGCGCAATTGGGTCTGCCTTGCGATGCGCCGGGCATCCGGCAGTTCATCGCGACGCACACGCCGCTGGCGGCGGACGTCAAGCTGGCGGATGCGCCGTTCTGGACGCCCGCGCAGGCCACTTTCTTGCACGAAGCCTTGCATCAGGATTCGGATTGGGCCGAACTGGTCGATCAACTCAATGCGTCCCTTCGCCCGCCGGAGATCAAAAGCAAGTGAGTGCGGGACACGACCACGCTCACCAGCACGACCACGCCCCCGCGAACTTCAACCGGGCCTTTGCCATTGGCATTGCGCTCAACATCATTTTCGTGACCATTGAATCGTTTTACGGCTGGCGGGTCAACTCGCTGGCCTTGTTGGCCGACGCTGGCCACAACCTGAGCGATGTGGCCGGGCTGGTGCTGGCCTGGGGCGGTGCGCTGGCGGGCAAGTTGCGCCCGAGCGCCCGCAAAACCTATGGCTGGAAGCGCGGCACCATTCTGGCGGCCTTTGCCAACGCCTTGCTGCTTCTGGTGGCCATGGGGGCCCTGGTATGGGAAGCGATCGGCCGCCTGATCTCGCCGGAGCCCCTGCTGGGGGCACAGGGCGTGACCATCATGCTGGTAGCCGGCGTGGGCATTGTGATCAACACGGCGACCGCCTTGCTGTTCATGCGCGGTCGCGAGAACGATCTGAACATACGCAGCGCCTTCCTGCACATGGCCGCTGATGCGCTGGTGTCGGCCGGCGTGGTGGTCGCAGGTGCGCTGACGCTGTGGCGGGGATGGGTCTGGCTGGATCCGGTGGTCAGTCTGGCGATCGCCGTCGTGATCGTGCTGGGGACCTGGAGTCTGTTCCGCCAGTCGCTTCATATGCTGTTTGACGGGGTGCCGGACAGCGTGGACCCGCAGGCCGTTCGTGACTGCCTGGCGGCGCTCCCCGGCGTGACGCTGGTGCATGACCTGCACATCTGGGCGACCGGCACCTCGTACATCGCCATGACCGCGCATCTGGTGATGCCGCAGGGGCACGCCGACGATGCTTTTTTGAAGCATGCGACGGATCAGTTGCATGACCGCTTCGAGATCACCCATGTCACTTTGCAGGTAATGAAAGAGCCTTTCACGATAGCGTGTGCAGAACCGGCGCAGGCGCCCGTGCCGCATCATGGACACGCCCACTGACAGTTACCCCGCCGTTTGACGGTCAAACCGTTCAGCGGGCAGGCATCGGACTATTTCAGCAAAGCGGATCAATGCCACGGCTTTCCCGTTATTTGTTGCGTTAACGCAAAGTCGCGACGCGAACAGAACTGAAAATTAGATTCCAGTTCGATAAGAAGGGGAAGTGTGCTCGTTCGCAGAGTGCAAAACTTTATTGTCAGCATGGCAATGGTCTCAATGGTTCGTCGCACTCTTTTCACAATAATTGACCGTGTCCACCACAGAAAATGATCCCGCCCTGACCGACTACGCGAGCCGGGTGGATGCCCTTGTCGAACTGAGGTGCCGGGAATGCTTGTTCAAGATGCAGCCTTTGGAGCACGCCATCCTGGCCAGCGCCAACGTCTCGATCATTGCCACCGACGAAAAAGGCGCCATTCAAATGTTCAACGCCGGTGCCGAACGCATGCTGGGCTATCGGGCCGCCGACGCCTTGAACAAGATCACGGTTTCCGATCTGTTCGATGCGCAGGAAATGATGGCACGTGCCAAAGAATTGAGCGTGGAGATGAAAACCACGATAAAGCCGGGCTTCGAGACCTTGATCTTCAAGGCCGCCTGCGGGATGGGGGACATCTATGAATTAACCACCATCCGCAACGATGGCAGCCGTTTTCCGGCCGTCGTGTCGGTCACGACGCTGCGCAACGACGAGGGCGGCACCCTTGGATTCTTGTTGTTGGTCACCGACAATTCCGCGCGCCAGCGCCTCGAATCGGATCGGACCGAGGCGCTGGCCGTCGCGCAGAAGGCAAGCCGGGCGAAATCAGAGTTTATCTCCAGCATGAGCCATGAATTGCGCACGCCGCTCAACTCCATCCTGGGCTTCGCCCAACTCATTGAGTCTGGTGCGACGGAACCCACGCCCTCGCAAAAGCGAAGCCTCGAACAGATTCTCAAGGCCGGTTGGCACCTGCTGGAACTGATCAACGAAGTCCTCGATCTCTCGCTGATCGAGTCGGGCAAGGTGAGAATGTCGCGGGAGCCGGTCTCCTTGGACGACGTCATGCTCGAATGCCGGGCCATGATCGAGTCGCAGGCAGACGTGCGCGGCATTGGCTTGAGTTTTCAAGAACTGGCGCTACCCAACTTTGTCCAAGCCGACAGGATCCGACTTAAACAGGTTCTCATCAACCTGCTTTTCAACGCCATCAAATACAACAAACCGGGCGGCGCGGTTGCCGTGGAGTGCGCCCTGATCTCCCCGGATTCGATTCGTATCAGTGTGAGGGACACCGGCTTGGGCATGACCCAGGAACAGCTGGCGCAACTTTTTCAGCCGTTTAATCGACTTGGCAAGGAGTCCGGCGCGGAGGAAGGCACGGGTATGGGCCTTGTGGTGACCAAGCGCTTGGTTGAACTGATGGGGGGCACCATTGGCGTCGGCAGCACCCTCGGGGTGGGGAGCGTATTCTGGGTCGAATTGAGTCGAACGACGGCACCGCAGTTGGCACTTGACGAAGGCGAGGGTGCTGTGCCGGTATCGCCACAATTTCGGGATGGCGCGCCGCCTTGCACCCTACTCTACGTGGAAGACAATCCGGTCAACCTGGAACTGGTCGAGCAACTCATCGCGCGTCGGCCCGATATACACCTGCTGAGTGCGAAGGACGGCATCCGCGGCATCGAGATGGCGCGCGCTTCTCTCCCCGACGTCATCCTGATGGACATTAACCTGCCAGGCATCAGCGGTATCGAGGCGCTGAAAATCCTTGCCAAAGACCCGTCAACAGCCCCTATTCCCGTCATCGCGCTCAGTGCCAAAGCGGTGCCCGTTGATATCGAAGTCGGTCTCCAAGCCGGATTCTTCCGCTACCTCACCAAGCCCGTCAAGGTGAGCGAGTTGATGGACACCTTGGACCTGGCGCTGAAGTTTGCGAAGAACGCAAACGACGCTCGCGGCCAACAAGAAGTAAGTGCCCGTAGAAACGGACGGCCGGCGAATTGAATCTACTGACTCACAACTTCAAGGAAAAACCATGGGCTTGGGAACTATTCTGTTGATCATTCTGATCCTGATGCTGATCGGTGCCATCCCGGCCTGGCCGCACAGCAGGAGCTGGGGCTACGGGCCCAGCGGTGGATTGGGGTTGGTCGTGATCATCATTATCGTGCTGCTGTTGATGGGACGGCTGTAGCGGCAACTCAGACACGATGCCCTTGCGCATCAATCACGGCTTCGCCATCTTCCTTGCTGAAGGCCCTCAATTGCGGCTGGGGCAGAATGTCCAGCACGGCTTCGGACGGCCGACACAAGCGCGTGCCCAAGGGCGTGACCACCAACGGGCGGTTGATGAGGATCGGGTGCGCCAGCATGAAGTCGATCAAGGCGTCGTCACTCCATGTCGGATTGTCGAGGGCCAGTTCCTTGTAGACGGCTTCCTTGCTGCGCATGACTTCGCGCACCGGCGTTCCCATGGCGGCAATCAGCGCCACCAGCTCCGCGCGGGTGGGCGGTGTTTCCAGGTAGCGGATGACACGGGGTTCGACACCGGTGTTGCGAATCAGCGCCAGCGTGTTGCGCGAGGTGCCGCACTGGGGGTTGTGATAAATCGTGA
>NZ_DHXT01000089.1 GCF_002413825.1 Rhodoferax sp. UBA5149
CACGCGATGCAGCGCCCGCAGCGGATGCGGACCCAAGGCGTCTGGATCCAGGGCCTGATTCTGTGCCAGGCGGCCCTGCCGATGCCACTGACGCCCCCAAGAAACGGCGGCGTCGCAGGCGCAGCAGCGGCCCCAGGGACGGCGGTGAACAGACGCCAGACACTGGCGTCTGAGTGTGTCGGTGCGCCCCCCGGTCACGGCCTATATCGCGCTGGGCGGCAATTTGGGTGAGCCCGGCGCAGTCCTTGTTCAGGCGATGGAACAGCTCGCGGCGACCAACGGCGTGACCGTGATCAGGCGCTCGTCCTTGTACCGCACTGCACCCGTGGGCTCGGATGGCCCGGACTATGTGAATGCGGTGGTTGAGATCCAGACGGTCCTGACGGCACCCGCGTTACTGGCCCAGCTGCAAAAACTGGAGCGAATGGCGGGGCGTGAGCGGTCCTACCGCAACGCGCCCCGCACCTTGGATATGGATGTTTTGACCTATGGCGACGCCTGTGTGGACAGCGAAGCGCTCGTCATCCCGCATCCCCGCATGACCGAGCGCGCGTTTGTCCTCGTGCCCTTGGCCGAGATTGCGCCATGGCGGGTAGGCGCAGCCCAGCTGCACGCCGTTTCTGGACAAATCATCACGCGTGTGACGGAGCGCTGAACCGGGGAATTCCCTTGGCGCCAAGGGCGGCGCGGAAACTTGTCGTTATGGCATTCTGTCCAGATAGATCCGCCACCCGGTGCTTGCTTTTTCCAGATCAGAGCAGTTCGGCGATCAGCTCAATTTCTACGCAGGCACCCATGGGAATTTGAGCCACGCCAAATGCGCTGCGGGCGTGCGTTCCTTTGTCGCCAAAGACCTGCCCGATCAGTTCGCTCGCCCCGTTGGTCACCAGATGCTGTTCGGTGAAGTCAGCCGTCGAGTTAACCAGTGACATCAGCTTGACAATGCGCTTGATGCGGTTGAGGTCGCCCACCGCCGCGTGCAGCGTGCCCATCAGGTCAATGGCAATGGCGCGGGCGGCTGCTTTGCCTTCTTCGGTGGTCAAGTTTTTGCCGAGTTGTCCAACCCAGGGCTTGCCATCTTTCTTGGCGATATGACCGCTCAAAAAAACGAGATTGCCGGCTTGAACAAAAGGCACGTAGGCCGCTGCCGGAATGGCCACGGGGGGCAGCGTGATGTTGAGTTCGGTCAGCGTGGTGTAAATGCTCATGGCGCTTCCTTGATGAATAAATTGGCCTGATTGTCGCCGGGCACAGGCTCCACGGTGACCGCCACAGACAGCGTGTGACTGGCGCCGCCATGGATGACGCCGCGGATCGGGGATACGTCAGAAAAATCCCGTCCAATGGCCAGCGTCACATAGTCTTCTCCGGGCGAATGCCAGCCCGATCGGTTGTTGGTGGGGTCCAGGTCGCACCAGCGCTCATCCGGTGGCAGATCGGGCACATACACCGCAGCCCAGGCATGTGACGCGTCGCTGCCGGTGAGCTTGACCGTGCCGGGGGCCGCTTCGGTCAGCAAATAGCCGCTGACATAGCGCGCCGGAATCCCCATGGCGCGCAGGCAGGCAATCAGGATGTGGGCGAAATCCTGGCACACCCCTTTGCGTTGCGCCAGCGCCTCCACGGCGGGGGTGTTGACTTGGGTACTATCGCTCTCGTACATCAAGTCGGTGTGAATGCGCTGCATCAGGTCGGTTGCCGCCGCCAACACGCTGACGCCTGGCGCAAAACTGGGTTGCGCATAAGCGGCAAACTCCGGCGAATGGGGACAAAAGGGCGAGGCGAATACAAATTCGGTCGCTGCGTCAAAACGCCCGCCCGACTGATACCGAAAGAGCGTCTGGGTTTGCTCCCAGCTGATGCTGCTGGCGGGCAATGCGCGGGCAACGGTGGCGACCACACTGCGCGCCACCACCGTGAGGGTCGTGTGCGGGGTCTGCAGAGAAAAATAACAGCGGGCGTTGCCGAATACGTCCAGCGTCTGCCTGATGTGGGCGGGTGTCGGGCTGATGTCCAGCGAATAGCTCAGAAGCTGCTGGTGACGGGTGTTCAAGGGTTGCAGATAAGCGATGTGCTGCGCCGTTTCCACGGCAGGCAGGTAGTCGTACCGGGTTTCGTGGGTCACGTGCAGCTTCATCAGGTACCCACGCTCTGGTTGGTCTCAATCGAATGCGTGAAATAGGTGGTATTGATCTCGTCCGACACCTTGAAAGAGGCCCTCACACATTGCCACAGCAAATCGTTCAGGACAAAGAAATCGCCCGGGCCAATGCCTGGCGCGGCGTCCTGCGCTACGTGGTGAGGCGGGGTTTCGCACAATTGCGCCAGACGCCAGGCCGTAGGGTCGGGCACCTGCCGGGACAAGGTGCTGAGTTCATCGGGCTGGCCGCCGGCCAGTGCGTCCAGCAGCTCGCGCAATGTGTCGGTCACTCCGGCCAATGAGCGGGACTTGTCGCGGCCCTGCAGCAACAGGTCGATCAGGGCAGCCAGATCGCGAGGATGCGGATATTCCGCGTGACGGGCGATGGCGCTGTCAAACAGCGCCAGCATGGCTTCAAAGCCGTCATCCGTATGAACCGAGCCGGTGGTGATGCCGCGCGCCAGGGCGCTGGCCAGAAACCCCAGACGTTCAATATGACGGCCAATGCTCAGCAAGCACCAGCCGTCGTCACGGGTCATTTTCTCGGTCTGGGCGCCGCCGATGGCCGCCAGATGCGCTCCCGTGTTTCTCAGTACCCTCAAGGCCTCCAGTGAAGAATAGTCACCGCTGCGGGCTTGGTCGGAGCAGCTCGCGAACAGCTCTTCTTCGGCCTGCACGATCACACGCCAATGCGCTCGCGGCAACCGTTCGCGCACGGTAGACGCCGCCATTTTCAAGGCTCGCAGGTAATAGCCGACGCTGGTGGCGCCACCAGTGCTGCCCAGGCTTGCGATCAGTGCGCACTCGAACCGGCGCGGCGACGGGGCGGCCGATGCCTCGCCCGGCATCACCAGGGTATTGGCAACAGCCATTTGGCTGAGCCACGCCAGCAGGGGCTGCGACTTTGGCTCGTCCCGATTGAGGCATTCGAGCGTCAGGCGGGCCAGGCGGGTGGCGTTCTCGGCGCGCTCGGTATAGCGACCCAGCCAGAACAGATTTTCAGCCGCGCGCAGGGTGACCAGTCGCTCGTGTTGCGCCAGCGCAGCCGGCGTCAGGTCAGGCTGGCGCAAGGTGGTTTTGTCAACTTGACCAGTGTTCAAGGCCCAGACATCGGC
>NZ_DHXT01000033.1:0-18649 GCF_002413825.1 Rhodoferax sp. UBA5149
CGCCCCGAAGCCAGCAGGCTCGGGTTGCGGCCCAGCGCCTCCGCCGCGCTGTAGCCGGTGATCACACTGAAGGCCGGGTTCACCAACAGAATATGACACTGCGCGTCGGTGATGACGATGCCGTCGCGGCTTTGCGAAAACACCTGCGCGGCCAGACGCTCCTGCGCCTCCGAGGCCTTGCGCTCAATCGCCAGGCCCGCGAACTGGCTCACCATGTCTATCAATTTGAGCTCGGTTTCGGCGGGCTCGCCCTCGCGCTTTCGATGCAGGTCCAGCACCCCCAGAACCTGCCCGGTGCTGGAGAGTATGGGGACTGACCAGCACGCCAGCAAGCCGGTCTCCTGGGCCATCGCATTGAAATTCGATCGCAGCGGGCTGTCAACCAGTTCCAGCGCCCTGGCCTCGACCGGGCTGAACGACACCTGGTCACCGGCATGCAGCGCTTCCCCAATGGCCAGGGCGCCGTGCGCATGGTCGAGCAGATCCGACAGACCAGGGGCCGCGCCGGGGTACAGAATATTGGCCTGCCGATCAAGCAGCCAGCTCGCGCCAAAACTTGAGGGCAGCAACTCCTCAAGCTTTTGCATCAATCGCTCCAGAATTTGATCAATGCCCAGCCGGCTGGCAATGAGCTCCAACACGAACGGACGCAAGGCCTCGGCCTGTCGCACCTGGTGTTGCGCGGTGAGATCCATGTTGGTGCCCGTCACCCGCACCGCCCGTCCTGCTTCATCGCGCGAGATGTAGCCGCGCGACAAGACCGGCACGTAATGGCCCGCCTTATGCCGTAGCCGGAATTCCCTGACGATGACCGTGGCATCGGATGCAAACTCAGGCGGCTGGAGCGAATCAAAAAGCGACCTGTCCTGCGGATGAATCAGGGTCTTCCACGGACCCACGTCATGGGCAGCGTCGTCCAGGCCATAGCCGAGCATGTGCCAGCCCTGGGGCGAGTATTCCAGGCGCTGCGCCACCAGATCCCAGTCCCAGGGCGCATCGCTGGACCCCTTGAGCGCCAACTCCAAAAGCGTCTGCGACTGGTGCAGCAACTGCTCGGTGCGCTGGCGCTGCGCTTCGCGCTCGAAATTCTCCAGCGCGAAATCCACGTCCGACCCGATTTCCATCAGCAGGTTCTGCGCCGCCTGGTCAAAGGCGTTCACTTCACCGGCCACCAGAACAAACACCCCAATGACCTGCCCCTGGCGATGCAGGGGAATGGAGGCCGTGGCGTGCCAGTGGTCGCTGGTGCCAATGGCATGCCACGGCGCCGTCGCGGGGCTGTTCAGGAAATCCTGAATCCACACCGGCCGATCCTCGCGAATCGCGGTTCCGGCGCTGCCCTGGCCAAACTCGCTGTCAGCGCTGGCCGAGACCTCGACGCCCTCCAGGGCCAGGGCGGTGGCGCCAAAAGAAGCCGCCGACAACACGCGCTGTGTTGCCGGGTCGAGCAGCCCAATCCAGGCCATTTTCATGCCGCCCAAAGTCACCGCCGTCTGACAGACACGCGCAAACAGCTGGTCCTGGGTCGTGCAATGCGCAATCGCCTGGTTGCACTCGCTCAATGCGGCATAAAGCTGGGACTGCCGCTTGATCTTGAGTTCTGCCTGGTGCCGATAAGTGATGTCCTGCAGCATGATGATGCAGCGCGGCAAGAGCCCCTCCTCGTCCGCCAAGGCACGCAGCTGCATGCTGACGAAGACCTCGGTCCCGTCCCGTCGCTTGATGCGCCGGTCCACCGCGTAAGCGTCGATGTCACCGCGCATGAGCTGCTCATAAGCACTCAAGTCCGCGCGCCCATCCGCCGGCGCCACCAGATCCGGCCAGCCGACCGTGCCGAGCTCCTGCGCCGAGCAGCCCACGATGGTGCAGAAATGGTCATTGAATCGGCTCCAGCTCGCCCGCGTCAGGTCCCCCGTGGCAATGCCAATGAAGGGCAGGGAAAAGAAGCGCTCCATCAATTGGTCCGATTTGGCTTTCTCGGCCCGCACCTCCAGGCGCTGCACACGTCCGAGCTGACGCAAAAACAGCGCCAACACCACGCCCAGGGCCATGATGGCCAGCAGCGTGACAATGCTGATCCACAGGGCCAGCACACGCACCGGCGCCAACACTTCTGACTTGTCAATCTTGGCCAGCACACGCCAGGGCGTGCCGTCCACCGGCCGGTAGGCGCTCAGCACGGCGACACCCCGGTAGTCCAGGCCGGACACGATCCCGGGTTGGTTGGTCTTCAAGGCCACGGCGGCCGGCGAGGCGGCATCGGATAGCGGTAGACGCAGCTTCATCGCTGCGTCGCCGCGGTGCCGAGGCTCATTCATGAACACCGCCATGTCACCCTCACGCGTCACCAGCAGGGTCTCACCGCTGGGACTCGACGTCGGCCAGACCTGCATCTCCGGAAATAAAAAACGCTCCAGCGAGACCCGCATCAACACCAGCGCGATCAGTCGGCGTTGCGGGCCATCGACATCGAACACCGGCAGCAGCCATCGAAGCTGCGCCTGCCCCAAGGCATTGACATTCGGCTCCAGGCGCAGCGCCCGGCCGCTGTCCTCCATCTGCCTCACCATGTCGCCCATGGACAGGGGCACATCGGCTGGTTCGCCACCGGACGCCAGGACACCCCCGTTCAGGTCCAGTAATTCGATGCTGTCGTAGTTGTAGGACCAGCACAGTGAGGTGAGCCGTCGCACGACGGCTTCATGAGCCTGCTGGTGCGGCGCGGACGATGCCAGCAGCGTCGCCACATGCCGCGAAAAGTCAGCATCGGCCGACAAGACCTCGCCATTTTTTTGACGTTCGCCGAGCCAGCTCTCGATCTGGTTGGTCTTGAGCCTGGCAATGGCGGCCAGATTGTCATAAGCCTCACTCTCGACCTGGGGGCTCTGGATTTGCACCACCAGCCACCCGGTCAAAGGCAGCAGCAGCGCCAACGCCACCAGCACCACAGTGAACTGCTTGGTTGTGGCGGTGATCCGGTTGTGGCTTGGCACGATGGAGTCAGTTCAGACGCTCTTCCATGCCGGACGACGAGACAGAGCGGGCAAGAGCACGGCCAGCATCAGCAACAGAAGTTGCACACGCACTGACAAACGGCAAACACTGAATACCAACAGGCACCCCCCCAGATTCAAAATCTTGAGACCATTGAATGATCGACTGCAAACAGCCGTAGCCCGCATTATCCTCCCCCCTCCCGGAGTCCAGAACACGCTATAAAATCAATAACTGCTTACATGCGACTGACGCAGGATTCGCCCTCATACCCCTTTACCCGCCCGCCGTCGCCCCCATTTTGTCCGTCACAACGTGAACAAAGACCTGCCCCCACCTTCCGACAACCCTCAAGCGCCACCGGGTCATCCGTCGGTGCGCTCGCTGCCTGAGCAAGACCGGGACGATAGCGAAGACCCCTGGAAACTGGCGCTGGAAGGCTCCGGCGCCGGCGTGTGGGACTGGAATCTGCTCACAGGGGCCCAGAAACACTCAAAGCGCTGGGAAGAGCTACTCGGTTACGAGGCCGGTGAGCTTGACAAGGGTTATCAAGAATTCATTACCCGGGTCCACCCGGACGACCTCGCCGCACTGAACGCAGCCGTCAGCGCCTATCTGGAAGGGCGTGCGCCGCGCTACGCCATTGACGTGCGTCTGCGCTGCAAGGACGGCTCCTGGAAGTGGATTCTGTCGCGTGGCATGGTCGTGAGCCACGATGCCCAGGGCCGGCCCCTGCGCATGATCGGCACCCACACCGATATCACCGAGCGCAAGCGAACCGAGGCCGAGTTGCGCGAACTGAATCTGCAACTGGGCGAGAAAAGCAGGCTGTTGGAAACCACGCTGGCCAGCATCAGCCAGGGGATTTTCATGATTGATGCCGACCAGCGGGTGAGCACCTTCAACCCGAGAGTGTGTGAGTTGCTTGATCTAGCAGAGAGCCTTCTGGCGACCCGTCCCACACTGCAGGAGATAACTCTTTATCAGCTTGAACGGGGCGACTTCGGTCCCGACGCGTCCCTGGTCGACGGCCATGCGCGCAACTATTTGGCGGCAGGCTGCGAGGGCGACGTCCCCGACCAGTATTTGCGTGTGACCCCGGCTGGCCGCACACTGGAGGTCAAAACCCAGAACCTGCCTTCCGGCGGCATGGTGCGCACATTCGCGGACGTGTCTGACTATGTTCAGGCCGAGACCGCCCGCAAACAGCTGAACCAGTTGCTCGATGCAACCCAATCCATTGCCCGGGTCGGTGGCTGGGAAGCCGATATTGCCAATGACAAGGTGTTCTGGACCGCCGGGGTTTACCGTCTGCTGGAAACGTCGCCCGAGGAATACGCACCCACTTCGGCCACATCAAAGCATTTCTTCACTCCCGCGGCCCGGGCCCTGATCAAGGCCTCTTACGCGGACGTCGTCAAGCAACCGACGACGCATGATCTGGAACTGGAAATGATCACGGCCAAAGGGCGGCACATCTGGGTCCACTCCCTGGGCACCACGACGTGGGCGCAGGGTCGGGCGGTGAAGCGCACCTTGATGTTGCAGGACATTACCGAAAGCAAACAGGCCGAAGCGGCATTGCGGGAAAACGAGGAGCGTTGGAAACTGGCGCTGGAAAGTACCGGCGACGGTGTGTGGGACTGGTATATCCAGAGCGGCGAGGAGTTTTTTTCGAAGCGCCTGAAAGAAATGTATGGTTTCGGCGAGGACGAAATACTCAATCGTGCCGACGCCTTCGACGCTCGCACCCACCCGGATGACCTGGCGCAACTCCAAACCGACCGGCAGGCCCATTTTGACGGCCTCACACCCACCTACATCAACGAGCATCGCGTGTGCTGCAAGGATGGCAGCTGGAAATGGGTACTGACCCGGGGCATGGTCATCAGCCGCGATGCAGCGGGCAAGCCGCTGCGCATGATAGGCACCCACACCGACATCACCGACCGCAAAAGATCAGAAGCGCTGATCTGGCAGCAAGCCCATTTCGACGCGCTGACCGGCCTGCCCAACCGCAACATGCTGCGCGACCGGCTGGAGCAGGAGATGAAAAAAAGCAAACGCGACGGCCTGCAACTCGCCATCCTGTTCATTGACCTCGACCATTTCAAGGAAGTCAACGACACGCTCGGCCACGACAGCGGCGACCTGCTGCTGGTGGAAGCCGCCCGCCGCATCCGGAGCTGTGTGCGCGAGGCCGATACGGTCGCCCGCATGGGCGGCGACGAGTTCACCGTCCTCCTGACCGAGGTGCCTGACGCCAGCGGCATGGAGCGCATTCTGCAAAAACTCCTGCAGGCGCTGGAAGCCGTGTTCCAGCTGGACGACGAGCTGGTCTTCGTGTCCGCCAGCATTGGCATCACGGTGTACCCGCTGGATGGCGCCGAAATTGAAGACCTGTTCAAGAACGCTGACCAGGCGCTTTACGCGGCCAAAGGGGCTGGGCGCAACCGTTTCAGCTTTTTCACGCCCGCCCTGCAAGAGGCCGCGCAAACCCGGGGGCGTCTGGCCAATGACTTGCGCACCGGACTGGCCAGCCAACAGTTCAGGGTGGTTTACCAGCCCATTGTTGAAATGGCCAGCGGCGCCATTCACAAGGCGGAAGCACTGATCCGCTGGGAACACCCGACGCGCGGCACGGTCAGCCCCGCCGCCTTCATCCCGATCGCGGAAGCCAGTGGCCTCATCGTCGATATCGGTGAGTGGGTGTTCCAGCAGGCGGCGCAGCAGGTCCAACAGTGGCGCGTAGCGTTGAATCCCCATTTCCAGATCAGCGTCAACAAGTCGCCGGTGCAGTTTCACCAAAGCGCCAAGGGCAACCCGCCCTGGGGCGGACAACTGCGGGCGATGGGCTTGCCGGGGGACAGCATTGTGGTGGAGATCACCGAAGGCCTGCTGCTGGACACCGGCGCCAGTGTGGCCAACCAGTTGCTGGCACTGCACGATGCCGGGGTTCAGGTGTCGCTGGACGACTTCGGCACCGGCTATTCGTCGCTGTCTTACCTGCAGAAATTTGACATCGACTTCATCAAGATCGACCAGTCCTTCGTGCGCCACCTGGTGGCCGCGTCCACCGATCTGGCCTTGTGCAAAGCCATCATCGTGATGGCCCATGAGCTGGGCATCAAGGTGATTGCCGAGGGGGTTGAAACCGCACAACAGCGGGACCTGCTGGCCGCCGCCGGTTGCGATTATGCGCAGGGTTACCTGTTTGCCCGACCGATGTCGGCGCCGGACTTTGAAGCCTTCATGGCACGGTCAATTTAGTCGGCCCCACCCTCTTCCGGTTCCTCCGGAGAGAGTGAAAAGGAAGACAGGGGGAAGAAAACTCTCCCGGAGCAGCCAGGCCAGCGCTTGTTATGCTCAGTCCATGTCAAATCTACTGATTGTTGAAGACGACGAATTGCTGCGCGATGCCTTAAGCGCCCAGTTGACCCAAGCCGGCCACACCCTCCTGTCCGCGGCCGACGGCGAGAAGGCGCAGACGCTGCTGGAATCCAACCGCTTTGATGGCGTGATTCTGGACCTGGGCCTGCCCAAAGTGAGCGGCATGGAGGTACTGCGCTGGATCAGACGGCGCCTGCCGGCCTTGCCGGTGCTCGTTCTGACGGCCCGCGACGGCGTCGACGACCGGGTGCAAGGCCTCAATGCCGGGGCCGATGATTACCTTACCAAGCCGTTCAGCATGGCCGAGCTGCAGGCGCGCCTGGGCGCCATGCTGCGACGCGCTCGCCTGCCGGCATTTGGCGGCTCGCTCGAGCTCACCGCCGACAGCCACCAGCGGCTGCGGGTGGACGCCACCCTGCCGCAGGCCTGGCTGGGCGACGAAGCCCTGGAGCTGACGCAACGCGAGTGGGCGCTGCTGTCCTTGCTAGTCACCCATGCTGGCCAGGTGGTCAGCCGGGAGGATGTGCTGGAGACCTGGCAGTCCGAGCCCGGCGACGGTGCGGTGGTGACCAACGCACTCGAGGTCTACATCCATCGGCTGCGCCGCAAGCTGGCCGATTCCGGCCTCAACATTCGCAATGTGCGCGGGCTGGGCTACATGCTGGAGTCAGCCGCACCATGAAATGGCACACCCTGGGAATCGGCTCGGGGTGGACGCCGGATCGCCCCCGATGAAACCGGCGAAACAGGGCCACGGCCTGTCGCTCAAAAGGCAGCTGCTGCTGTGGCTCCTGCTGCCGCAACTGGTGTTGTGGCTGGTCGGCGGCGCGCTGACCTACCGCATGGCGCTGCGATACGCCGAGAAAGGCATTGACCAGTCCCTGACGCAATCGGTGCTGTCACTGGCACGCCAGGTCAAGCCGATCGGCTCCGGCCTGCTGATCGACTTTCCGCGCGCCGCACAGGACATCATCGAACAAGACCCCCAGGACCGGGTCAGTTACATGGTGTCGTCACCGCCCGGCAGCTTCCTGATGGGCAATGGCACGCTGCCCGCCCCCCCGGCCAACGCCAACCCGATCACCGGCGAGCCACTGCTGTACAACGTTTCATTGGACGGCAAACCGATGCGGGTGGCGCTGCTGGATGTCAACTATGGTCAGCAGGCGGTGCCCCAGCGCTTACGCGTGCAGGTGGCCAAAAGTCTGGCCGTGCAGCGGCGCATCACGGCCGAGCTGGTGGCCGACATGCTGGTGCCGCTGCTGGTGCTGGGTGCCCTCTTGAGCGTGCTGGTCTACGGCGGCATATCACGCGGTTTGAGCCCGTTGACACGGCTGCAGGCGCAACTGGGGGACCGGCGCGAGCACAGCCTGTCGGCGCTGTCACCGATTGAGATGACCGAGGCACCGCAGGAGGTTCACGCGCTGGCCGGCGCGATGAACCAGCTGCTGTCCGCGGTGCGCCGCAGTCTGGGCCAGGAAAAACGTTTCCTGAATGATGCCGCCCATCAATTGCGCACGCCGCTGGCGGGCCTGATCAGCCAGACCGAACTGGCCCTGGCGGAGCCCGACCCGCAAGCGCTGCGAGAGCGCCTGACCAAAGTGCTGGCCGGCGCCCAGCGCAGCGCGCATCTGGTGCATCAACTGCTGTCACTGGCGCGCAATGAGGCGGACGTCCGGCTGCAAACGTTGGACGTCGCCGCGCTGGCGCGCGAGGTGGCGCGCGAGTGGACGCCACGCGCCCTGGCGGCCGGCGTCGACCTCGGCTACGAGGGCGAAGACAGCTTGCCGGTGGACGGCGAAAAACTGATGCTGCGCGAAGCCCTGAGCAACCTGCTGGACAACGCGATTCTTTATGCCGGCAGCGCCAGCGTGGTGACACTGCGCGTCCTGCGCCAGGCCGGTCAGGTGGTGATCGAAGTTGAAGACAACGGCCCCGGCTTGTCGCCGTCCGACCTGAAGCATGTCTTTGAGCGCTTCTGGCGTGCCAGCGAGTTGCCCGGTGGCTGCGGCCTCGGTCTGGCCATCGTGCATGAGATTGCCCGGCGCCACGGTGGCAGTGCCACCGCGAGCGCGGTCCTGCCGCAGGGTCTGCGCGTCAGGCTCAGCCTGCCGCAGCGGATTGAGCGTGAATGATCACGACTCAGCCATGCGCACACCGGTCTGGGCATCGAACCAGTTGTTGTGCTTGCTGCTCACCGTTAGCCCGGTCTGCTCGCCCACCTGATAACTCGTATTCGGCGCCACGCGCACCGTCATCAAGCCCACGGCGGTCTTGACCACGACATAGGTATCGGCGCCGGTGGGCTCCACCAGCACCACCTGACCGCGCCAGGGCGCATCGGCACTCAGGTGAATATGCTCGGGGCGCTGACCCAGCGTGGCCTCATTGGCGGCGGGGCAGACCAGGTCGAGCGAGCCCCCTGCGAAGACAAACTTGCCCTGTTCTCCCACGGTCTGAATCTTTCCGGGAATGAAGTTCATGTTGGGGGACCCGATGAATCCGGCGACATAAGTGTTGGCGGGACGTCGGTAGATATCGTCCGGCGTGCCGATCTGCTGCAGGATGCCGTCCTTCATGACCGCAATGCGGCTGCCCAGGGTCATGGCCTCGATCTGGTCGTGCGTCACGTACACGCTGGTAATGCCGCTGATGTGGTGCAGGCGCTTGATTTCGGCCCGCATTTCGACGCGCAGCTTGGCGTCCAGATTGCTCAAAGGCTCATCGAACAAAAAGAGCTGCGGGTCGCGTGCCAGCGCGCGACCCATGGCGACGCGCTGGCGCTGACCGCCCGAGAGTTGCGCCGGGCGACGGTCCAGCAAGTGCTCGATCTGCAGCATCGCCGCGACTTCGTGGATACGCTTGGTACGCACGTCCTTGGGCACCTTGCGCATCTCCAGCGCAAAGCCGATGTTGTCGGCCACGCTCATCGTGGGGTACAGCGCGTAGCTCTGGAACACCATGGCAATGTCGCGCTGGGCCGGGGCCACGCCGATGACGTTCTTGCCGGCGATACGCAGTTCGCCTTCGGTTGGATCTTCCAGACCGGCAATGATGTTGAGCAAGGTGGATTTGCCGCAGCCCGAAGGCCCGACCAGAATCAGAAATTCTCCAGGTGCGACATCGATTTCGATGCGCTTGAGGACTTCCACGGCCTTGTCGCCCTTGCCATAGACTTTGCGGATGCCCGCGATGTGAAGTGAAGCTGCCATTGTTTTTATCCTTTCACAGCGCCGGCTGTGAGTCCTTTGACGAAATATTGACCGGCCAGCACGTACACCAGCATGGTGGGCAGGCCCGCGATCACGGCCGCCGCCATGTCCACGTTGTAGCTTTTGACGCTGCTCGATGTGTTGGCCATGTTGTTCAAGCCGACGGTAATGGGCTTGCTGTCGGCGCCGCTGAAGGCCACGCCGAACAAAAAGTCATTCCAGATATTGGTGAACTGCCAGATCAGCGTCACCATCAAAATGGGGGTCGACATCGGCAGCACGATGCGCCAGAAAATGCGCCAGAAACCCGCGCCATCCATGCGCGCGGCGTTCACCAGTTCTTTCGGAATGGCGGTGTAGTAGTTGCGAAAAAACAGCGTGGTGCCAGCCATGCCGGCCAGACAATGCACCAGCACCAGACCGGTGATGGAGCTGGACAAGCCCAGATAGCCCAGCACCTGGCTCATCGGCAGCAGCACCACCTGGAACGGCATGAAGACGCCAAACAGCAAGAAGCCAAACAGCAACTCGCTACCCCTGAATTTCCAAAGGCTCAGCACATAGCCGTTGACGGCACCCCAGGCGGTTGAGATCAAGACCGCCGGCACCGCCATGCGGACTGAATTCCAGAAGTAAGGTTGCAAGCCGCGGCAATCGACACCGGTGCAGGCCGATGACCAGGCCAGGCGCCAGGACTCGAAGTTGAGCGAGCGGGGCAGGCTCAGCAGGTTGCCAGCGCGGATCTGCTCGGCATCCTTCAGTGAAGTGGCCAGCATGACATACAGCGGGGCCAGAAAAAACAGCGCTGCAAAGAGCAGCACGGCGTAGAGAAAGACACGTGAAAAGTGTTTAGCGATCATGGGGTTTGGTTCTGAGTTCGCTGTACAAATAGGGCACCACGATGGCGGCCACGGTGGCCAGCATCATGCTGGCACTGGCCGCACCCAGACCAATTTGGCCGCGGGTGAAGCTCATGACGAACATGAAGGTGGCCGGCACGTCGGTGGCATAACCGGGGCCGCCCGCGGTCAGGGCCATCACCAGATCGAAACTCTTGATCGACAGGTGCGCCAACACCAGAATGGTGGAAAACACCACGGGCCGCAAGACCGGCAGAATAATGCGCCAGTAAATGCGCGGCAGCGAGGCGCCATCGATCTGCGCAGCCTTGATGATGCTGTCGTCGATGCCACGCAGACCGGCCAAAAACAGGGCCATGGCAAAACCGGCCGATTGCCAGATGCCGGCAATCACGACGCAATAAATGGCCATGTGCGACTGCACCAGCCAGTCAAAGTGGAAACTCGCCCAGCCCCAATCGTGCATGAGCTTTTCCAGCCCGAGGCTGGGGTTCAAAATCCATTTCCATGCGGTGCCGGTGACGATGAACGACAAGGCCATGGGGTACAGGTAAATGGTGCGCAAGGCGCCTTCGGCCCTCACCTTCTGGTCCAGAAAAATGGCCAGTAACATGCCCAGCAACATGGCGCCGCCGACGTACAGCAGACTGAAAACACCGAGATTCTTCAGGGCCACCCACCAGCGGTCCAAGGCAAACAACTGCGCATACTGGGCCAGGCCGACGAACTCGCTGTAATTGGGCAGCATGCGCGAGGCGGTCAGCGACAGCACACCGTTCCACACCATGAAGCCGTAGATAAAGGCAAACCCCAGCACGAAGGCGGGTGCGACGACCAGCCGGGGAAGCCATGATTCAAGATTTTTGTTCATTGATTTCACTTTGTCCTGTGCCGGGCCTTAAGCGACCGGCAGGACTGGAAAAAAGGGCGGCCGCAAGACCGCCCTGTCAAACGCTACCTCTGGAAAAACCAAGTTACCACCAAATCTCGTACTGCACACCGACCAGGGTGCGAGAGGTCTTGCCGCCGGCGCCAAAGGTGGCCGCGTTGGCCAGTGCCGCCGCATCGTTCCAGTTGGCCTTGGTTACATAGAAACGTATTTCCGGACGACTCCAGAAGTCCGAGCCGACCGAAACGGTTGGCGCGATGGTGAACTTGTTGAGCATCTGGTCGGGCTGCCCATCCACACTCCTTCGGGTGGCGCCGGCTTCGGCCAGCAGCTTGAAGTTGGTCGAGAACGCATACGACAGGCGGCCACCGACCGAGGTGTCCTTGGTCGTCACGCCGCTCACGTCGTCCTGGCTGGTCTGGTAGCCCAGCAGGGCCTGGCCGCCAAAGGCACCCAACTGCCAGTTCAGCGAGTCGGCAATGCGGGTGGCTTTTTGCCCGGCGCTCACGCCGTCGATGGATTGGAACTCGCCGTCGATGCGGGCATGGCCGGTGGAGGTCTGCAGAAACAGCACGTTGCTCATGCCTTTGACGAGGAAGTCCGCCTGGTTGTGCGACACGGAGATGCCCGAGCCGGAGTTGCCGCCGACCAGGCCGGTGCCGTTGACGGCGGTCAACAACACGCGCAGCTTGCCGCCGGGGTTGGTGCTGATGTCAGAGACATCGGCATTGATGCGGGTGGCTTTCACGCCGACCGGCATCGCGCTGTCAAACTTGTCGCCGCTGAAGACACCGACACCGAGCTTGGCGCTGCCGATCGGGATGTCGGTCACGCCCGCGCCCTGGTTGTCGCCGTAGTTCATCAGGAAGTTGTCCACGATGTGCACGTCCTGGATCCGCAGGCGGCGCTGGCCGGCCCAGATCTTGGCCTCGGGGGCAAAGGACAGGCCGCTCATTTCCACAAAAGCCTGCTCGGTACCGATCGCACCATTGTTCCATTTGGCAGGCATGTACTGCACTTTCCATTTCATGCCACCGGCCTCGAAGTTCTTGATCAGATCGACCTCGATGCCGTTGTCGCCTTCGTTGCCGAGGCGGTACTTCTGCAGATCGCCGCCCAGGGCCAGCCCGCCCTTGACGTTGTCGTCGTAGCTCAGCACCGGGCCGCCACGGGAATAGCCGTGGAATTCGAAACCGCCGACATCGACTGCGAAGGCGCTGCCCGCGCACAGGGCCGCGGCGGCCGCGACCAGACCGATTTTGTATGTTGTCTTCATGATTTTTGTTTCAGAATTTAAAGAAATGGGAAGGGCTTATTTTGTTTTTGCCGCGACAGCGATGCGTTTTTGGGCCTCGGCGACGCTGATCGTGTCGTCGTTCCAGAACTGGCTGACCGCATCCTTGATGGCGCCTTCAGCCGCCGGCGTGATGGCCATGCCGTGCGCCACGGAGGGCACCAGGCCACCCGTTTTGGCGGTGTCGACAAAGTCCTTGGAGGACAGCTTGGCGCAGTCGTCAAACTTGGCCATATTCATGTTCAGGCGCACCGGGATGGAGCCCTTGTTCAGGTTGAACACCTCCTGGAACTCCGTGCCCATGATGGCGGCGGCCAGATCGCCCTGCGCCTTTTGGGCGGCTGGGTCTTTGAGTTTGAACATGGCAAACGAATCCACGTTGAAGGTGAAGGCATTGGCGGTGCCGGGTGCGGCGGCACACAGGAAGTCTTTGCCCGGCACCTTGCCCGCCGCCAGGAACTCGCCCTTGGCCCAGTCACCCATGAACTGGAAGGCGGCTTTTTCCTGCATCACCATGGCGGTGGCCAGATTCCAGTCGCGCCCCGGTGCGGCGGCGTCGGTGTAAGTCTTGACCTTGCGGAAGGTTTCCAGCGATTTCTTCATGGTGTCGCTGGTCAGCGCCTTGGCGTCCAGCTTGACCAACGCGTCGCTGTAGAACTTGGGGCCCCCGACGCCCAACACCACCGACTCGAAGGTGGTGAAGTCTTGCCAGTTCTGGCCACCGTGCGCGACCGGAATCAAACCGATTTTTTTGACCTTCTCGGCCGCCACAAAGAACTCGTCCCAGGTCTTGGGCATGCCAGCCACGCCGGCTTTCTTCAGCACCGCCGCGTTGGCCCACATCCAGTTCACGCGGTGCACGTTGACCGGTGCCGCGACGTAGTGGCCTTTGTACTTCATGACATCCGCCACCACCTTGGGCAGCAGGCTGTCCCACTTTTCGGCCTGGGCCACGCTGTCCAGATTGGCCAGCACGCCTTCCGACGCCCACTCCTGGATCGCCGGGCCCTTGATCTGGGCGGCCGCAGGTGGGTTGCCGGACACCACGCGGCTTTTGAGCACGGTGGCCGCGTTGTCGCCGCCGCCGCCAGCCACGGCAAAGTCTTTCCAGACATGGCCTTTGGCCTGCATGATTTTTTTCAGTTCGGCGACCGATTTGGCCTCGCCACCAGATGTCCAGTAATGCAGGACTTCGACTTCACCGGCCAGGGCGCTGACGCATAGGCCCGTACCGGCGACCGCCAAAGCCGCGGCGGTGGCCAGTTTGGAAAGTTTCAACATCTTGTCTCCTGAGTTTTAAGCTCCGATGGCGGAATAGGCCACGGAGCTAGGGTTGATTCGCGCTGACACCCTGCCGCTCGAATTAATTAATTGTTAATTAATTTAAAGATGACGGCCATCGGTACTTACCCTAGATGGGTTGGTCGTGCCGGACTGGATGCGCAAACCGGGAATAACCGGGTGGCGGGATGGCGGGGCACGCCCGCCGTGGCTGCGCTCGGAGTTCTTCAGGCCACCAGCGCCAGCGCGCCGAAATCGCCGACGCGCTCACCCAAGCCAGCCGGCACCAGCTCGCAGCCGTCCGTCAAGGCCGCCAGTTTGCCGCGAACGTGCGACTGCAATTTCGGGATCAAAAGCTCACGGTGATGCCAGAAGACGCTGCCGCCGATGCTGATGCGCTGCAGATCGAGCGTCACCACCAGGTTGTACAGGGTTCGCCCCATCACCCGGCACAATTCATCAATAATGGCTGCAGCCCTTGTATCACCTGCGTAAGAAGCTATAAAAAGCGTAGCAGAATCGGTGTAGCCGAGGTGCCCGAAGCGCCGCGGAATGGCGTTGCCCGCGATCAGCCCTTCGACGTCCCCGACATTGCCGCAGCCGCACAAGGCGTCATCGTTGTCGCTCACAAACAGATGCCCGGCATGGCCCGCATTGCCGTTCTTGCCGCGCAGCACATGGCCGTCCACACACAGGCCGACGCCAATGCCGGTGCTCCAGGTCACGTAAGCGCAGTGGGACAAGGGCTGGCCCTTGATTTGAAGCGCGCCCCAGCGCCGTTCGGCCTCCAGGGCGCCGATGCCGTCGTTTTCAACCCGCACGTTGGCAAACGCCTGGCGCAACGGGGCTTCCAGCAAGGCGGTGGTCCAGTCGTTGGGCAGGCCACGGGCTTTGCCCGCCAGGCCGCCGCAGATATTGGGGGCGGCCAGCTCCACCAGACCGTCGCGCAACACGAACGGCCCGCAAGACGAGACGCCGACGGCCGACAGATCGGCGCTCTTCACGCCAGCCAGCTGGCAGCTCCGCCCCACCAGGCGGATGATTTGCAGCGCCAGCGCATCGCGCCCGCCCTCTTTGGCGGTCGGCTCGGCGACGCGGCCGCGCACCCCCAGCGCGTCGGCGATGCTGACCGCCACCTTGGTGCCGCCAATGTCCACACAGGCCACCGGCGCGGCGCCCGCGGGCAGTTGAAATCCGTCAGACAAAACGTTTTGAATCATGGTGTTCATTTCAGCAGAAGTTTGTGGAAGCGGCGCGCATCAGGCGCGGCCATAGTCGTCGCTCAGCCGCACGATGTCATCCTCGCCCAGGTAGCTGCCGAACTGCACCTCGACGATTTCCACCGGTTCAGCCGTCAGGTTGGCCAGGCGATGCACCTCGTCCACGGCGATGTCCACATGCTCGCCCACGCCCAGGGTCAACTGGTGCTCGCCCACCGTGATGCAGGCCGAGCCCCGCACCACCACCCAGTGCTCGGCGCGCTGATGGTGTTTTTGCAGACTCAGCTGTTGCCCGGGCAGCACGCAGATGCGCTTGACCTTGTTGCCAGGCACTTCCGAACTGGTTTCATACCAGCCCCAAGGACGCTCGATGCGCTCGATGGTCTCGGTTCTAAGGTGAGTTGTCATGGGGCTTACGCGCGCTGGCAAAGTCCCGATGCTAATGCGTCAAAGCCGTCCCCGGTTACGGCGCCGTTACACCCGGATCATGCGCCTCATGTCAGAGGCGTTGCGCGAGGGTCCAGAGCACGATGTCGGCGGCGCCCATGGCGCCGGCCTGGCGTGCCACTTCGCGCCCGTTGGCAAACAGGGCCAGGGTCGGAATGCTGCGGATATTGAAGCGCGCGCCCAGCTGCGGCGACGCTTCGGTATCGACCTTGACCAGCCGCACCTTGGGCTCCAGCTGCGCGGCCGCCTGCTCAAAAGCCGGCGCCATCTGGCGACAGGGTCCGCACCACGGCGCCCAAAAGTCCACCAGCACCGGAATCTGGCTGCGGTTGATGTGACGGTCGAAATTGGTCTCGTCCAAGGCCAGCGAATGCGCCACGAACAGCGGTTTATGGCAGCTGCCGCAATCCGGCGCCTGAGCCAAGTCGTCGCGACGCACCCGGTTGGTGGTGTGGCAATGGGGACAAACAATGTGCAGGGAATCGCTCATGGGGGCTACCTTTCTGACTCGCACATGGCGCTCAAACCGGCGGACTTCAAGCCCTTGTCACGAACTACAGCGTGTGCGTGCGGTCGCCGTAGGAGAAACCGATAGCGTCCCACGGCTCGCCCTGGTACAGGCCAATGACCTTGAACAGCTCACCCATTTCATGCTCCAGGATCAGCCTTTGCGCCTGCACCCGCGCCGCCAGAGAAGCGGCATCCATCTTGGGCCCGAGGCCGCAATTGATCAAAAACCGCGCCTGCGTGCAATAGCCCAGCACGTTCAAGCCCGCCTCCTGGGCGGCCAGGGCAATACCGGTGAAGTTGACGTGGGCGGTGATGTCTTTGAGCCCCACATCCGCCAAGGGGTCGGGGTCGGAGCGGTGGCTGCGGTGGCACATTACCGTGCCCATGTGGCGCTGCGGGTGGTAGTACTCATGCTCGGGAAAGCCGTAGTCAACAAAGAAGGCAGCGCCGAGCGTCAGTTTGTCGGCCAGCGTGCGCATAAAGGATTCGGCCTGCGGGTGGATTTCGGTCACATAGTCGTGATCACTGTCGATCTCCACCGGGGGGCGCAACGCCGTGGGGCGGTCTTGCCAGGCCAGGGCGGGTGCGACGTCGAGCTCGCCCCCCGCCGACGCCGGGCCCACGACCACGCCGCGCTCATGCCAGACGCCGTCCACCCGGGCCAGCAGCTTCACCGGCATGGCATCCAGCACCTCATTGCCGACCACCACGCCTTGCAGGGTGTCGGGCAGCGCACTGACCCAGTGCACGAGGTGGGCGTACTTTTCCAGTTTTTTCTGCTGACGCGCGCGCAAGCTGCCCGACAAATCAACAATGCAATAGCGCTGCACCGGGATACCCAGCGCCTCCAGCGTTTGCAGCAGCTGCAGCGCGAGCGCGCCGGAGCCGGCGCCAAACTCCCAGACCTCGCTGGTTTGCGTCACCTGCAAGGCCTGCGCCACCTGGGCCGCCAGCGTCTGGCCAAACAGCGGTGTCATCTCGGGGGCGGTCACAAAGTCGCTGCCGGCCACCGGCACGCCCGCCTGCAGCGCATACGGCAGGGTGCCGAATTTGGCGCTGTCGTTGGCGTAATAGCCCAGGCCCGGCGTGTACAAAGCCAGCGCCATGAAGGCATCAAAGCCGATCCAGCCGCCCTGTGCGGCAATGGCCTGCGCAATGTGGCTGGAGAGGGCGCTCGTTAAACTGTGGGGTATTTTCATCACGCCTGAATTGTCCCCGAATGTCCTCCCCCGCTCCCCCCCGCACGGTTCTTGTCACTGGCGCCGCCAAACGGCTGGGGCGTGAAATCGCCCTCGCCCTGGCGAAAGACGGCTGGCGCGTCGCGGTGCATTACCGGGATTCACTTGAAGACGCTACAAAAACAGTAGCTGACTGCGCACAATTGGCGGGGGCTAGCGCCGCTTTTCGTGCAAATCTAACGAATGAGACAGCGGTCCGGAAATTGCTGCCGCAAGTCATTGCCGAATTTGGCCGGGTCGACGCCGTGGTCAACAGCGCCTCCACTTTTGAGCACGATACGGCCGCTACCTTCAGCTTTGCCGCCATGGAAAAACACCTGCGCAGCAACACCGGCGCCGCCATTCTGCTGGCGCAGGCGCTGCATTCGCATGTGCTCAAGCGCGATGGGGCCGCCAGCGCGCAGGCGCGCCGACCATTGGGCGTGGTGGTGAATCTGCTGGACCAGAAGCTGTGGAACCAAAACCCCGATTTCTTCAGCTACACGCTGTCCAAAGCCGCGCTGGAAGCCGCCACCACCATGCTGGCCATGGCGCTCAGCCCGCAGCTTCGCGTCGTCGGCGTGGCCCCCGGCCTGACGCTGACCAGCCACCTGCTGACTCCTGAAAAATTTGAAACCCTGCACCAGCTCTCGCCGCTGGGCCGCTCGTCAACGCCGGCCGATGTGGCCGCCACGGTGAAGTTTGCGATGGAGAACCAGTCCATCACCGGCACCACGATTCTGGTCGATGGCGGCCAGCACCTGATGAAATTCGAGCGCGATTTCTCCATGCTGTGACGCCCTGCAGCGAACCCACCCCCTATTTACCGTGCCCCACCATGCCCCACACTTTTGGTAATCAGACCCTGACGCTCACCGGTTTGCGTTTTAACGCCAACCTGGGGATTCTGGAGCTCGAAAAAACCGCGCCGCAGCCGATTCAGGTCGATGCCGAGCTCAGCCTGGGCAAGCAGCCGCTGCTGCCGATTGATGACGACATCCACCACGTGCTGGACTACCGCAAGGTGCGCCAGATCATCATCAACGAGTGCACCGCCGAACACGTGAATCTGCTGGAGAGCCTGATCGGAAAACTGGCCAACCGGCTGATGCAGTTGCCCGGCGTGCTGGGCGTGCGCGTGAAGATTGCCAAACTGGAAATCTTTGACGACTGCGAAGTCGCCATCCGCGTCGAAACCGGCCAGTGGTGACAGGAGAAAAGAATATGAATGCAGTCTGGATTGAAAACGAGGTCGTTCCGTTGGCAAAAGAACTCAAGAAGGAAGTCAAAATCGAGCACGAAATCAACAAGCTGGAAAAACGCCTGTGCCATCAA
>NZ_DHXT01000033.1:18856-28348 GCF_002413825.1 Rhodoferax sp. UBA5149
CCCATCAAGTTCGAGCTGATTGCCGTCAACCTGGACCAGAAACAGCCCGGCTTTCCGGATCACATCCTGCCCGAATACCTGAAGAATCTCGGCGTGCCGTTTCATATCGAAACGCAGGACACCTACAGCATCGTGAAGAAGGTGATTCCCGAAGGCAAGACCATGTGCAGCCTGTGCAGCCGCCTGCGCCGCGGCATTTTGTACCGGGTGGCCGACGAGCTCAAGATCACCAAGATCGCGCTCGGTCACCACCGCGACGACATGCTGCAAACCTTTTTCCTCAACATGTTCTTCGCCGGCAAGCTCAAGGGCATGCCGCCCAAACTGGTGAGCGACAACGGCGGCCACATCGTGATCCGGCCACTGGCCAACGTGGCCGAAAAAGACCTCACGCGCTGGGCCGCGCATCGCCAGTTCCCCATCATTCCCTGCTCCCTGTGCGGCAGCCAGGAAAACCTGCAGCGCAAACAGATTGGCAACATGCTGCGCGAGTGGGAGAAACAATACCCCGGCCGCACCGAGACCATGTTCACCGCGCTGCAAAACGTGGTGCCCTCGCACCTGATGGACACGGCGCGCCACAACTTCAAGGACATCCAGACCACCGGCCTGCCCGACGCGGACGGCGACAAGGTGTTTGACGAAGAGGCGTTCCCGCTGGCGTCCTTGCCCCGCCTGCAGGTGCTCCGCGTTCAAGTCTGATTTTTTGAAGCCATGCAAGCCACCCGCATCATTGCCATTCGCCACGGCGAAACCGCCTGGAACGTGGACACGCGCATCCAGGGCCAACTTGACATTGGTCTGAACGAGACCGGCCGCCAACAGGCGAAGCGCCTGGCGCGGGCGCTGGCGAGCGAGTCGATTCAAGCCATCTACGCCAGCGATCTGTCGCGCGCCCGGGACACGGCACGCTCGATCGCCCACACCACCGGACAGGCCGTGCAAACCCATGAGGGCTTGCGCGAGCGCGGTTTTGGCGTCTTTCAGGGCAAGACCTTTGCCGAGATCGAGACCATCTGGCCCGAGCAGGCCCAGCGCTGGCGCAAGCGCGACCCGCTGTGGGCGCCGCAGGGCGGCGAATCGCTGGTGGACGTGCGCGAACGCATCACGCGCACCGCGTCCGAGTTGGCCGCCCGGCATTTGGGAGAGCAAATTGTGCTGGTGGCCCACGGCGGCGTGATGGACGTGCTGTACCGCGCCGCCACCGGACAGGAGATACAGGCACCGCGCAGCTGGGCGCTGGGCAATACCGCCATCAACCGCCTGCTGTGGACGCCCGAAGGCATGACGCTGGTGGGCTGGTCGGACACGCGCCACCTCGACGACGATGCAACCCTGGACGAAACCAGTACCTGAGGGCCGCCGCGAGATGACTCGCGGCAAAATCAGCGCATGAATCAATTTCAGGTCATCGTGTTGGTGACGCCCGTGTTTTTCGTGCTGATGGCGCTGGAGTTGGCCTGGGCTTTCGCGCGCCAGCGCCGCGGCAGCGGTCACAACAACTACCGGCTGGGCGACGTCATCAACAGCATCAGCCTGGGGGTGCTGAGCCAGCTCGGCGCCATCTTTACCAAGCTGCTCACCATCGGCCTCTACACCGCGATCTATGCGAAGGTCGCCGCGGGGGCAGACACCGGCTTCTGGCGCACCGGCTATGGCCTGTTGCTGGCGCTCATTTTTTATGACTTTTGCTACTACTGGCTGCACCGTTGCAGCCACCGCAGTGCCGCGTTCTGGGCGGCGCATGTGGTGCATCACCAAAGCCAGCACTACAACCTGTCCACGGCCTTGCGCCAAACCAGCAGTGGCGCCCTGCTGGGCTGGTTGTTTTATCTGCCCATGGCGCTGGCCGGCGTGCCGCCGCTGGTGTTTGGCATCGTGGCCCTGGTGAATCTGCTGTACCAGTTCTGGGTCCACACCGAGCAGGTCGGCAAACTGGGCTGGTTTGACCGCGTGTTCTGCTCGCCCTCGAACCACCGCGTGCACCGTGCCGTGAATGACGCTTACCTGGACAAGAATTTCGGCGGCATTTTGATGGTGTGGGACCGGCTGTTCGGCAGCTTCCATGAAGAAGGTGAAAAATGCGTCTACGGCACGCGCAGCCCGCTCAACAGCTGGGACCCGCTGTGGGCCAATGCCGAGGTCTATTGGGCTTTGCTGAAAGATTCGTGGCACACGCGCCATCGGGCCGACAAGCTGCGGATCTGGTTCAAGCCGCCGGGCTGGCGCCCCGTCGACGTGGCCCGGCGTTTTCCCAAACCCGACTTCGACCTGGCGCGCATCACGCCCTTTGACCCACCTGCAAGCCGCGCCGTGCTGGGGTTTGTGGTCGTGCAGTTCGTGCTCTTGCTGCTGGGCGTGTCGGCTGTTTTGTGGTTTGCCGACCGCTGGCCCCTGCACACCCTGGCGGTCTGGAGTGCGGCACTGGTGGCCGGCTACTGGGCGATGGGCGCCGTGCTGCAGGGCCGCATCAGCGTGCTGGAGCTGCTGCTGATCGAGACGGCCGCCCTGGCCGCCGCCACAAGCACGCTGGGCCTGCTCGAATTGCACTTCATCTTCAAACCCCTGACGATGCTGTTTGCTATTGTTTTTGTAGCTGATCGCGCAATCAAATCGAGGGCTGGAATGCGATTTGATGCCTTATTGATGGCGGCACTGGCGGCCTCGCTGGCGGGTGATGTGTTCCTGATGCTGCCCGGCAATTTCTTCATTCCGGGCCTGGCCTCGTTCCTGGTCGGCCATCTTTTTTACATCACCCTGTTCCGCCAGGGCGTGCCCTGGTTTCCCAGCCGCCATGCCCTGCTGGGCACGCTGGGCGCGGGGGCTGCCATGTATGCCTGGGTCTGGGGCGGACTGGGTGACCCGGTGCTCAAAGTGGCGGTCGCCGCCTACGTGAGCGTGATCGCCCTGATGACGGCCCAGGCCATTGGCCGGGCGATGACCCAGCGCGACGCGGCCGCCACGGCGGTGGCGCTGGGCGCCTGCGTCTTCATGCTCAGCGACTCCCTGATTGCCATCAACCGTTTCGTGCAGCCGCTGCCGATGGTGTCCTTGTGGGTGCTATCGACCTATTACGTGGCGCAGCTCTTGATGGCGCACAACGCCAGACCCATTGACGTGAAAGTTATTCCGGAAAAGCCAGGGCCGGTTCAAGCGCCAAACATATCGGCGTCGCGATTGGGTGGCGTCACGCCCAGATGACGGTAGGCCGCCAGCGTGGCGATGCGTCCACGCGGCGTGCGCTGCAGATAGCCTTGCTGGATGAGATAGGGCTCAATCACGTCTTCAATCGTTTCGCGCTCTTCGCCAATGCTGGCGGCGATGTTGTCGAGGCCAACCGGGCCGCCGTCAAAGCGGTGGATCACGGCTTCGAGCAGCTTGCGGTCCATCAGATCAAAGCCCTGCGGATCGACATCGAGCATGGCCAGCGCGCGATTCGCGATATCGAGCGTGATCTCGCCCGCGCCCTTGACGTCGGCATAGTCACGCACCCGGCGCAGCAGCCGATTGGCGATGCGGGGCGTGCCGCGCGAACGCCGGGCAATCTCGAAACCGCCCTTGTCATCGGTCGGCACCTTGAGCAGGCCGGCACTGCGTTTGACGATGCGTCCCAATTCTTCGGCCGAATAAAACTCCAGCCGCGCCACGATGCCAAAGCGGTCGCGCAGCGGGTTGGTCAGCATGCCGGCCCGGGTGGTGGCACCGACCAGCGTGAAGGGCTGCAGATCGAGCTTGATGGAGCGCGCCGCCGGCCCCTCGCCAATCATGATGTCAATCTTGTAGTCTTCCAGCGCCGGGTACAGAATCTCTTCCACCACCGGGCTGAGGCGGTGAATTTCGTCAATGAAGAGAACGTCGTTCTTCTCCAGATTGGTCAGCAGGGCCGCCAGGTCCTTGGGTTTTTCCAGCACCGGGCCACTGGTCTGGCGCAAGTTCACCCCCAACTCGTGCGCAATGATGTGGCTCAGCGTGGTTTTGCCCAAACCGGGCGGGCCGAACAGCAGCACGTGGTCCAGCGCCTCGTCGCGCATTTTGGCGGCGCTGATGAAAATCTCCAGCTGCTCGCGCACCTTGGCCTGGCCGACGTACTCATCCAGCAGCTTGGGCCGCAGGGCGCGCTCGATCGCCTCCTCGTTGGGCGAGGCCGGGGCGGCGGACACCATGCGTTTGGGCGGCGGGGCGGCAAAGTCGTCGGTTTGAATGCTCACGGCGGGTGGGGAGGCTGATGGGGGCTTGACTATAGCCTGCAGCGGAACTGACCGGCTCAAGTGCCCTGGCAAAAATGCCGATAACAAGGCACCAACCCGTCTGTATCCAAGGCGGCCTGATCATCGTGCACGTCCACTGGGTCCGCCTGACATGAAAACGACTCGCCTGCAGCCTCTTGCACACCGCCCTCTTGCGCAGGGCCGGCTTCCCCTTGGCGGCCTGGTGCACCCATGGGTGCGTTCCTGGCGGGTCTGGGGCGTGTTCTCGGTCCTTGCCATCGCCCTGGCAGCCGGTCTGCCGACCCTGGCCCGTGCGGCGGACCATGCGGCAGCAGCCGCCGACAGCCCCGCCGTCGCAGCGAAAAAACCGGCGACACCGGCTTCCGCGGCCAAAAGCGTGGCGGACCAATTGCAAGAAGCCGTTGAAAACGGTGTGCTGGTCCAAAAACGCATGACCCTGGTGATCAACGGCAAAGAAAAAAAATACATCACGGTGCCCGCCAAAGCGGAGCCCGCGCCAGCGGAGGCGCCGCCCAAGACAGCCGACGGCGCGCATGGCGCCGCGCCCGCGCAGGCAGCCGCCCACCGGCACACCGCCGTCAACCCGCAGGCCAGCCGCCAGTACATCCGCGCCAAAGCCGCCGCCTTGACGGGCCACGACGTGGGTCTCGACACCAGCACCGAGGTCGAGGACCCCCAACATGGCGGCGAAGTGCATTGGAGTTATGAGGGCGCGAATGGGCCCCAGGCCTGGGGCAAGCTCAAGCCCGACTTCAATATCTGCGCCCTTGGCAAGCGCCAGTCCCCCATCAACATCGACGAGTCGGACACGTTGCAGGGACCAGCGGAGCCACTGCAATTCAATTACCAGCCCAGCAGCGGCAGCGTGGTCAACAATGGCCACACGATCCAGGTTGATTTGGTCGGCGACAACACCTTGACGGTGCGCGGCTCGACCTACAAACTGGTGCAGTTCCACTTTCATCACCCGTCGGAAGAGCGCGTCAATTACCAGGGCTTTGCCATGGTCGCGCACCTGGTGCACAAGAACGCCGAGGGCCAGTTGGCGGTGGTTTCGGTTTTGCTGGACCCAGGCGTCGCCAACGCCTTGATCAACAAGGTGTGGACCCACATGCCGCTGGACACCGGCGACCGCGTGCGCCTGCCCAGCGGCCTGATCGACATGAACGAGTTGCTGCCCAAAGACCAGCGCTACTACCAGTTCATGGGTTCGCTCACCACGCCGCCGTGTACCGAGGGCGTGCTGTGGCTGGTGCTCAAACAGCCCAGCACCGTGAGCCGGGAACAGATCAAGCTGTTCTCGCAGCTGTTTCCCCTCAACGCCCGGCCGGTGCAGGCCGTCAATGGGCGGCCGGTGCGGGACGCGCAGTAGGGTTAAGCAGGCGCTGTCTCGGCGTGCAATTTAATGCCCAGCGCTGCAATGACTTTGAGAATGGTCGAAAAACTTGGATTTCCTTCGCCGGACAGTGCCTTGTAAAGACTCTCGCGCCCCAGACCGGTTTCCTTGGCCAGCTGCGTCATACCCTTGGCGCGGGCAATCGTACCTAGCGCTTTGGCAATAAACGCCGCATCGTCCCCTGCCTCCTCCAGACAGGCTTCCAGGTAGAGCACCATGTCCTCGTCGGTTTTAAGGTGTTCGGCGCTATCCCATTTGCGCAGCTTGATCGTTTCCATATTGACCTCCTACAGTTGCCGCGCAATTTCCAGCGCAGTTTTAATGTCACTCGACTGAGTTGATTTGTCGCCACCTGCCAGCAGAATCACCACCTCCATGCCGCGCTGCACGAAATACACGCGATAACCCGGCCCGTAATGAATCCGCATTTCCGACACCCCCTCACCCACCGGTTCGCAATCGCCAAAGTTGCCACCCTCCGCACGGTCGACGCGAACCTGCACCCGCCGCGCTGCCTGCTTGTCCTTCAACCCGGCGAACCAAGTATCGAAAACTTCCGTGGTGTGGATGAGCTTCATTGCTTAGATTGTATTGTTTGGGATACGAGCTGTCAAAATATCCGCAAGCTGCAACACCACGCAAACTACTGATGAAAGGTCAAAGACTGACTGCCGCTTCGGGCCAGAGCTTGCCGTTGGCAATGGCGTCAATCTCCTGCATCAGCTCGCGGGTGGCGCTGCGCGCTCAGCGGCTGATCTGGCTGGGGCTGCTCGGGCAGCAGCCAGAGCGGAAACACAAAACCATTATTCGACGTTTGTGGCGACATGCAAATCACCTCGGTGATTTTGTCGGTGATCTGTGCGTGAGCGAACGGCTCACCCTTGGTCAGGCGAGAGGTGATCAATCCAATGTTCGGACTCTCTGAAAAATGACGAAAGAGCTTTTGTACCGGCCAACCCATGAGCCCTTTACTGCGCCCCGTGTAATACAAATACCGCTGATCAAATGGGCGGTACAAGACAGGCTTTACGAAAATCTCATCTGGCCCCGAGTTTTTAACGTCTGAAACTGCTGCGCCAAAACTCCAGTCTCGCACGCCCAGCTTTGGCAAACGGAAACGTTGTCGGGCATCCGACTCCGTTGCTGTTAACAGCCAAGAAACTTTCTCGAAGCACTCTTTGGCACTGAAGCTGATGTTGAGTTGATCGCATTTGGTGATCACGCCTGTACCGTTCATTGGAAAGATGTCCGTCACCTTCCAGCCCCGCTCGTACTCCGCCGCATCAGTTTCATCGCGCGGCACCAGCAGCAGTTGCGGCAAGGCGGGTTGCAAGTCTTGCCACGGTGTATCCAACAAGCTGTGTTTCTCCAGCCAGTCGTATTTGTAGTCGCGGCTGCCCCACAGGTCGGCCTGGTGAATGCGGGCCTTGAGCGTGACTTTGCCGCCTTCGAGCTGGCGGTGTTTGGCTTTTTTCACAACGCCGGGTTCAGGGGCGGTGAGTTCAAAAACTTCTTCACCGGCTTCGACCGGCTCAACCGGAACGGAGTTGGGCAGTTTGACGAGAAAGGTGATGCTCACGCCCTGTTCAATATCAAACACGTTTTTGTCGTCACCCTGCGCTTTCAAGGCCACGGGCGTGCGCTCTTTTTTCTTGCTGTTGCCGTGCAGGTCCAGCACATAGATATCATCAAAATCAGCCATCAACCGCGCCCGCATGCCGCGAAAGGTGGGGTTGTCGAGCCAGCCGTGGTTGGTGATGAAGGCCACGATGCCGTGGCCGGTGCGGGCAATGCGGTCGTGCGCAAAGCGGATGAACTTGACGTAATCATCATTGAGCCACTTGCTGTTGCGCTCTTTCAGCGGGCCGCCTTCGGGCTCGGTCTTGTAGCTCTGCAGCAACTGCATGATCCAGTCGCTTTTATTACGCGACTCGCCTGAATACGGCGGGTTGCCCACGACCACCACGACGGGCTTGTCGATCTTGATTTTCTCGGCGCCTTCATTTTCCTTGGCGATCCACTGGCCCAGCATGGCGGCAGTTTGCTGGTGCAACTGATCCAGCGTGTTGGTCAGGTACACATGCAGGCGCTCACCGGTTTGAAACTCAAAGCCCGACTCCTGCAACTGCAAGGCCAGCTTGAGGTGGGCCACCGTGTAGGGCGCCCATCATCAGCTCGAAGCCAAAGATGCGGGGCAGCAACTGCGAGCGCACGTAACCCGGCCAAGCCCCGGCGCCGTGCTGGCCGTCCACCCGTTGGTGAATGAGGGCTATCACCTTGCGCAAAAAAGTGGCCGTGCCGGTGGCCGGGTCCAGGATCAGGGCGCTGGGGTCGGTCACCAACAGGGCGCGAAAACTTTGCTCTTGCTCAAAGAGGTCACTCTCACCAGCCGTCAACAACTCCAGCGACAAATCGCGCAACAGTCGGGTTTGACCTGCCAGGTTTTTGGCGAGCTGGGTCGGGCTGGAGACAGTGGGACTGACTTCGGCCAGAAAGCAGGCTATCAATTCGTCCCACCGCGCAGATGCATCTTTGGCGGGCGCCACATGCTGGCCATTCAGGCTGCCAAGGCTGATTTCCATGCGCTTTTCACCGCCGACGAACCAGATGAAGTCGAGGTAGTTGGTCAACATCAGGTTGGGAAGAGCTTCAAGGTAGCGCTTGAGCTGGTTCGTTTTGAGCGTGGCTTTGAGGCTTTTGTCCACGTCTTTGGCTTCAACAAAGCCAATCACCGACGCGGCTTTGCGCACGATGTAATCGGGCTTGTTTTCGCGCTGGGTGGCTTTAGGCTCGTTGGTAGCCAGTAAGCCGGGGGCGGCGGACTCAATCAGCGCTTTGAGTGCGCTGCGGTGCGTGTGCTCAGTGGCGTCGCCGCGCGACAGCTCTTTTTGCAGGGACTGAAGATAGGCATGGACAAGATGAGAGGGGCTGGCAAGGGTCATGGCGTGCATCGTAGCAACGCGGCGCCTGCTTCAGTCTGGCTCTTACAGCCTACTTCGCCAGCGCCCGCAGCGCCAGCTTGATGCCCTCGCTCACGCCCACCTCTTTGGGCAATGCCTTCAAGGCGGCAGCCGCTTCCTTGTCGCTGTAACCCAGCGCCAGCAGGGCCTGCAGGATGTCGCTCTGGGCGTCGTTGGCGACATTGGCGGCAACGCCGATGTCGGGGCCGAGCTTGCCTTTGAGTTCCAGCAACAAGCGTTCCGCCGTTTTCTTGCCAATGCCGGGCACCTTGATCAGACGCCCCGCTTCCTGCAGCGTCACCGCCAGGGCCAGTTCGGCCACGCTCATGCCCGACAGCACCGACAAGGCGGTGCGCGGCCCGACGCCCGAAATCTTGATCAGCTGGCGAAAGGCCTCGCGCTCGCGCGCGTTCTCGAAACCATAAAGAATCTGCGCATCTTCACGCACCACAAAGTGCGTCAGCAAAGTCACTCGCGCGCCCAGCTCCGGCAGGTTGTAAAACGTGCTCATGGGCACGTGAACCTCGTAGCCGACGCCGTTGCAGTCCACCAGCACCTGGGGGGGATTTTTGTCGCTCAGCGTGCCCGTCAGTTTGCCGATCATTTTTTGCCTATCATGGGTAACCCTTTTCAGGAATTATCAACTTGATTCTCAGACACCTGTTTTCCCCGCCCAACAACACCCGGCTGTCCCATCTGTGCGGCCCCATGGACGAGCATCTGCGCACCATCGAAGTGGCCTTGCAAGTCAAAATTGCGCACCGGCACGAGCAGTTCAAGGTCGACGGCACCAAAGCCAACGCCAAGCGCGGCATGGAAATGCTGCAGGCCTTGTATGAAATGGCGGCGCGCCCGATCGACCCCGCGACCGTGCAGCTGATGCTGGCGGGCGACCCTGATCTGGACG
>NZ_DHXT01000186.1 GCF_002413825.1 Rhodoferax sp. UBA5149
ATTGCAACACTACACTAGCGCACGTTGCACGGGGGCTAGAGGCCGATTTGATACAGGGATCGTCCAGCGCGCGGCGCTACGGGCCTGTTCCACCAACCCGGAAAATTTTTGGTACTGCGCCAAGGTGGCGGCGCCGACACCCTGCAACGGCAGCAAGCCGTCTTGCCAGGCGCCGTTGAAAAACAGGCGCTCCTGCGGGCTGTGGCACAGGTGACGCTCCTCGTATTCCCAGCGGCCCGCGACGCGGCGGCGCAAGCCAAGTTCTTCCAGCAAATCCTGCACCTCGGGCGCATCGTCACTGGGCAGCGGCAGGTAATGCGCGCCCAGCGGGCAGGCGATGCCGTTCACCGCGCCGCCGCGGCTGTTGCCGCCCGCCGTGTCTTCCAGCTCCAGCAGGGCAAAGTCGTCCTGGCCTTGTAGGCGCAGGGCACGGGCTGCGGCCAAGCCCGCGACACCGCCGCCTGCGATGATCACGTCCGTCTTGCGCGTGACGGACGGGCTGGGCCACGTCTTGTTGTCCCGCAGCAAGTGCCCGCGCTCATGGTTGATGCCGGTGAAGCTGCCGGTGATTTCTTCGGGTTTTTCGCAACCTAGCAGGGGCAGGGTCGAGGCTGCGATGAAGTGGCGGCGCTTCATGATTCCGCTTTTGCCGCGTGGTAAGGTGATTGGCGGTTGTTACACCTCGCTTGTCCCCACTCACTCCCCCCCGCCCCTCTCCCGCCCCGCTGGGTGGAAGAGGGCGCCTCATTTGACCCCAGGCCTTCGGCAACGGGGAAATCGGGGAAGGTTGCGACTGCGGTGGCACGCTACGGCCCAGGGAAACGGTTGGGGCTGCCTCCCACGCTGTGGTCCGGCACCGGCTGCCGCTGCGCGGCTGCGAGGAGACAAAAAAAGACGTCGCGCTC
The DNA here is from genome assembly GCF_002413825.1 of Rhodoferax sp. UBA5149. Taxonomy (GTDB): domain Bacteria; phylum Pseudomonadota; class Gammaproteobacteria; order Burkholderiales; family Burkholderiaceae_C; genus Rhodoferax. The sequence goes on from NZ_DHXT01000186.1 coordinate 906, forward strand.
AGTGCCCCCCTCTCAACCCACTCGCCTCCGGCGCTCGAAACTCGCGCCTTGAATTCTTGCCGCGCCAAATACAGTCGTAACCGTCCCCGATAAATCCGATCCCGGCGCGGGCGATCAAATGAGGCTCCCCCTTTCCGCCCCGGTGGGGGTGGAAAGGGGGCTGGAGGGATAGAGAGGGAAGAAAATTCACCGCCCCACCTTGCCCCATTCCGCCTCATACGTCGTCACCAGCACCTGATTCGACAAACGATTGACCTCGGCCGGCACGCGCGCCATATCCAGCGGAAAGTCAAACAGCAAGGGCAGGCTGTGCGGGCTCAAGAAGCGCAGGCCTTCGGGGAGGGCAGTCGGCAGCCGGTACGGCCGGCGGCTGGCGATCACGTAGCCCCACTCTCCAAAGCTCGGCACATGCGCGTGGTAGGGCGTGGCCGTGAGTCCGACCGATTCGATGGTGCTGACCACGGTCCAGAAACTCTTGCGCGCCACCAGCGGCGAGGTGGTCTGGATCACGGCGTAGCCACTGGCCGCCAGGTGCCGATCGAGCAGAGCGTAAAACGAGTTGGTGTAGAGCTTGCCGATGGAAAAATTGGTCGGATCGGGAAAGTCCACGACGATCACGTCAAAGGTCTCGGCGTTGCTCTCCAGCCAGCTGAAGGCGTCGGTGTTGATGATCTTGACTTTGGGTGAGTGCAAGGCGCCGCCGTTGAGTTGCACCAACGTCGGCTGTTTTGAGAAGAGCTCGGTCATGGCCGGGTCCAGCTCGACCAGCGTGACGCTTTCGACACCGGGGTACTTGAGGATTTCGCGCACTGCCATGCCGTCGCCGCCGCCCAGCACCGCCACCTTTTTGGGGGCGCCACCGGTTGCCGAAAAGGCCGCCATCACCGGGTGCACCAGCGCTTCGTGGTAGCGGTATTCGTCGCGCTGCGCAAACTGCAGATTGCCATTCAGAAACAGCCGGTAGCCAGTCCGGCCTTCGCCGCCGCCGTAGGTCACCACGATGCGCTGATAGGGCGAGGTGCGGGCAAACACTACGTGGTCCTGGTACATCTTGTCTTCGGCCCAGGTCGTGATGTGCTCGGCGGCGGCCATGCCGCCCGCCAAAGCGCCCAGCGTGGCGACGCAGGCGAAGGCGTGCGCCCTGAACTGGCGCAGCTCATGGCGAAACAGCCACAGCGCCCACAAGGCCACCGCCGCGTTCATCAGCCCGAACAGCAAGCCGGTGCGGATCAGGCCGAGCTGGGGCACCAGCACCAGCGGAAAAGCCAGCGACACGGCCAGCGCCCCCAGATAGTCAAAGGTGAGCACCTGCGACACCAGGTCTTTGAGCGCCACATTGCGCTTGAGGATGCGCATCACCAGCGGAATCTCCAGCCCCACCAGCGTGCCGACCGCCAGCACCAAGCCGTAGAGCAGCAACCGGAAAGAACCCGGCAGCCCGGCATTTGCTATAAAAAGCAGAGCGGGTAACGTACCACCGACAAGGGCTACCAGCAGTTCTATGCGCAAGAAATGGGCGGGCAACTGGCGCTCGAAGAAACGCGACAGCCAGGAACCCACGCCCATGGCAAACAGATAGGTGCCGATGACGGTGGAGAACTGCAGCACCGAGTCGCCCAGCAGATAGGACGCGAGTGCGCCGGCCGCGAGTTCATAGACCAGGCCACAGGCCGAGACGATGAAAACCGAGGCCAGCAGGGCGACTTCAACCGGGCGCGGCCCGTTCAGCTTCTCACTGCTCATCCATGGATGGCGGCAGCCACGATGATGCAAATGCCCAGCGACATGGCGGCCACGACCAGCGCCAGCGCCACGTTTTGCTTCTCAATAATTTCTTCCCACAGCTTGTAGGGCGTGAGCTTGTCGATGATCATAAAACTCAGCCAGAAAATGATCACGCCCATCAGCGCAAACACGATGGAGCCTAAAAAAGCCCCGGGTCTCATCCATTCCATATCCATGCTGATCTCCTTCAAAAATATCGAGTTGCGTGGAGCGACATCGGGCGCGTCATTTGTGCCCGCCGCCGCTGGAGAAGCCGCCAAATGAGCCGCCTGAACTGCGCGCGCTGCTGCTGGCGCTGCAGTTCTCGGTGGCCGGGTCACAGCGCGAACACCGGCTTATCAAGAACAGGAACAGCAGCAGGATGAGAAAGAGCACGACGACCGTGCCGAAGCCCATCGCCTTGGCGACGGCATCGCTCTCCATCTGGCTGCCGACCGACCAGGTCACTTCATTGGCTGACTGCTCCAGCGACAGCAGGCTTTTGCCACTGGCGAAATCGCGGTTCGAGGTCTTCTGGCCGCGACTGACCTGCCAGTAGAACTCACCGGCCACATAGGTGGTCTCGGCGTTGTAGCTTTCTTTCAGCTGGTAGTGGGTGCCCAGATAAGTGGCCGTCCGGCCGTTCTCGCTCATCACGGGCGCGCCGGTGGTGGGCTTGACCACACTCCAGCCTTCGGTGGAATCCACCAGAAAGGTAAAGCCGCGCCGGGCGTTGTAGAGCAAATATTCTTCCCAGCCAAACTGCTCGTCCGGGTCACTCGGGTCGCCAGGGTCATTGCCCATGCGATGCTGGAAGCCCACCACCTGCCAGTCCAGGCCCTGCAGCCGGCCGATCGTGCCGAGGGCGATCAGGGGCGCCACCGGCTCGTCCTGGATCGCGTGCTTGAGTTCGGCGCCCACGCCCTGCGACATGTCAATGAGACTGTGGCACGACGCACAGCTAATGCTCTTGCTGCTGGCCAGCAACACCGCCACAGGCGCGCCGCACTGGGGGCAGTTGAACTGGCGGCCCTTCTCATCCTTGACCGACTCGTCACGCAGGCCGGAGAGCTTGAGCTCGTCCAGCAAAACCGGTTTGCCGATGGACACGCTGGGCGGCCGGCTGCCGTAGTCAATGCTGAGCACCGACTCCTCCCGGCCGATGCTGCCGCTGCCCTGGCTGCGCAACTCCACCATGGCAAATGGCTTGCCCAGCTCAGGCAGGCGCGGCAGTTCGCCCTGCGCCGAGATCAGCGCCACCTGCTGGTTCGAGGCGACGCTGAAGGATTGGCCGTTGATGGCAGTGGTGCCACCGACGCGGAAGTGTGCGGCCTCTGGCAGTTCACGCTGGCTTGCCAGCGGCGTGCTGAACACATACGCGCCGTTGTCTTCACTCAGATAGGCGCTGCTGCCGTCATCCAGCACCGCATGCCACTCGGTCCAGGTGCCCTCGCCGTACTTGTACTGCAGGCGGCCGACCAGGGTGAAGGCCTTGTTGTTCCAGCTGCCCCTGACCATGAGTTGCAGCGGGCTGTGGTCGTCAAACAGCTCGGCCATCTTGCCGATGCGCGCCAGCGTCTCGCCGTTGCGCATGACAGTGCTCTGGCAATAGGCGCAGACCGCGTGCGTGGACTGGGCGCTGCGAAACTCGACCGGCGCGCCACAGCCCGGGCACGGAGCCCAGTAGATGCGCTGGGAGGATTCGATGACCACGCTAGACAGAAATGAGAGCAACTGGCCCCGTTCAGGTTGAACGGGAAAAAGTCAGACCAGCTTCTTCAGCAGTTCGGCCTTCTTCGCGTCAAACTCTTCCTGCGTCAGGATGCCCTTGGCTTTGAGCTCACCCAGTTTTTCCAGCGTCGCCATCACGTCTTCGGCTTTCACACCAGCAACCTGGGCCGCGCCCGCCGCGGCGTGGCCGGCAGTGCCCTGCAAACCGGCTTGCAGGTTTTGCGCCAGCACCTGGCCCAGGGCGACACCGGCGCCCAGCCCCATGGCGTCGCCCGCGATGCCGCCACCCGCCGCCGCGCCTTCGGCAAATTTGGGGATCGCCTGGGCCGTCTGGTACTGCATGAATTGCGCCATGTCCTTGCCGACCATGCCCATGCCGATTTTCTGGTCGAGTATTTTTTGCAGCTCTTCCGGCAGCGAGAGGTTTTGTACCGTCATGCCTTCGAGCTTCAAGCCGATCTTGGCGAACTCGGGCGCCAGTTGTGTCGTGAGGGCCTGGACAAACATCAGCTGGTTGGCCGCCAGGTCCAGAAACGGAATGCCGCTGCTGGCGATCGCGTTGCTGATGTTTTGCAGCACGAGGCCGCGCAGCTGGCCGTCCAGATCACCCACGCCATAGCGGTCGCGCGTGCCCGAAATCTCGGTGTGAAAGAGCTTGGGATCGGCCACGCGGAACGTGTAGTTGCCAAAGGCGCGCAGACGCAAGGCGCCAAAGTCCTTGTCACGAATCGTGATGGGCTGCGGTGTGCCCCACTTCTGGTCGACCTGCTGGCGCGTGCTGAAAAAGTAGACATCGCTCTTGAAGGGCGACTCGAACAGCTTGTCCCAGTTCTTCAGGTAGGTGAGTACCGGCAGGGTCTACGTCGTGAGTTTGTGGGTGCCGGGGCCAAACATGTCCGCCACCTTGCCCTCGTTCACAAACAGCGCCAGCTGCGACTCGCGCACGGTGAGTGAGGCGCCGTTCTGGATCTCCATGTCGGCCATCGGAAAGCGCCAGGCCAGTGTGCCGTCCTGGCTTTCAGTCCACTGAATAATGTCAATGAACTGTTTCTTGATGAAGTCCATCAGTCCCATGTGCGGCTCCTGTAGATGAGAACGAAAAGGAATGATACCCGGCGGCCTGCTCGGCCCGGAGGCTAGATTTTGTTCGCCTTGAAGGGGCTGGATTCGATGAATTTGAAAAAAATTCGCATCAGTTCGGGATCGTGTTTTTCCCCGCTCTCCTGATGCAGGATCGGCATGATTTCGGCGTGCGTTTTCGAGCGATGGTAGGACCGGGTCTGGGCCATGGCGTCGTAGCTGTCGGCGATGCTGATGATGCGGGAAAAGATTGAAATGGCGTCTCCCGCGAGGCGGTCCGGATAGCCTGTGCCGTTGTAATGCTCGTGGTGGTGCCGAATGACCAAAGCGGCGTGTGTCGAACCTTCGAGCTCGGTCGCGGCCATGATCTTTTCCCCGATCTCGGAGTGCTGCTGCATGATCTTCCACTCGGCGCTGTCAAATTGCGCAGGTTTCAGCAGGACATGGTCGGGGATGCCAATTTTGCCAACGTCGTGGAACGAGGCGGCAATCCTGAGAATGCCGAGCTCTTCATGGGACAGACCGCAACCCACCCCGATGGCCTCGGAGAGACCGCGCACACGCTCGGAATGCAGTCGTGTCAAGGAGTCCCGGTAGCCCAGCGCAACCGACAAGGCTTTGGTGTAGGTGAACAGCGCCGTATAGATCGGGTCGTCCGGTTCCAAGTGTGAGCCTCCCGCAGAAAATCCAAGTATGACCGATTTTGCCGATGCGACCGATGTGCAATGACCCCAACCGCCCTACGGCGTTACCGCAGAGGCCCCGGTTTTCGCTGACCCAGGGTGACGCTGGCCTTCCCGTCTCGATAGCCCCTATCAATCGCTTAGCAAAAAGCAATTGGCTTTGTTAATTTACAATCTCTACCATTCGTCCTGTGCTGATTGAAATCTTCTATCAGCGAACCGTTCAACCCACAGGAGCTCACCATGACTGCCGCCCAACGCCCCGAGATCAAGACCCTCGCCAACCTCGAATCCGCCTTTGCCGGCGAATCCATGGCGCACATCAAATACCGCTATCTCGCCAAACTGGCGCGCGAGATGGGTGACGAGGACACGGCCCGCACCTTTGAAGCCACCGCTGACCAGGAGCTGATGCACGCCTTTGGCCACCTGGATTTGCTCTACCCCAAGGCCAGCATGACGTCGGCCCGCGCGCTGCAAATCGCCATCGACGGCGAAACCTACGAGTACAGTGAGATGTACCCCGGCTTTCGCAAGACCGCGGAGGAAGAAGGCCACGCCGCTGCCGTGGCCGAGATCGATGAGCAGATTGAAGAAAGCAAGGTGCACGCGGCCACCTTCCGCGCCACGCTGGAAAAAGCCCAGAAGCGCTTTGCCGCGCTGGCCAAGGTGGAAGAGCGCCACGCCAGGCACTATCAAGAACAGCTGAACAAGGTGACGGCGCAGGCTGCGGTATAACCTTCGGCGCAAGCAATTCGCTATATATTTAGTAGCATATTACGCATATCCAACGGGGGCTACGGCCCGATTTAACCAATACTTGCGGAAACATCCCATGAAAACCTATCTTTGCATTGTTTGCGGCTTCATCTACGACGAAGCCAGCGGCCGCCCGGAAGACGGCATTGCGCCCGGCACCTCATGGGCCGACGTGCCCGAGGCTTGGGCCTGCCCGGATTGCGGTGTGGCCAAGGCTGACTTTGAAACCGTAGAGATCTGAAATGAACCCCATCATCATCATTGGCGCCGGTCTGGCGGGTTGGACCACGGCGCGCGAGTTCCGCAAACTCGACCGCAGCACGCCGGTGATGCTGATCACCGCCGACAGTGGCGACTTCTATGCCAAACCGTCGCTGTCGAACGCGTTTGCGCAGGGCCGTGCTCCGGCGCAGCTGATCAGTACACCGGCCACCAGGATGGTGGAGACGCTCCAGCTCATCCTGCTCGCCCACACGCGGGTGACGGCCGTCAACCCGGTGACCCGGATGATCAGCACCGACCAGGGTGCGTTCGGTTACAGCCAGCTGGTGCTGGCCACGGGCGCGCAGCCGATTCGGGTGCCGCTCGCGGGGGACGCGGCAGACCAAGTGCAGTCCATCAACTCACTCGACGACTTTTCGGCGTTTCACGCCCGTCTGACAAGCGGTAGCAGCCATGAAAATGAGAGCACGTCCGAGCCCGCCGAGCGTCCCAAGAAGCATGTCCTGATCATGGGCGCGGGCCTGATTGGCTGCGAGTTTGCCAACGACTTGGCGGCCACTGGCTACCAGGTGAGCGTGGTAGACCCGGCGGCGGGGCCGATTGCCGCGCTGTTGCCGGCGCACGCCAGCACACAGCTGCGCGAGGCACTGGCGGCGCTGGGCGTGCACTGGCACTTTGGGGCCACGGTGACGGCCATGAACAGGGGCGCCGATGCACACCGTTCTGCGCTCCAGGTCGAGTTGTCAAATGGGCAGTTAGTCCCTGTCGACAGGGTGCTGAGTGCTATCGGTTTGAGAGCGGACACGACACTGGCCCAGGCCGCCGGACTGCGCTGCGAGCGCGGCGTCGTGGTGGATGCCACCCTGCAAACCAGCAGCCCGCACATCTTTGCCCTGGGCGACGGTGCGCAGTACGCGGCCGGCTCCTGGAACGACGCTGGCAGCCCAGCGGTTTCGGGCGGCCGCACCCTGCCCTACGTGATGCCGATCATGAACGCGGCCAGGGCATTGGCGGCCACGTTGGCCGGCACCCGCACCGAGCTGGTTTTTCCGCTGATGCCGGTGCTGATCAAAACCCCGGCGCTGCCGATGGTGGTCGCCGCGCCCGCACCTGGCACGGCCGGTGACTGGCGCAGCGCGGAGCCCGGGCTGTGGCAGTTCATCGACGCGCAGGGTCAAGTGCGTGGCTTCGTACTGAGCGGCCAACACACCAGCCGTCGCGCGGAGCAGGCCAAACGGGTCATCGCCTAAGCGGCGTGCGGCGATGCCCACGAGGCAGCAAGCTTCGTCGGAAAGAACTTAGGGACAGGGCACGCTGCGGCCCACCATCGCGGCGGGCTGCACCCAGGCGTCGAACTCCTGCGCCGTGACATGCCCCAGCGCCAGCGCGGCCTCACGCAGCGTGCTGCCATCGTGGTGCGCGCGCTTGGCGATCTCGGCGGCGCGGTCGTAGCCGATGTGCGGCGCCAACGCCGTCACCAGCATCAGCGAGCGCTCCAGCAGTTCGGCAATACGCTCCCGTTGCGCCTCGATGCCGTGCACGCAATGGCGCTCGAAGCTGCCCATGCCGTCGGCCAGCAGGCGCACGCTTTGCAAAAAGTTGTGGGCAAGCAGCGGCTTGAAGACATTGAGCTCGAAGTTGCCTGACGCGCCGCCGATGCCGATGGCGACGTCGTTGCCCATGACCTGGGCGCACAGCATGGTCAGCGCCTCGCACTGGGTCGGGTTCACCTTGCCCGGCATGATGGAGCTGCCGGGTTCGTTCTCGGGAATCGAAATTTCGCCCAGGCCCGAGCGCGGCCCCGAGGCCAGCCAGCGGATGTCGTTGGCAATCTTCATCAGCGCGACGGCCAGCGTCTTGAGCGCGCCGTGCGCGGCGACCAGACCGTCGTGGCTGGCCAGCGCGGCGAACTTGTTGGCGGCGCTGATGAAGGGCAGGCCGCTGCTGCGGGCCAGTTCGGCCGCCACGCGCTGGCCGAATTCGGGGTGGGTATTGAGACCGGTGCCGACCGCGGTGCCGCCGACGGCGAGCGGGTAGAGCGAGCGCAGTGCGGCCGTGATGACCGCCTCGGCATGGTCGAGCTGGGCGACGTAGCCGGAGAATTCCTGGCCCAGGGTCAGCGGTGTCGCATCCTGCAAATGGGTGCGTCCGATCTTGACGATGTCGGCGAAGGCGATGGACTTCTGCGCCAGCGCGGCGCGCAGATGCGTCAGCGCCGGCAGCAAGGCGCGCACGATGCCAACGCCCGCGGCGAGGTGCATGGCGGTGGGAAAGATGTCGTTCGACGACTGGCCGAGATTGACCTCGTCGTTGGGATGCACGCGGCGCTGCTGACCACGCTCGCCACCGAGCAGCTCGGAGGCGCGGTTGGCCAGCACCTCGTTCATGTTCATATTGCTCTGGGTGCCCGAGCCGGTCTGCCAGACTGACAGCGGGAACTCCTGCTCGTGGCGGCCGAACAGCACTTCGTCTGCTGCCACGACGATGGCTTGCGCCTTGTCCGGCGGCAACAGGCCGAGCTCGCTGTTGACGCGGGCACAGGCGGCCTTCACGGTGGCGAGGGCGAGGATGATTTCGTCCGGCATGCGCTCGCTGGAAATGTCGAAGTGTTCGAGCGAGCGCTGCGTCTGCGCGCCCCAGAGCCGGTCGGCGGGCACCTCGACCGCGCCAAAGGAGTCCCGTTCGGTTCGCGTGGCGCTCATGGCAGGCGCCGCGCTGGGGTCATAGTCACTGCTGTAAAAGCGGTCATTGCCTTGCTCCTGCCTGCTACACGCCTGCATCATAGGCCAAATCCCCGGCATCATGCAGGATTTCTCGCTCGCCAGCGGGAAGCGGTCTCGCTACTTTTTACTGTCCGCTGGCGTCGCTGGTTTTCTTGCGCGGATCGCCAAGCACGGTCTGCTCAATCCATGACAGAAAATCTGCAACGACTTCGGCCCGGTTCGTTTCGTTGAACACCTCGTGCCGGGCGCCGCCGAAGACGTGCGATGAAACATTCGTCAGACCCGCGCGCTGATAGCGTTGCAGCAGCGGATAAAACCATTCCAGGTGATTGTTGATGGGATCCTGGTCACCGACGAAGGCAAACAGTGGCAGATCCGCACGGACGCCCTGGTACGCATCCACCGGCGTGGCACGTGCGCACGCCAGCAGCATCGACTGGAACGACGCGGGCGTCACGGTGAAACCGCACAGGGAATCTGCCATATAGGCATCCACCGTGGCGGGGTCGCGACTGAGCCAGTCAAACGGCGTGCGTGGATTCGGAAAGGCGGCGTTGGCGTCTTCGAGCTTCCAGCCGGCCATGATTTGGGTTCCCAGCAGATCAACCGCCGTCGTGCCGGACAGGGCAATACCCTGTACCAGCGCGCTGTGGTCCAGCATATAGACCTGCGTCGCGAACGAGCCCATGCTGTGACCCATCAGGATCAGGGGCGCGCCCGGGTGGCGGGACCGCGCAAATCGGCTGAGGGTCGCCATATCCGCCACCAACGAGGCGAAGCCGCCCGTGCCGAATTCACCCAGCTCGCCGCGACCGGCCGCATCGGCACCATGACCGCGGTGTTCATTGGCATAGACCGCGTAGCCAGCACCGGTCAACGCCTCGGCCAGGGCCCGGTAGCGGCTGGTGTGCTCGCCCATGCCATGCGCAATCTGCACCACGGCCCGTGCCGGGGGTGCGTCCGCATTCCAGCCATAGACCTCCATGGGATAGCCATCATCGGCACTGAGTGGGTAGCGGGACTCGGAAGTTTTCATCGACAGGGGTCCTTTCTTGGAGACGGTTTTATTTCAGCGATTGCGCAGTGAATAGACCAGCGCGGCCAGCGCGATGATGGCGCCCTGCAGCATCAAACGCCCGGGTTCGCCAAGGCCCAGGCTGGTGAGGAAGTTGAACAGGAAGGTCAGCATGAACGCCGCCACGGCGGGGCCTGCCATGCCACCCTTGCCGTTGCCAAAGTTGACCCCCCCCAGGATGGCGGCCGCGAGCGAGTTGAGCGCCAGGTCCTGGCCTAGCGTAATGCTTCCCACGCCGACGAAGCCGACCAAAATGAAGCCGCACAGGACCGAGATCAGCGCCGACACCACATGGCCAAAGAAGATGACGCGCAGGTAGGGAATGCCGGACAGTGCAGCCGCCTGCGGGTTGCTGCCCACGGCATCCAGGTAGCGACCGAAGACCGTGAGCTTCAGCAGAATTGCCGCAGGAACCAGCACTGCCAGCCACACCAGCACGGGCACGGGCACCCCCAGCAGACGCATCCTCGCGAGTTCGCGCAGGAATTCGGGCGCGTCGCCTGGCGCGCGGAACTGGGACAGCGCGACGACGATGCCCGACAGGATCATGGCGGCCGCCAATGTCACGATCATCGACGACGCGCGCGCGCGCACGATCAGTACGCCGTTGACCGCGCCCACCAGCAAGCCCAGCAACACGCACATCAGCATCGCGACCCCCTCGGATACCGGGAAGAAGCCGCTGGTCAGGATGTACGACACGGCCACAATGACGCCGCCCGAAGAAAGATCGATCGATCGCGCGCGCATCACCAGCGACTGGCCGATCACCGCCAGGCCCAGTGGCGCGGCCTGGCGCACGATCAGCGGCAGCAGCATCATAGACAGCAGCTGCGGCCGCATGAACGCCGCCAGCAGGAGCAGGATCAAGGTGCCGGTATAGGCCGGCGGCACGGCCATGGCAAAGAAAGCGATTTCCCGCCAGCGGGGCACGGAGGGGCGCAGCGCGACAACAGCTTGCATGGCAGCTTTCATAGACCCACCGTGACACGCCGTTGGACACACACGGCGGCCAACAGGAGCACGCCGGTCACGGCCCCGCGCAGGAACGGCGAGATGCCGAACAGATTGATACCATTGGTGATCAAGCCCAGGCTCAGCGCGCCCGTCACCACCCCGAAGATGCTGCCAATGCCTCCCGTGAGCTGCACCCCCCCAAGCGCCACGGCCGTCACCGACTCCAGACCAAAAGTCGCCCCCATGCTCGGGTCGCCCGAGGCCACGCGCGCTGCCAGGTAAACACCGGCGACCACCGCCAGCAAGCTGCAGACCACATAAGCCAGCACCACGACCCCGACCGCCCGCACGCCGTTGAGGTGAGCGCTGCGGGCATTGGCGCCAACCGCAAAGATGTGCAGCCCCAGACGCGAGCGGTACAGCAACAGGCCCACCAACGCCGCGCATACCGTACACCACAGCAAGGGTTGTGGCAGGCCCCAGAGGCTGTCATTGGCCAGCATGCCCAAGGCCACGGAAACCCGGCCGCCGGGGATCGGCAGCACCAGGTAGGCGAAGCCTTGCAGAAAGGTCATGGTGCTGAGTGTCATGATCAACGGATGGATGCCGGCCACTGCCACACCCACCCCATTCACAACCCCGACCACGAGCCCGAGGGCCAGTGCCAGCCCGATGCCCCACAGCGGGTCGGGCTGGGTGGCGACGATGCACCCCGCGATACTGACCACCGAACCGACTGACAGGTCGATGCCGGCGATGAGTGCGACCACCAATTGCCCCAGGGTCACGATCAGCAAGGCCGCGGTCTGGCCGCTGATATTGGCCAGATTCTGTGCTTGCAAAAAATTGGGCGCCCCCAGCGCAAGGATTGCGAACAGCAACAAGGGCAAACCCACGGTATAGCGACTGATGCCCGAACGTACCGACCTCATGCCATCACCTCGCTGGAGGCTGGCAACGCGGCCATTGGCGCCGCAACATCCGCGAGCGCCAGCGCCAGAAGACTTTCTTCGGTCGCCGTTTCTGCAGCCACGTCGCCCACAATGCGCCCACCGCGCACCATCAAAATGCGGTCGCACAGGCCGATCAGTTCGAGCAGGTCGCTCGACAGGGCCAACACGGCGCCGCCTTGCTGCACAAACTCGCGTAGCAGCGCGTAGATCTCGGCCTTGGCACCTACATCGACGCCGCGTGTCGGCTGCTCGACCAGCAGGGTATCAACGCCGGCGGCAAGCCAGCGCCCGATCATCACCTTCTGCTGGTTACCGCCCGACAAAGCACTCACCTCCTGCGCCAAGTCGCGGGCGCGCAGCTGCATCCGCTGGGCGATGCGCGCGACGACACTGACGTCGCGCGGGGCCCGGCGCAACAGACCCATGCCGCGAAAACCGCCCAACCAGAAGTTATCCCTGATCGGGAGCTCCAGGTACAGGCCTTCGAGCTTGCGATCCTCCGGGATCAATCCGACACCTTGCTCCACGGTGCGCACGACACCGTCGCGCGGCTCGAAGCGCCCGGTCCTGCCGTCGCTTTGCGTGCGCAGGATGTCGCTGTGAAACGGACTGAGCACGCCCGCCAGGGCGCGGACAATTTCACGCTGCCCCTGCCCCTCCAGGCCACCCAGGCCAACAATCTCGCCACGGCGAAGCACCAGGCGGGCCGTGGGACCGCCCGGCACGGGCGTGAGGCTGCGCACGTCGAGCGCGACCGCGCCCGGCTGGCTGCGCGAGCGCGCGGGAAACAGGGCTTGCAGCGGCCGCCCGACCATCAAGGTGATCAAACGGTCCGTTGTCAGTGCTTCGGTCGGCAGGGTGGTGACCAGGTGGCCGTCCTTGAGCACCGTCACGGTGTCACAGAGCCGGAAAATTTCGTCCAGTCGATGGCTGATGTAGAAGACCAGCTTGCCTTGCGCCTTCAAGGCCTTGATCAGGGCCTCCAGCTTGTCGACCTCGGCCCGATTCAACGGTGCGGTCGGTTCATCGAAGATAAAGACCTTCGCATCGGTGGATACGCCCTTGGCGATTTCCACCAGCTGCTGCTCACCGATGGTCAGGCTGCCACAGGCGCGCTGCGGATCCAGATCGATGCCGATGCGCTGCAAAACCGCACGCGCTTCGCGCAGCATTCCCGTGCGGTTGAGAATACCCATCCAGGTCGGCTCACGGCCCAGCAGCAGGTTTTCGGCCACGGTCAGGTTCGGCAGTACCGTCAGTTCCTGAAAAACCGTGGAAATGCCCGCTTTGCGCGCCGCCGCCGGACTGCTCAGGCGAAGCACCTCGCCACCAATCACCAGTTCACCCGCATCGGGCTGGTAGACGCCCGCCAGCAGCTTCATCAGCGTGGACTTGCCGGCGCCGTTCTCACCCGTGATGGCATGGATCGAGCCCGCGCACCCGGCAAGACTGACGTTGCGAAGTGCGACGGTGTGCCCGAAGGTCTTGGAGATGCCACGCACGACGATCGGATCATGCAGGCCGCGGCCGACCGGCGTCGTGGGGAGCAGTGCGTTGACGGACATGGCACCCCCTCGCTCAACGATGGAACATCTCTTTCAACTTGGCTTCAGGTAACGTCGAGGGCAGCCAGTAGGCATCGTTGAGATCGGGCCGGAAATACTTGTCGAGATCGCGCTGGGTGATCGCCTCCGGGGAAGAAAAGTACGACTTGTACAGCGGCTTGCCTTCAAGCAGTGCCACCGAAGCGCGCACGACCGCGGCCCCCAGGCCCGGCGTGAACTGTGGTGCGACACTCTTCACGCCGGTTTGCTTCCAGGCGCGCAGGAAACCATTGTTGCCTTCGCCGGTCATCGGCACCAGCGCTTTGCCGCTTTCCTTGAACACGTCCAGGCAAGCCCGGGTCATCTCCGCGCCGGAAAACCAGATGCCATCGACCGCATTACCCGAAAGCACCAGGTTCTCGCACAGTTGCTTGCCCTTCGCATAGCCCCAGTCACCGAAGACTTCATTGGTGACCTTGATGTCGGAGCCTTCCAGCGACTTGCGAAAGCCGTTGTAGCGCAGGGTTTCCTCATCCACCCCGGCTATGCCGCGAAACGCCCAGACATTGCCCTTGCCCTTGAGTTCCTTGCGCAGAAAATCGCCGCCCTGCTTGCCAAACAATTCTCCGCCGGCGCCAATCTCGACCGTCGATTGCATGGCTTTGCCAAAGGCGCCAAAGATCACCACCGGGATGCCCTGCTTGGCGGCCTTCTCGATCAGTGGCTTGCCGATGGCACCCGAGATCGGACCGATGATGATCGCGTCGACCTTTTTCGTGAGCAAGTCTTCAACGTCGGCGACCTGCTTGGCCGCTTGCCAGTTGGCTTCCACGAAGATGAATTCGCCGACCTCCTTGTGCAGCGACGCCTCGTATTTCATTTCTTGGATCATCTGCACGATCCAGGTATTGCCCACGCCACCGAACGACACCCCGATGCGCCAAGGCCCGGCTTTTTTGAACTGGTTGGGCTGGGTTTGCTCCTGGGTTGTCGGGGTCAGCAAGCCATTGGGCAGCAGTTCGACATCGGCAGCGCGCGCCGGTGCCGTTAAAGCAGCGGCGGTAACCAGGGCACCCAGCGTCAGGGCGGTTCGATCGATAAATTTGGACATGGAGTCTCCTCTATGGGGGTGGTGAAAAAATGGGAAATGGGGAATTGAAAACTTCTGCGGATACCGGCGACCTCAGCGCAGGCTATGGCGGTGATTTGGATTGCGCCTATGCATCGGTCCGGGCCGCCAACGGTTGGCAGGTGGTCACGGATATGCGCCCACTTTGCAATAGGTCCGGACCACGCTGGACTGCGTCACCGGTGCCGGGGGAGCGGACCGCCCTACGCCGTGGCGGAACGGTTCGCGCCGCGCCGCGCGCAGTTGCACTGGCTGGCGATGAATCCGATGAAGGGGCGATTTTTGCACGGTGATTTGTTCTAATGTGTTTCAATCTATTCACTTTAGATCTTTATTGCGCGGTTTGAATCAGTGTTTTCCCTAAACATGGTTCGTTTCTTTTCGAATTAAGGCAAGGCAAATCTTCAGTTTTCAACGTGTTCCGTCAACGTCAACCCGATGATCGCGACCACCGCGTGCAAGCCCGGCGACACGAATGGGGCGACCTTGACGCCTCGTAGCGTCGAGCGTGCACCGGAATATCCAAGCGAGAGGACGCCCATGTTCAAACCTTGCCGAGCATTCAGCGCTGCAAAAACGTTAACGCCCAAAGACCCCTATACGCACATTCACGTACTAGGGTTTTCCCGTGGCGAGGCCTACAATTCCTCTCCCCTACAAACGCTGGCGGGCTGACCTTTCGGTCATACTGATCACAGCAGGAGACAACAATGCCCCATACAACGGCCAATGCCGAAGAAAGACGCGCCGAGTTACGCCGCGCCGCCCTCGAATACCACGAATTTCCTTATCCCGGAAAAATCGCCATTGCCGCGACCAAACAGCTGGTCAACCAGCACGACCTCGGACTGGCTTATTCACCCGGCGTGGCGGCGCCCTGCGAAGAGATCGTCAAGGACCCCAACAACGCCTTCAAGTACACCAGCCGCGGCAATCTGGTGGCGGTGATCACCAACGGCACGGCGGTGCTCGGCCTGGGCGATATCGGCCCGCTGGCGGCCAAGCCGGTGATGGAAGGCAAGGCCGTGCTGTTTAAGAAGTTCGCCGGCATCGACGTGTTCGACATCGAGATCAACGAAAAACACGACCTCGACAAGCTGGTGGACATCATTGCCTCGCTGGAGCCGACCTTTGGCGGCATCAACCTGGAAGACATCAAGGCGCCCGACTGCTTTTATGTCGAGCGCAAGCTGCGCGAGCGCATGAAGATACCGGTGTTCCACGATGACCAGCACGGCACGGCGATCACCGTCGGCGCGGCCATCCTCAATGGACTGAAGGTCGCGGGGAAAGACCCCAAACATATCAAGCTGGTGACCTCGGGCGCTGGTGCAGCCGCGCTGGCCTGCCTGGGGCTGCTGGTCAAGCTGGGGATTCCGCGCGAGAACATTTACGTGACCGACCTGGCCGGCGTGGTCTATGAGGGGCGCACCGAACTGATGGACGAGGACAAGATTGTCTTTGCCCAGAAAACCTCGGCCCGCACCTTGGGCGAGATCATTGACGGCGCCGACGTGTTCCTGGGCTTGTCAGCCGGTGGCGTGCTCAAAGCCGACATGGTGAAAAGAATGGCCGCCCGACCGCTGATATTTGCCTTGGCCAATCCGACACCGGAGATTCTGCCGGAACAGGTGAAAGCCGTGCGCAGCGACGCCATCATGGCCACCGGTCGCTCCGACTACCCGAACCAGGTCAACAACGTCTTGTGCTTCCCCTACATCTTCCGCGGAACGCTGGATGCGGGCGCCTCCACCATCACCGTCGAGATGGAAATTGCAGCGGTGCACGCCATTGCCGAACTGGCGCAGGCGGAGCAAAGCGAGGTGGTCGCCGCCGCCTATGCCGGTGAGCTGCTGGCCTTTGGGCCGGAATACCTGATTCCCAAGCCCTTTGATCCACGTCTGATGATGAAGATTGCGCCAGCGGTGGCCCAGGCGGCGGCTGACAGCGGCGTGGCCTTGCGTCCGATCAAAGACATGGACGCTTACCGCGAGAAGCTGCAAAGCTTTGTCTACGCCTCGGGCACCGTGATGAAGCCGATTTTCACGGCCGCCAAAAAGGCGCTCAAAAAGCGCGTGGCCTATTCCGAGGGGGAAGACGAACGCGTCCTGCGCGCCGCCCAGATCGTGGTGGACGAGGGCCTGGCCTTGCCCACCCTGATTGGCCGTCCGCTGGTCATCGCCGAGCGCATCGAGAAATTTGGTTTGCGCTTGCGTGAAGGTGTCGATTACAGCGTGGTGAACGTGGAGCAGGACCATCGCTATCGCGATTTCTGGCAAACCTACCACCGCATGACCGAGCGCAAGGGCATCACCGCCCAAATGGCCAAAATTGAAATGCGCCGACGCCTGAGCTTGATCGGCGCGATGCTGCTGCACAAAGGCGACGTCGATGGGCTGATTTGTGGCACCTGGGGCAGCACGGCCTTGCATCTGCAATACATGGACCAGGTGATCGGCAAGCGCGCGGGCGTCAACACCTATGCCTGCATGAATGGCCTGATGTTGCCCGAGCGCCAGCTGTTCTTGGTCGACACCCACGTCAATTACGACCCCACCGCCGAGCAACTGGCCGAAATAACGACCCTGGCCGCCGAGGAAATGATGCGCTTCGGCATCAAGCCCAAAGTCGCCTTGCTGAGCCATTCCAACTTTGGCAGCAGCAGCCAGCCGAGCGCCATCAAGATGCGCCAGACCCTGGAGTTGCTGCGGGCTCAAGCGCCCTGGCTGGAGGTGGACGGCGAAATGCATGGTGACGTCGCGCTCGACGGCAAGGCGCGCGCAGCCCTCATGCCCCACAGCACGCTGTCCGGCGACGCCAACCTGCTGGTGCTACCCAATATTGATGCGGCCAATATCGCCTACAACCTGCTTAAAACAGCAGCAGGCGGCAACATTGCCATTGGCCCGGTACTGCTGGGTGCGGCCAAACCGGTGCATATTTTGACGGCCAGCACCACGGTGCGTCGAATTGTCAATATGACAGCACTCACTGTGGCCGATGCAAATGCCACCCGCCAATTGACACAAGACAAGTTAGCGCCAACTTATAGCTATTAAAACACCTATCTTACTGCCTATTTATTGGGCAGTCACTTGCATTTTCCATGTAAATACGCGACACTACGAACCTTGAAAGTTCCGGGTAAACCCGGAGTGTTGTGGAGATTGTTTTTTTCATGTGGCGCTTAACCAGCTTAAAGTTAGTACTCACTGGCTTTGTGCTTTCGGGGATTTTTGCTACCGCTGCAGTGCAGGCCAAAGGCCCTGCTGCTGCAAACCCCCAGACCACGGTGGCGGTTGCCGAATTGCCCAGGCAAGGCGCGCAAACCTACGGACTGATCTATCAGGGTGGTCCGTTTGCACATGAAAAAGACGGGGTTGTATTTGGCAATCGCGAGCGTTTGCTGCCCGCCCAAAAGCGGGGTTACTACCGCGAATACACCGTCACAACACCAGGTTCGCGCGACCGGGGAGCCCGGCGCATTGTGTGCGGGGGGCAGCCCAGAACACCGGACACCTGTTTTTACACAGCCGATCACTATGCAAGCTTCCGCAAGATCGTGCCGTAATTTTGGTTTTGTCATTTTGGAAAATGAAGCGGGAATGAATATGTCACTTCGTCAAGAAACTCCAGCACCACAGCGTGCTACAGCGGATGCGCCACTACGCGGCGTGAGGCCCAATATCGTCCAGTCGATCCGAGCGTTTCGGGTGCAGGAGCTGCAAGACGCTGCCCAGGCCCTGGGTCAGCATTTTTTGTACGCCAACCTGGCCAATGCCCAGACCAAGCAGGACGTGCTGGACCTGATCGGTCAGCAATTCATGTTGTCCACGCATGTCGGCAAGAACTTTGATGCGCTGTATGACAGCATGACCGACCCGCTGCACAAATCAGGCCCCCAGCCTGGCTTTATCGCGGTTCTGGAGCACATCCCGGCCAATACCAAGTTCGACAAGGAAGCACGCGAGCAGTTGCTGGATATTTTCCGGGACGCCTCAGATTACTGGGGGGATCGAAAGATACCGTTCCGATGTTTCTATTCTTTTCTGTAGCCCGTTCTGCACACACCAGCCAAGCAGAACGGGCGAACGAGGCAAAAGGCACAGACGCGGGCAGTCAGGCCGTGTCCGGCATTGAGCTCACCACCGAATCCGGTGAAAGAATGCCGACCGACAAACTGTTGGACATATCACCCCTGGCGCTGCGCATGAGCAGCCCCTTCAATGCCGGGTATTGGCTGACTGCTGCCTGATAGCGTCAAGTAAGC
>NZ_DHXT01000072.1:0-4843 GCF_002413825.1 Rhodoferax sp. UBA5149
ACAGAATGCAACACTACACTAGCCCACAAAAACCGGGATATGACTGAGCGCTATGTGAAAGCCAGGATTGGGGAACGGGTAAAACCACTAAGATGACTCAAAGGCCGACGGAAATTTGACCGCGACTTCAAAAGTTGCTCTAAGACCGGAATACAGCCCAACTAAGGCGATATCGATCGCTGAGTAATTTTTTGCCACGTTGGAAGAGAAAACTTTCGGATCATCGCCGGAAGCGACAGTAGGCACGGGCAACGGAACGCCTGAGTGCTGTTCAATGTAATTGGACAATTCTTTGCAGCGATGTATTAAATCTTCGACCTCGGAAGAATGCGCCATTCTGTTTCGTAGCGAATTGAGGCGCCGCAATGCTTCCCATCTCCAATTGTCTATTTCTAAAAATGGATGGAGAGAAATGGTTAACGCAAGCACTTGAGCGAACGTTAAGCGAGCGCCTTTCAATGCTTGGGGGCGACGTAGCTGACTTGAAACGAACTCATTTAATAACTCCTCAAGCATCAAATGCGACTTCAGCACCGAATAAGTTCGGTCGCCAAGATGAGGGGTAATGATCTTCATGTACCTCTCAAATTCATCCTTATGGTCAGCCTGAAAAGCATCGGAAACATTAGCCATCGTCTTCATCCCAATTTCGTGCGAAAGCCACTTTTGTAGAAAATCAGTTCAATTTGTAGAAACGCCCCAGAACCCAAACGGGCGCTGAGGCGCATAAACAATGGTGGGCCGTCACAGACTTGAACTGTGGACCAAAGGATTATGAGTCCTCTGCTCTAACCAACTGAGCTAACGGCCCAACCGAAGCACGGATTGTAAAGGCCTACTTGTGGTGGCTCAGTGCGTTGCTGACCAATTTCGACGTAATGTCCACAATCTGGATCATGCGGTCATAGGCCATGCGGGTCGGGCCGATGACGCCCAAGGTGCCGACCACCTGGCCATCGACCTCGTACGGCGCGCTGACGATGGACAGGTCTTCAAACGGCACGACCTTGCTTTCGCCACCAATAAAAATGCGCACCCCCTCGGCCTGGCCCGCAATGTCGAGCAGCCGCATGAGCTGTGCCTTTTGCTCAAACAGGTCAAAAGCACGTCGCAGATGCCCCATGTCGTTGGAGAAATCGGTGACCGCCAGCAGGTTTCGCTCACCTGAAATAACGACTTCGTCCTGGGTCTCGGCAATGGCGTCGGAACTGACGTTGACGGCCGCCTGCATCAGACTGGCAATTTCCGAGCGCAGCGATTCCACCTCGCGTTGCAGCCGTTCGCGCACCTGTTCGATCGCCAGACCGACGTAATTGCTGTTGAGGTAGTTGGCCGCTTCAACCAGCTGGGTCTGCGAATAATCCACCTCGGTAAAAATCACGCGGTTTTGCACGTCTCCTTCGGGCGACACGATGATGACCAGCAAACGCCGCTCTGACAGTCGCAAAAATTCAATGTGCCGGAAAACGGAAGAGCGGCGCGGCGCAATCACCACGCCGACGAACTGGGACAGGCTGGAGAGCAGATTGGCCGCATTGGAGATCACTTTTTGCGGTTGATCCGGCGCCAGGCTGTGCGCGGCAAACTGTCCTTGTCGCACCGTCAGCATGGTGTCGACAAACAGGCGATAGCCGCGCGCCGTCGGAATGCGCCCGGCCGAGGTGTGCGGGCTGGCAATGAGACCCAGCTCTTCCAGATCGGACATGACATTGCGGATGGTGGCGGGCGACAAGTCAAGGCCCGAGGCCTTGGAGAGCGTGCGCGAACCCACCGGTTGCCCATCGGCGATATAGCGCTCGACGAGGGCTTTCAATAACAACTTGGCACGGTCATCCAGCATGAGGGCATTTTAGTGATGTAATTTGAGAATGAAATCTAAATTCCGGCATGTTGCATTAATAGGCAAATACCAGACGGTGGCCTCAGGCGCTTCCAGCGCATCCTCCCGCCATGCGCTGGAAGACATTGCCCATTTTTTGCATGCCCAGGGTTGTGAGGTTTTTTTTGAGCACGACACGGCGCACAACATGGGGATTTCAGGTTACCCGATGCTGAATGTTCCCGCCATTGGCGCGCAATGTGATCTGGGGCTGGTGGTCGGTGGCGACGGCACCATGCTGGGCATTGGCCGCCAGCTGGCCCATTTTGGCGTGCCGCTGATCGGCATCAACCAGGGGCGGCTCGGGTTCATCACCGACATTCCATTTGACGGCTTTGCGAGCACGCTGGCGCCGATGCTGCGGGGCGAATTTGAAGAGGACCATCGCAGCCTGATGCATGCCCGGGTCATGCGCGACGGGCGCTGTGTCTTTGACGCACTGGCCATGAATGATGTGGTGGTAAATCGTGGCGCCACCGCGGGCATGGTGGAGTTGCGGGTTGAGGTGGACGGCCATTTTGTGGCCAACCAACGCGCCGACGGCTTGATCATTGCCACGCCCACCGGCTCTACCGCTTATGCCTTGTCAGCCGGGGGGCCCTTGTTGCACCCGTCCATCCCGGGCTGGATACTGGTGCCCATCGCTCCCCATACATTGTCAAATAGGCCTATCGTCCTCGCCAATGCTGCAGAGATTGCTATTGAAATAGTAGCGGGTCGGGATGCCAGCGCCAATTTCGACATGCAGTCTCTGGCGTCGCTGCTGCACGGTGACCGCATCGTGGTGACGCGCTCGCAACACCATGTTCGGTTTTTGCACCCCAAGGGCTGGTCCTACTTTGACACGCTGCGGAAAAAATTGCACTGGAATCAAGGAGTGGCCTGACCGTGAGCTTGAAACGTATTGTCCTGCGCGATTTCGTCATCGTGAGCGAGCTCGATCTCGATCTGGCCAGCGGGTTCACCGTGCTCACCGGTGAGACCGGCGCCGGCAAATCAATCCTGATCGATGCACTGCAACTGGTCACCGGAGGCCGGGCCGATGTCGGCGTGATCCGTGAAGGAAGCCTTCGAACCGATGTCAGCGCCGAGTTCGACGCGACGCCTGCTTTGACCGCCTGGCTGGAAACCGCTGGCTTTGAGATGGGCGACAGCCTGCTGTTGCGACGCACGGTGGACACGCAGGGCAAGAGCCGCGCCTGGATCAACGGCAGCCCGGCCACGGCCACCCAGTTGCGCGAGATCGGTGAACAACTGATGGATATTCATGGGCAGCATGCCTGGCAGAGTTTGACCCGCCCGGAGGCGGTCAGGGGTCTGCTGGACGCCTACGCGCAGGTTTCGCCCGCCGCACTGGCAACGCTCTGGCAGCGCTGGCGTCAGGCTCAAAACGACTTGACGCAAGCCCTTGCGGCGCAAGAGTCCCTGCAACGTGAGCGCGAACGCCTGGCATGGCAGATTGGTGAAGTTCAAAAGCTCGCGCCACTGGCCGACGAATGGGATGAGCTCAATACGGAACATGGCCGTCTGTCCAACGCCCAAGCCCTGCTGGATGCCGCGCAGGGCGCCGTGCAGACACTGGACGCCGATGACGGCGGCCCGGTGGCGGCACTTCACAGCGCCTGCCAGTTGCTACAACAACAGGAGCACCTGGAGCCCTATTTCAGAGGGCTGACAGAGGTTTTATCTTCAAGCCTGGCGCAGGTGGAGGACACCGTTCATTCGCTGCGTTCTTACCTGCGCAAGACCGAGCTGGATCCACAGCGCCTGAATGAACTCGATGAGCGCATGGCCTTGTGGCTGTCACTGGCCAGACGCTACAAACGGGCGCCTGCAGAGCTACCCGATTTGCTGGCGTCCTGGAAACAGGAGCTGGAGAGACTGGATGCGGCGACCGATCTGGCGGGGCTGGAAGCGGCCCAGACCGCCGCGCTCGATGCCTACATGGTGGAAGCCCGGCTGCTCTCGAAGGCCCGCGGCAAGACCGCGCCGCAGCTCGCCAAAGCCATCACGCAAGCCATGCAGGGCCTGGGCATGCAAGGCGGCCAATTCGAGGTGACGCTGCAAAAGTCCGCTCAACCCATGCAAAGCGGTCTGGAAGAGGTCAGCTTTCTGGTGGCGGGGCATGCCGGCAGTACGCCGCGTCCCGTCAACAAGGTCGCATCCGGCGGGGAACTGTCCCGCATGGCGCTGGCCATCGCGGTCACCACCAGCCAGTTGGGCACCGCACAGACGCTGATTTTTGACGAGGTCGATGCGGGCGTGGGCGGAGCCGTTGCCGAGACGGTGGGGCGCCTCATGAAACAATTGGGTGTTGACCGCCAGGTCCTCGCCGTGACCCATCTGCCGCAAGTCGCGGCCTGTGCGGACCATCATTTGGTGGTCGCCAAACAAATGCAGGGCAGTTCGACCATGAGCTCAGTGGCTAGCGTGCAGGGCGAACAACGGGTGGCGGAAGTGGCTCGCATGCTGGGTGGCGAGCGCCTCTCGGGCACCACGCTGGCCCACGCCAAGGAAATGCTGCAGGCCCGGGAGTGATGCCATGAAACCAAAACCACTGGATTTGGAGATTGTTTTGATCACCGGCATGTCGGGCTCCGGCAAGTCGGTGGCGCTGCACGCCCTGGAGGACGCCGGCTTTTTCTGCGTCGACAACCTGCCGCCTGAACTGCTGGTGCCTTTTGTGGCGCTGGAGAAAGCGCACAAAGCCACGCGCGTGGCCATTGCGATGGATGTGCGCACCGCGACCTCACTCCCCTTGCTGCCAGAGCAACTCTCGGTCCTGAAAAACCAGGGGATCACCGTCAAGTCCCTGTTTCTGGATGCCACAACCGGAACGCTGGTGCGACGCTATTCCGAAACACGGCGCAAGCACCCGCTGTCGCAATCCGCTTCCGACCATTCGACGCAGGACCAGCGGCGTGCGCTGGTGGATGCGATTGAACTGGAGCGCGAGCTGCTGGC
>NZ_DHXT01000072.1:5069-14454 GCF_002413825.1 Rhodoferax sp. UBA5149
CGGTGAGCAGATGACACTGGTGTTCGAATCGTTTGCCTTCAAACGCGGCGTTCCGGGCGACGCCGATTTTGTGTTCGATGTGCGCATGCTGCCGAACCCGCACTATGAACCCGAGCTTCGTCATCTGACGGGCCAGGACGCGCCAGTCGCGGACTTTTTAAAGGAGCAGGCAGACGTCGTTCAAATGCTGGAGCACATCCAGAAGTTTTTGAATTTCTGGCTGGATGCGCTGGCACGCGATCACCGCAGCTACGTCACGGTGGCCATTGGCTGCACCGGCGGGCAACACCGCTCGGTTTATCTGGTGGAACAACTGGTTCAGCTTTTCGGGAACAAGTGGGTCACGCTGAAGCGGCACCGGGAACTCGAGGCCATCTGATCTGGCATCCAGTGTCCCGCGTTTCATGCACTGCCCCTGGCTTGTCAGCCCAGGGCCAGCAATTTCCTGACCGGCGCCGGCAAGCCCACGCCGGGCCATTCATCGGCCGCGACCCACGCCCCTTCCGAGCGCGCCATGGCGGAGGTCGGTAATCGGGCCCGCACCGGATGCAAATACAGGTCTTTGTGGGTCAATACGTGGGTAAAAGCGGGCGTATCTTGCAGCGCTGAGCGGTAGCGCGCGGGAACCGCAGTTTCCAGCGCCTCGCGCTTGTCGAACAAAGGGAAGCAGTAGAGCCCGGCCCAGACACCAGGGGCCGGCCGTTTGCTCAGCCACACGGAAGCGTCTGCGGCCTGCGCCCACAGCAACCAGATCGACTGTGAACTGCGCTTGAGTTTGCGCGTTTTCACGGGGTAGCGCTCGGGCTGACCCAGACCCCTGGCGACACAGGACTTTGCTACCGGGCAGACCCCGCAGTTTGGTTTTTTTGCCGTACAGACCGTCGCACCCAAATCCATCACGCCTTGCGTATAGCGCGGCATGGCGTGATGCAGATCGGATGAGGGCAGCAAGCGTGAAGCTTCGTCCCACAACCCTCTCTCGTTGGCCGCGACGCCCAAGTCGGCATCAAAGCCCAGCACGCGGGTTAGCACACGCTTGACATTGCCGTCCAGAATAGCGACCCGCTCGCCAAAACAAAGGGAGGCAATGGCCGCCGCCGTGGAACGGCCGATGCCCGGCAATGTCTGGAGCAATTGCGCCGTCTTCGGAAAAGCGCCGCCATGCAAACCCATCACCTCAACAGCGCACAAATGGAGGTTGCGGGCGCGGCTGTAGTAACCCAGGCCACTCCACAAACCCAGCACGTCATCAAGCGCTGCCGCAGCCAGCGAGCCGACGTTGGGGAAACGCGCCAGAAAGCGTGGAAAATAATCCAGGACGGTCGTCACCTGCGTCTGCTGCAGCATGACTTCAGACAGCCAAACCCGGTAGGGATCGCGCGTGTTCTGCCACGGCAAGTCGTTGCGCCCATGGGTCTTCTGCCAGTGCACCACCTGGGTCGAAAATGTCATCCCCACCTCATCAGCGCTTTTTTTCAAACCAGTTCAAAGGTGTGAGCCAGCGTGGGACGAAACGGGTCTGACGCCGTCACCAGATAGTCGGTCAACTCTAACAACTTGGCATCCAGTGCGTGCAAGGCGTCCTCACGGACCTGTATTTCGCCAATCCGGTCATCCAGGCCACCGGCCGCCTGTTGTATGCGGTCTATCGCTTCCAGACGTCGGCCAAAGTTGCGGCGGCGCTCGCGCAACTGGGCATCCAGTTGCGCCGCGGCTGATTTGCTCCACAACTCGATGTCACCCAGCGCCGTTTCATGGATGGTTCGAAGGCGGGTAGACAGTGCGCGAACCAGCCGATCCGAAAACTCGGGCTGCGCCAGCCTGAAGGCGTTGCCAATGCCCAGATACTGGAGATGGCTGCGCTCAACCAGGTCAAGATCGTGCAGATACCCCGTCATGGACGGCTCGCTCGGCGCCTGCAATGAAAAGCCGTGCTCGGCATTCAATTGCCGGAAAGTCGCCGCCAGCATCGACTGAATTTCCGCACTGATGGATTGAACCTGCCGCAGGCTCTCGCGCAGACGGCCAAAAGTTTCGCCATAGGCTCGCTTGACGCCGAGCTTAAGGCCTTTTTGTTGCAAAACCGACGTCAGTTGCGCCATCTCCGTCTTAAGCGCTGTCGGACCCAGAACACTGAACACTTCACGAAGCAATTTCATATGCACCGAGCGCACCGCATGAATTTTCGCCCCGCCCAGATCAAACTCGACCTGCTCCTGCGAAATTCGGGAACGCATGTTCTTGATCACAGCGGAATTTTTGCCCTGAAGACCCTTGAGCTCCATCATCTGTTCCATCAGATCGCGTCGACGAATGTTGATGACACGGCCAGCTTCGGTGCGCAACTCTGAAATACCGCTGGCCACCGCCGCGCCCAGCATTTGCTGTCGCTGGCCCATGATGCCCTGACTCAGGGCCTCTTCAAGCGCGGGCAAGCAACTCTGTTCCAGCAAGGCCAAATCATCCGTCACTTTGGCCACCAGCCCTTTTTGCGCTGATACCGGAATGACCTGTTGTTGGGGGATACCCAGGATTTCGGCCGTGGACGCGCACTGGCGCTCAATTTGCAGCTGTATCTGGGCCGGGGAACTGAGGGCATCCCACAAGGTGTCAATCTTGTTGAGAACCACCAGCCTGGTGCTCGTGTCATCCGCGCTCGTGGTCAGATGCTCGCGCCAGATGGAGAGATCTGACTTGGTCACGCCGGTGTCAGCCCCGAGAATAAAAACAACGGCATGCGCCTGCGGGATCAGGCTGACGGTGAGTTCCGGCTCGGCACCGATGGCGTTCAGTCCCGGGGTATCCAGAATCACCAGCCCCTGCTTCAACAAGGGATGGGCAATATTGATCAGGGCATGACGCCATCTGGGCACTTCCACCAGACCTTGTGCGTCTACCGTCGGATTGTCTTCCGGCATTTCAGCCTGCCAGAAACCCAGTGCGCTGGCCTCGTCCTGCGTCACGCGCCGTGTTTCAACCACCTTTTCAAGCGCCGTCGACAACTGCTTGGGATCGTTCACATCCAGATCAATGCGGGTCCATTTCTCGGGCACCATGCGCCATTCCATCAAGGACTGAGGCTTCCTGCGTGTCTCAATCGGCAAGAGTCGCAGGCAAGGCGGAACGTCCGGCTCGTACCCCATTTCGGTCGGGCACATCGTCGTTCGCCCGGCACTGGCGGGCATGATGCGCCGACCATAGCCGGCGAAAAAAATGGCGTTGATCAACTCGGATTTTCCGCGGGAAAACTCCGCCACAAAAGCGACCATGACTTTATCGGCGCGCACCCGGACTTCCAGACGTCGCAAGCGCTCTTCAACGGCCGCGTCCAGCAGTTCGTGATCTCTCATCCACTCGGCCAGCAACTTCAGACGAAGGGCAAACTCACGCCGCCACGTACCGTGTTGATCAAACTTCTCGTTGAATGAAGTACCCAAATTTCCTCCGCGCAATCTTTCAATATAGCACTGCGTCGCGCAGCGGCGTCTAGGATTTCTGGCAATGAAGACAGTAAAACGTCGAACGCTGACCTTGTCGCAAGGACTTGATGGGTGTCCCGCACACCCGGCAGGGCTGCCCTGCCCGTCCGTAAACCATGGCATCGAGCTGAAAATAGCCAGCTTCACCGCTGGCGCTGGAGAAGTCCCGCAACGTGCTGCCGCCCTTTGCCACCGCGCGCGCCAGCACGTCCTGGATCGCGGCGTGAAGCCGGGCGACGCGTGCCCGGCTCAAACGCGTGGCGCTCAGGGTCGGTCTGATGCCCGCCATGAAAAGCGCCTCCGAGGCGTAAATATTGCCCACGCCCACCACCACATCACCCGCCAGCAAGACCTGCTTGACGGCCGCTTTTCGGCGCTTCAATCCGGCATGGAACTGGGTTACATCAAAATCAGTTGACAAGGGCTCCATGCCAAGTTTTCCCAACAGCTTGCGCGCCTCGGGAGCGTCCTGACTGTCTGCGTAGACCACCGCCCCAAATCGGCGTGGATCGTTGAGTTTGAGCGTGCCGTGGGTGGTCACCATTTCAAAATGGTCATGGGTGCCAGCGGGTGCCCTCTGCCTGGCAAAACTCAAGCTCCCGGACATCCCCAAATGCAGCAGCAGCAAGCCCCGATCAAGATCAATCAGCAAATATTTGCCGCGTCTGCGCACGGCCAGCACCGAACGCCCCGCCAATTGGTCCACAGAACACCCCAGCGGCCATCGCAGTGCTTTTCCCATGCGCACTGACAGCACTTTCGCGCCCGCGATGGCGTTGGCAAAACTCAATCGCGTGACTTCAACTTCGGGTAATTCGGGCATGGTAAAAAAAATGGGCTGGCATGGATTATTATGGTCCGATGTCATGCTTTAACCGTTTTTCCCTCCTTGTCGTGTTTGTTTTTGCGCTGACCGCGAACGCCCAAACGCCCGATAACAAAGTGGCCACCCCCATCAGTTCAGCCCTGGACAGTGAGCTTTTTTATCAGCTTTTGCTGGGAGAACTCGATGCCCGGGAAGGGGAACCCGGCGCCGCTTACTCGCTGATTCTTGATGCGGCGCGAAAAACGAATGACCCCAGGCTATACCAACGCGCGGTCGAGATCGCGTTACAGGCGCGCTCAGGCGACTCGGCTTTGCTGGCAGCCCGCGCCTGGAAACAGGCCCTGCCAGCGTCGAGAGAAGCCAATCGATACGTCTTGCAGATATTGATTGGTCTGAACCGTCTCGGCGAGGTACTGGAACCTCTCAAACGCGAGATAGCAGCAACCGATCCCAAAGACCGCGCCGCCACCGTCGCATCCCTTCCGCGCTATTTTGCACGCGCGATCGACAAAAAACTGGTGGCTACGACGGTAGAGCAGGCGCTGACAGCTTATCTGACGGTGCCGAAGGTCGGCCTTGCCGCCTGGACCGTCATCGGGCGCATGCGTTTTGAGGCGGGCGACGTCAGCGCAGCGGTGGATGCGGCCCGCAAGGCGCAGGCCATGGACGTCAAATCGGAAGCGCCCGCCCTGCTGGCCTTGTCCATGATGAGCCCCAAGGTGCCTCAAGCCGAGGCCATCGTCAAAAAATATCTCGAAGGCAAGCCATTGGCCGAAGTGCGAATGGAGTACGCCCGCGCTTTGCTGGAGGCGCAACGCTACGCTGAAGCGGCGGCCCAGCTGCAGATCATCACCGCTGAAAAACCCGACTATCCAAAAGGCTGGCTGATACGGGGAGCACTCGAACTGGAGGATGGCAAGCCCGCTATCGCCGAGCGCTCTCTCAAGCACTATGTGGAGCTGGCGCTGGCCAAGCGCACGGGCGCATCTCACGCAGAAACGGGCCGTGGGCTGGTGCAGGCTTATCTCTCTCTAGCCCAAATTGCCGAGCAAAGAAAAGATTTTGTGGAGGCCGACACGTGGCTCAAGCGCATTGACAGCAAGGGCGACTTGCTCAATGCCCAGCTTCGACGGGCCAGCATTTTGGCCCGGCAGGGCAAACTCGAAGAAGCACGCAAACTGATTCGCAGTCAGCCCGAGAAGTCCGCGGCGGACGCGCGTCTGAAAGTCACCGCTGAAGTCCAGTTGTTGCGTGACAGCAAACAATACAAGGGAGCCTATGACCTGCTCGCCGAAGCCACGACGCGCAACCCCAACGATTTTGACCTTGTCTACGACCAGGCCATGATGGCCGAGAAGCTGGGGAATCTTGAGGAAATGGAACGCCTGCTGCGCAGAGTGATCGCAGGCAAGCCCGAGTACCAGCATGCTTATAACGCGCTGGGCTACTCGCTGGCGGAACGCAACACCCGATTGCCGGAGGCCAGGCAACTCATTTTGAAGGCGCTGGAATATGCGCCAGGTGACCCGTTCATTTCCGACAGTCTGGGCTGGGTTGAATTCCGCAGCGGCAATATGGCTGAAGCACTGCGCATTCTTCAAGGCGCCTTCAAAGCCAAGCCGGATGCGGAAATTGCAGCGCATCTGGGCGAGGTCTTGTGGAACATGGGTCGGCGTGATGAGGCGATCAGCATCTGGAAAGAAGGTGCGCAAATCAATGGTGAGAATGAGACCTTGCTGGAAATGCTCAAACGCCTGCGTGTCAAGCTGTGAGGCAGTGCGTGAAATCGGCCTGCGTGGCAATTCTTTTTGCTTCTTTATTCATAGCAGGTTGCGCAGTCCCGACGAGGGCCAGCATCTCAAATCAGTCTGAAGTTTCGCTCTGGCGCGGGCGCCTGGCGGTGCGGGTCGAGTCCGACCAGCCGCAGTCCTTTACCGCCGGATTTGAGCTAACCGGCAACGCCCAGGCCGGCGAGTTGACTCTGTTTACACCGCTGGGCAGCACCGCCGCCGCACTTTCCTGGTCTTCGCAAACCGCACTCATGCGCAGCAACGGCGATGTGCGCTATTTCGACTCGCTCAACGCCTTGATCAAGCAGGCGGTCGGCACCGAGATACCCGTCGTGGCACTCTTCGCCTGGCTGGCGGGTGACAACATGAATGTGGCGGGCTGGAGCGCCGACCTGTCACAACAGGCCAATGGCCGAATCACGGCCCGACGCACACAACCCGCCCCGCTGGCGGAAATCCGCCTGGTGATTGAAAAGTGAAGTCGCTTTACGACATTTCGGCCCCGGCCAAGCTCAACCTGTTTCTCCACATTACGGGCCGCAGAAGCGACGGCTATCACCTGCTGCAATCCGTTTTCATGCTGATCGACTGGTGCGACACGCTGCACTTCGACCTTCGCGCGGATGGACAAATCAGTCGCGAAGACCTGACTACACCTCTGCCAGCGGACGACCTGATCGTGCGCGCGGCACGTGCCCTGAAGACCGCCAGCGGCAGCCCGTTCGGGGTTCACATCGGCATTGAAAAACGCATTCCCGCGCAAGCCGGCATGGGCGGCGGTTCGTCCGACGCGGCGTCAACACTGCTGGCACTGAACCGTCTGTGGAAACTCGACTATTCGCTGGAAAAACTCACACAGCTCGGACTTCTACTGGGCTCGGATGTGCCATTTTTCCTGGGCGGACACAACGCCTGGATCGAAGGCATCGGTGAAAAAATAAGCCCTATTGCCCTGCCACCAGGCCGTTTTTTAGTGGTCAAGCCAGCCGAGGGACTGGAGACCCGACTGATTTTCTCGGACTCATCGCTAAAAAGAGACAGTGAAACTGCTATAATTTCAGGCTTCGCTGCAGACGCATTCGGTTTTGGCCGTAACGACTTGCAGAGTGTTGCCCAAAGACATTGTCCTGGCGTGACCCAAGCCCTTGAATGGCTTGCTTCGCGTGGGCTCAATGGTCGGATGACAGGCTCTGGAAGCGCGGTGTTTGCACAAGTGTTGCACCCCATTGACGTGGGTAGCGCGCCGAGCGCGTTTCAGGTCAAGTTGTGTAACAGTTTGGCTGTTCATCCCTTGGTGGATTGGGCAGCCAGCGGCAGTTGATCTGGATAATTATCGGTTGGTGGCTTGTAGCCGCCGACCCGTGTAGGGGAGTCGCCAAGTTGGTTAAGGCACTGGATTTTGATTCCAGCATGCGAAGGTTCGAATCCTTCTTCCCCTGCCAAATATTTTGTAGCACGTACTTCACACTTGTTTGTACGTGCCACACGCTGAACGCACAGGCGCAAAAGTTACTCAACCGCTGGAATACGCATGCAGGCTCCCCACCCCCCTGATTTCATGGTTTTTACCGGCAATGCCAATCCTGGCATGGCGGCAGAAATTGCCACCCATCTAGGTATTGAGCTGGGGGCCGCGACGGTTGGCCGTTTCTCCGATGGTGAAGTGACCGTCGAAATCAATCAAAACGTGCGGGCCCGCGACGTCTTTGTGGTTCAGTCCACGTGCGCACCGACCAATGAAAACCTGATGGAATTGCTCATCATGGTGGACGCCCTCAAGCGCGCGTCCGCAGAGCGCATCAGCGCCGTGATTCCCTATTTCGGCTACGCGCGGCAAGACCGTCGTCCGCGGTCCAGCCGGGTGCCGATTACCGCCAAGGTGGTGGCCAACATGCTGCAAGCCGTCGGTGTGGCCCGCGTGCTGACCATGGATTTGCATGCGGACCAGATCCAGGGATTTTTTGACATCCCAGTCGACAACATTTATGCCTCCCCCGTGCTGTTGGGCGATCTGCGCCAGAAGAACTATGAAGACCTGATTGTGGTGTCACCCGATGTGGGTGGCGTGGTGCGCGCGCGCGCCCTGGCCAAGCAGCTCAACTGCGACCTGGCCATCATCGACAAGCGTCGTCCCAAAGCCAATGTGAGCGAGGTGATGCACGTCATCGGTGAAATCGACGGACGCAACTGCGTCATCATGGACGACATGATCGACACCGCCGGCACCCTGGTCAAAGCCGCTGAGGTCCTGAAAGAACGCGGCGCTAAAAAGGTGTATGCGTATTGCACGCACCCTATTTTTTCGGGTCCCGCCATTGAACGCATCACCAGCGGCAGCACACTCGATGAGGTGGTGGTCACGAACACCATCCCGCTGAGCCAGGCGGCGGCCAACTGCCAGAAAATTCGGCAACTGTCCGTGGCACCGCTGATCGCAGAGACGATCCAGCGCATTGCCAAGGGCGAGTCCGTGATGAGTTTGTTCTCGGATCAGGAAAATCTTTTCTGATCCGGACAAAAGTGGGCTCGGGCGCGTGCAATCACGTGCTTTGAGCCTTTTTAAAATCGGAGTCACACTGGTCGCGGTGGACTCTTCCAGGAGTGAATACTATGAAATTCGTCGCTTTTGAGCGCGCCAAGCAGGGCACGGGTGCGAGCCGCCGTCTCCGCATCACCGGTCGCACGCCCGGTATCGTCTATGGTGGTGCAGTGGCACCTCTGCAGATCGAAATCGATCACAACGCCCTCTGGCATGCCTTGAAAAAGGAAGCTTTCCACGCCACCGTTCTGGACATGGAAATTGACGGCAAAGACAACAAGGTCTTGCTGCGTGACGTGCAAATGCACCCGTTCAAGCAGCTCATCCTGCACATTGACTTCCAGCGCGTCGATGCCACCACCAAACTGCACATGAAGGTGCCTCTGCACTACAGCGGCGATGAAAATTCGCCCGCGATCAAGTCGGAAGGTTGCATCGCCAATCACGTGATCACAGAAATTGAAGTGCTGTGTCTGCCTGCGGACTTGCCCGAATTCATCGCGGTGGATTTGAGTGGCCTGAAGAAAGGTGCTTCGCTGCACTTGGCCGACATCACCCTGCCCAAGGGCGTGACCGCTGTTCCGCACGGTGGCAACAAAAACCCGGTCCTCGTGTCCGTGGTGGCTGTAGCCGGTGCCGAAGTCGTCGCCGCACCAGAAGCTGGCGCCGCCGCTGCACCTGCAGCCGCCGGCAAGGCAGCCGGCAAGGCCGCACCCGCAGCGAAAGCCCCGGCTGCTGCCAAAGCCCCGGC
>NZ_DHXT01000110.1:0-10695 GCF_002413825.1 Rhodoferax sp. UBA5149
TGCATCCCGACGTGCGCCAGGCCGCCGTGGTGGGCTGTCCTGACCCGAACCGTGGCGAGGCACTGCAGGCCTATGTGGTACTGAAGGCCGCAGCAGCAGAGCGCGTAAGCCGCGGCAATGGCGTCGACCGCGCACGCGCGCAGGTCAAAATCATCGAGTGGTGTCTGCAGCACATGGCGCACTACAAGGTGCCGCGCACGGTGGTGTTCCGCAACGAGCTGCCAGCGACTGCAACAGGCAAGTTGCTGCGGCGATTGCTGGTGGAATCCTAGGCCGCAACGACGGCGCAGCTTGTGCCGGCGTCCGGGGCAAGGTCAAACGGCTTCCTTCAACAACCTCCTCAATACTTTCCCCGTCCCCGTTGCCGGCAGTGCCTCCCTCAACTCTACCGAGCGCGGCACCTTGTAGTGCGACATGTTCTCGCGTGCCCACGCCATGAGCTGACCGATGTCGATGCGCCCCTTGACCTTGGGCACTATGAAGGCCTTGACCACCTCGCCCTTGTCGGCGTCGGGAACACCGATCACCGCCACCTGGCCCACGTCGGGATGCAGGATCAAAATGGCCTCCACCTCTTCGGGGAACACACTGAAGCCGGAGACCTTGATCATTTCCTTCACACGGC
The DNA here is from genome assembly GCF_002413825.1 of Rhodoferax sp. UBA5149. GTDB lineage: Bacteria > Pseudomonadota > Gammaproteobacteria > Burkholderiales > Burkholderiaceae_C > Rhodoferax. The sequence continues at coordinate 626 of NZ_DHXT01000110.1, forward strand.
CGATGAAGGTGACATAACCGTCCGCATCGACCTTGCCGATGTCGCCGGTGTGCACCCAGCCGTTTCGCAGCACCTCGGCCGTGGCCTCGGGCTTGTTCCAGTAGCCCTTGAACACGCCTGGGCTGCGCAGGATGATTTCACCGCTCTGGCCCACCGGCACTTCCTCGCCACCGGGAGCGATGATCTTCAGCTCCACGCCGCGCCCGGGTATGCCGTTGGTGCCCCAGCGCACGGCATCGCGCGGCATCAGCACGTCGTTGGTGTGTGTTTCGGACAGGCCGTAGCCGGCCTCGTACACCAGACAGTTGTTGGCGAAGCGGCTCCAGCGCTGGGCAAGCTCCTCGGTGAGCTTGATGCCAAAGCTGGTGGCTATCGTGGTGCGCAGGCTCGATCGGTCAAAACCCCCGCCCTCAGGCTCGTTCATGACCGCCACCAGCATCGGTGCCATGGCATACCACCATGTCACACGGTGGCGGTCGATGGCTTGCAGCACCGCGAGCGGGTCCATGCGGTTGAGCAAGACGATGGTCGAACCGGCGTAAGCGAGCATTGTCAAACCGCAGATCATCCCGGCGATGTGGTACAGAGGCGCCACCGCCAGGACCACGTCGTCGCTGCGGCTGCGGAACATCTCCTCGCCGACCGCTGTCTTGTACAGCGCGTTGCGGTAGCTGAGCATCGCGCCCTTGGGCATGCCCGTGGTGCCCGATGTGTAGGTCATCAACGCCACATCGTCCATCGACAAGTCGGGTACCGAGGCTAACGACACTGCGCGGTGGATGACGTCCCAGAAGTCGATAGTCCCGGACGGAGTCTCTCTTCTTGCGGCCACCTCATCCGGCACGCGAACAGTGGGTTCGTCGGGCAGGAAGTCACTGTAGCGCACGCTGAACACATGCGCCACGTTCACCCGCTCACGCACCGACTGAATGATGGGGACAAGGTGATCGGCGGCGACGATGGCCTTTGCCCCCAGGTCGCCCACTTGGTAGGCGAACTCGTGCGACTTGAACATGGGGCTGCACGGGCTCACGATGGCGCCCAGCTTCTGAATGCCAAAATGCGCGATCAGGTACTGAGGGCAGTTCTGCATGAACAACGCTACACGGTCGCCGCGATCCACGCCGATCTGCCGCAGCGCCGCCGCAAACGCATCGCTGTACCGGTCGAGTTCTGCATAGCTGATCTCGCGACCGTACCACAGCACGGCGGTCTTGCCGCCTTGTTGGCGGGCATGCTGGCGCAGGTATTCGTGCAGCGGTTTTTCGCCCTGCAAGTAGTTGGGTTCGTTGTTGTCGGTGTTCATCACAATCCCAGCACGTGTTTAGCCATGATGTTCTTCTGGATCTCGGTGCTGCCGCCGTAGATCGTCATCGCACGTCGCCAGAAGTAGCTGGACGCGGGCGTCACTGAATGGTCCGGCCCAATCAACTCCGCCGTACCGGTGCCGAAAAGCAACTCCGGCTGATAGGGCTGCGCATCGGGACCGGTGGCTTCGAGAATAAGCTCCAGAACGCGTTGCGCGATCTCCGTGCCGCGGACCTTGATGAACGACGAAGCGCCCGCACCGGCCGGCACCCCGGCCTGGATATTCGACAGTAGCCGGAGTACACCGACTTCCAGGGTCTTGAACTGCGCCTCAACCGCACTCACCTTGGCCGAGAATAACGGATCGTCAATCAGTGGCCGGCTCTTGGACTTCGCCGTCGACGCGATGCGCCGCAGTTTAAGCAGTTCTTGCGTAATGAAGCGCAAATTGGCGTTTTCGACCCGCTCGTGCTCAAGAAGGAACTTCGCGTAGGTCCAGCCCTTGCCCTCCTCACCGATGCGATTGTGTTTTGGCACGCGCACGTTGGTAAAGAACACCGCGTTCAGTGAGTGGCTGCCGTCCATCATGCGGATCGGTTGCACCTCGATGCCGGGCGTCTTCATGTCTATCAGCAAAAAAGAGATGCCGCGCTGATTTCGTTCCTCGCGGCTGGTGCGCACCAGGCAGAAGATCCAGTCCGCCCAATGGGCATACGAGGTCCATATTTTTTGACCATTCACGAGGTAGTAATCACCATCGTCGTCGGCGCGGGTCGACAGTGCCGCGAGGTCGGATCCTGCGGCCGGCTCCGAGTAGCCTTGGCACCAGAACACCGAAGAATCTCGAATCTTCGGCAGATGCTCCGCCTTCTGCTCGGGCGTGCCGTAGGTGTAGATCACCGGGCCCACCATCGACGGGCCGAAGACCTGCAGTTCGGGGCAATTCATCTCGCCGGCGATGGTGTTGAAGATGTAGCTCTGCACGGCTGTCCAGGCATGACCGTCGTGCTCCCTGGGCCAGGCACCCGTGAACCAGCCGCGCTGTCCGAGAATCTGCTGCCAGCGCATGTGGTCGTCACGCTCGATGTGGTGATCCAGGCGCACCTTCTTTTCGATATCCACCGGCAAATTTCCGGTGATGAACGCGCGCACTTCATGCGCGAACGCCTGCTCCTGCAGCGACAAGGTCAGTTCCATGGTGATTTCCTGTGTGGTCGCCGCTCAGGCCACCTGACCATGCCGCTGCAAATGCCAGCTCATGTCGCCGAAGCTCACGCCGATCATCGACAGCCGCTTGAAGTAGTGGCCCACCGCGAGTTCCTCGGTCACGCCCATCGCACCGTGCAACTGAACTGCCTCCTGGCCGACCAGCCGAGCGGTGCGATCGATCTCGATTTTTGTGGCTGAAAGCGCCTTGCGCCGCTTGGCCGCATCGGGTTCGACCAGCATCAACGCGCCGTACAAGGCCATCGAGCGCGCTTCGTCGAGCGCAATGTACATGTCGACCATACGGTGCTGCAGCGCCTGATTGGTGCCGATGGGTCGGCCGAACTGTGATCGCGTCTTCAGGTAGTCGAGCGTCATGTCGACCAGCGCAGCCATCGCGCCGACCGCCTCGGACGCGACCGCAGCGATGGCTTGGTCGATAACCCGTTCGAGCGCGGCGAACGCCTGGCCTTCCTCGCCCAGCACCTGCGATGCCGCGACGCTGACGCTCTGGAACGTCAGTTCAGCGGCGCGGTTGCCGTCGTGTGTGGCGTAGCGGCGCTGGCTCAGGCCGGCGGTGCCGGCCGGCACCAGCAGTGCTGTGAGTCCCTGCGGGTCGGCGGATTCGCCCGATGTGCGAACGATGACGACAAAGGCATCGGCCACGCCCCCACCGTAGACGAGTGTCTTCTTGCCATCGATCAAGTAGCGGTCACCCGTTTTCGTGGCGCGTGTGGCGCAGAAAGCGAGCTCGTAGCGTGCGTCTGCTTCGGCATAGGCCAGCGCCAGTTTCCGCTCACCCGCCATCATCGGCTGCAGCCACTCGGCCTTTTGTCCCTTGCCGCCCAGTGCGCTCAACATGCCGCCGGCAAGCACCACGTTGGCCAGGTAAGGTTCCAGCAGCAACCCACGGCCGACGCCCTCCATCACGATACCTGTGTCGGTGGCGTCGCCGCCAATGCCGCCGTCTTCCTCGCGGAACGGCACGGCAAGCCAGCCGAAATCGGCGTAGCGCTGCCAGCAGCGTTCATCGTGGCCCGCCTCGCTCGCGGCGAGCTGGCGGCGGCGCGTGAAGCCGTATTCCTCGCGCACGAAGCGCTCCACGCTTTCGCGAAGCTGCATCTGTTCGGTCGAATATTGAAGATCCATACAAAATGTCCTTAAACGGTTCTTGAAAAAATGGATGGTGTGCGGCATCTACACCGCAAGATAGCGTTGCTACACCTGCGGGTTGCGATCGAACGTCTCCCAGTCGCGCTGGGCGACATGCGGCCGGGCACGGCGCCACCATCATCGCCTTCAACTTGGGTAGGAGGGGCGCGGTAGCCAGCGCCATAGCCGAGGGCGACCGCACCCTCGCCAGCGGTGCCGCCTTTGAGAATAGAACCTCGGGTAAAGGTCATGTCGTGTCTCCTGAGTCTGCAAGCGGCGGGGGCGATCACGTGAGTCGGTAAACTAAATAAATGAAAAATTAGTTATTTGTTATAACATATTTAAAATCATGGACCCGGTTTTACTTGTTGTCATCCGCACAAACCCGAATCTGCGGAAAATCGTTTAACGGAGTTGGTCCGACGGCAGGTCAACGCGCGGAGCAGCGCAACATCCGCCCGCGCAGCGCGGACTGCCCAGCGAAGCCGAGTGCGAGCGCGCTGCGCCAGGTGGCAATGTCGCTTTGCCCGGCTTTACAGCGGCCGTACCATCTTGCATTCCGTGCCCTGCGCCAACTCGTTGCCGGAGTAGACGGCATCGGTGCGAAAGCCATAGTTGGTGCCTTCCCAGCCGACCTTCACGGTCTTGCCGTCCACGGGGGCGATGGTGTTAACCACTTGGGGCAGCAGCAGCTGATGGTCTTCGCCACGCATGCGCACCGGGCCCACCACCGAGTCAAAGGTCAGGTCCTCCATGGCACTGGCGATCTTGTGGGTGTCCAGCGACTGCGCCTTGTTGATGGCCGCTGCCAGAAAAAGCGGTGTGAACTCGATGCGCGGTGCCAGGAAGTCTTTACCGGTTTTGGTCTTGTAGGCTTTGGCCAGCGCTTCAACTTTGGGTACGCCGGCCTCGCCTGGATGCCACTCGGCGACCCAGGTGAGCTGGCCGATCTTGGACTGAGACACCGCCAGTACCGTTCCGGGCATGGCGCCCGCGCTGTGGTTGAAATAGCGGTAGTTGGCACCGGCGTCGCCTGCCGCCTTGAGCAGCAGCGTCATGTCGTTGCCCCAGTTGCCGGTAATGATCGTGTCCGCGCCAGTGGCCTTGATCTTCGAGATATAGGGCGAGAAATCCTTGACCCGGCCAATGGCATGAAAATCCTGACCGACAAACTTCACGTCCGGGCGTGCCAGCCCCACCATTTCCTGGCCGTAGCGGGCCCACTGCCGACCATGGGCATAGTCCTGATTGAGCAGATAGACGTTTTTGATGTCGGGCTGCTTCTTGATGTAGTTGGCCAGCGACTTCATCTTCATCGCGGTATTGGCTTCCAACTGGAAGTGCCAGAAGTTGCAGCGTTTGCCCGTCAGGTCGGGGTCAATCGATGAGTGGTTCAGCACGATGACGGCCTTGTCGGGGTTGCGCTCGTTGTACTTGGAGGCGGCGTCCACCAGTGCCGCCACCACGGAGGAGCCCGAGCCACCGGTGACGATGACGCGCGCGCCCTGGTCAATGGCCGCCTGCAGCGCATTCTGGCTTTCCTGCGCGGAGAGCTTGCTGTCGAACTTCAACAACTCCAGCTTCACGCCCTTGAGCACGCCGCCCTTGGCGTTGACTTCGCCGACACCATACTGCACGTGGCTCAGCATCAACTCCCCCACATTGGCGAACGGGCCACTCAAGGGGTCGATATAGGCGATCTTGAAAGTTTGCTGGGCGTGGGCCGACCCGGCGAACAGGCCGACGGCCAAGGCAACAGGGGTGATCAGGTGTTTCATGAGATTTTCCTTTGGGTTGGGACGTGGTGGGGAGGCTTGCAAGGGGTGGATGGAGACCGTGGATGAAAGAGCGTCAAGGGTTCAGGCGGGCGGGCATTCACGCAGGCCGATGACGCGCCACGCCAGCTTGGAGAGCTCGCGCACCATGTCGTCGGGAGCCAGGCGGCCGTCGGGCCGGTACCAGTTGTAGAGAAAACCCGGAATGCTGCACGCTGCCAGTGCGGTGATCCGGGTCTCGGAAAAGTCGAGCATGCCGTCGCGTCGACCCTGCTCCAGCAGCGGGCACAGGCGGTCATAGAAATGATTGGCCAGCTTCTTTTGGGCGGCAAGGTACTCAGGGCGGTAGACCTGCGGTTCGCGGTAGGGGAAAAACGCCGCAGGCTGGTGGGCGATGGTGGCGCGGATCAGGCGCTCAAGACCCTCGGTGACCTTCACGACGGCGGGCCGCATGTCATTCGCGGAAAAGTCCATCGTGGTGAAGCACTCGACGGCCGGGCGCCAGGAGAGGGTCTCAAAAATCTCCTGCTTATTGTGAAAGTAGTAATACACAAACGGCTTGCTGACGCCCAGCTCCCGCACGATCTGCTCCAGCGTGGTATTGGTGTAACCCTGGGCGGCAAACAGGCGTTCGGCCACCTTCAGGATGCGCTCGCGCTTTTCGTCCGTTCCGGGTGTGATGCTCTTCTGCCGGCTGGCGCGTGCCTGGGAATGGGATACGGTCATGAATTGATTGTCACCTGTGTACTACCAGTCAGTAGAATTATTCTACCGATTGGTATATATTGGCAAGAGCCCGGACCGTCCGGTTACTACGTACTTACCCTGAAAGAGACACCATGGAGACAGCTCAATTCCCCCAACTGGATGTACCCCTGCACGAGTACCTGCGCGCCCATGCGCGAGCGCAGCCCGACAAGGCGGCCTATCTCTGGTATGGCCAGGTCATCACCTATGCCGAGCTCGATCGCGCCAGTGATGCCTTCGCCGCCCGCCTGGCGGCCCTGGGCGTGGCGAAGGGCGAGCCGGTCGCGCTCTTCATGAACAATTGCCCGCAGTACGTGATGGCGCACTACGGCATCCAGAAACTCGGCGCCATCGTCTGCCCGTGTGGGCCGCTCAACAAGGAGCACGAGCTCGAATACCAGCTGGGCGACCTGAAGGCGCGCGTGATCGTCGCCGCCGACAACCTGCTGCCGGTGGTGGCGCAGGTGCGCGCCAAGACGGCGCTGGCCCATGTGTTTGCCGTGCGTTACGCCGACCTGTTGCCGGAGCAGCCCAGTGTGGACGTCCCGGCTGAGCTGTTGGCCATGAAAAGCCAAGCCCGGCCTCTGCCCGCCGACGTGGAAGACTTCATGGCCGCCACCCAGGGCCATGCGGTGCCGCCCCCGGTCGCGCTGGACATGGACGACGTCGCGCTAATGACCTATACCTCGGGCACCACCGGCTTGCCCAAGGGCGCCATGCTCACTTACCGCAACGCCCTGTACAAGTCGGCGGCGGCGGCCAACTGCAATGGCGTGGTGGCGGACGATGTGTTGCTGGCCGTGGCGCCGCTGTATCACATTGCCGGCATGGTGATGGGCATCAACGTCACCGTGTTCGCGGGCGCCACCTCGGTGCTGCTGTTCCGCTTTGACCCGGTGGCCGTGCTGCAGGCGATCGGGCGGCACCGCGTCACGTGGTGGTACAGCATTGCACCCATGAATGTCTTTGCCATGCAGGTGCCGGGTGCTGCGGACTTTGATTTGTCGAGCCTGCGCATGAATCCGGTAACCAGCTTCGGCATTACGTTTACCGAGGCGCTGGCTGCGCAATGGAAGACCTTGGCCGTCAACTGCAATTCCTTCGAAGCCTCCTACGGGTTGAGCGAGACCCACACGGTGGATACCTACATGCCGCACGATGCGATCCGCTGGGGCACGCAAGGCAAGGCGATCCCCGGCAACGAGATTCGCATTCTGGAAGCCGACTCTGGCCGTGAATGCGCCTGCGGCGAGGCCGGGGAGATCGTGCTGCGCAGCGCCGGCGTCTTCAAAGGCTACTGGAACAAGCCCGAGGCCACCGCCCAGACCCTGCGCGACGGCTGGGTCTACACCGGCGACATGGGAAAATTGGACGCCGAGGGCTACCTCACTTTCATGGGGCGCTTCAAGGAAATGATCAAGGTCTCGGGCTACAGTGTGTTTCCCGAAGAGGTCGAAACCATATTGACCAAGCACCCGGCCATCGCCCAGGCGGCGGTGATTGGCGTGCCCGACCCGGACAAGGGCGAGGTGGTGAAAGCCTTTGTCGTGCTGAAGCCGGGTCAGTCGGCCAGCGCCGCCGAACTCGTGGCCTGGTCGCGCGACAACATGGCCGTCTACAAGGCACCGCGCGAAGTGAAATTCATCGATGCCCTGCCGGCCACCGGGGCCGGCAAAGTGTTACGCCGCCTGCTCAAAGAGCAAATCTGAAGGAAAGCCACGTGTTCAAGAAAATTCTGATTGCCAATCGGGGCGAGATCGCCCTGCGACTGGTTCGTGCCGTGCAAGATTTGGGTATGCGCAGCGTTGCCGTCTATGCGCAGGACGATGCCGAGTCGCTGCATGTGCGTCGAGCGGATGAAGCGGTGGCACTGGGCGCCAGGGGGCCTTCGGCTTATCTGGATATGGCCTGCATTATTTCGATTGCGCAGCAAACTGGCTGCGATGCGGTGCACCCAGGCTATGGTTTTTTGAGCGAGCGCGCCGACTTTGCGCAGGCCTGTGCGGACGCTGGCATCACCTTCATTGGCCCCACGGTGGAGCAGCTTGCGCTGTTTGGCGACAAGGCCCGCGCCCGTGCGCTCGCACAAGAGTGTGGCGTGCCGCTGATGCCCGGTAGCCCGGGCGCAGTGAGCCTGGAACAGGCACAGGCCTTTTTTGCGGCACAGAATACCGGCGCCGTGCCCGTCGGCGTGATGATCAAAGCCATTGGTGGCGGTGGCGGTCGCGGCATGCGCGCGGTGCTCGACGCCAAAGATCTGCCTGAAGCCTACGCGCGCTGCGTGTCGGAGGCCCGTGCGGCCTTTGATGTGGACGGTGTTTATGTCGAACGCTTGATGACGCGCGCCCGCCATATCGAAATTCAAATCATCGGCGACGGTGTCCAGGTCATGTCGCTGGGCGAGCGCGAATGTTCGTTACAGCGGCGCTTTCAGAAGCTGGTGGAAATTGCCCCGAGTCCGTCGTTACCCGAGGCACTGCGTCAGCGCATCACGCGAGATGCGTTGAAGCTCGCGCAGACCGTGAAGTACCGCAGTTTGGGAACCTTCGAGTTTCTGGTGGATGAAGCGTCGCACGATCTGCCTTATGTCTTCATTGAAGCCAATCCGCGCCTGCAGGTGGAACACACCGTTACCGAAGAAGTGACCGGCCTGGACCTGGTGCAACTGCAAATTGGCGTGGCGGCGGGTCAAAGTTTGATGGCGCTGGGGCTCAACCCTGCTGCGCCACCGCGTGCGCAAGGCTTTGCTGTGCAATGGCGCATCAACGCGGAAACGCTGGACGCGCAAGGCCAGGTCAAACCTTCCGGCGGTTCGTTGCTGCGATTCGACTTGCCCTCGGGCCCCGGTATCCGGGTGGACACGCATGGTTACCCCGGCTGTGCCCCGTCACCGCATTACGACACGCTGCTGGCCAAGCTCATCGTGCGTTCCCGCAGCAATGACTTTGCCGACGCGGCACGCCGGGCCCGCCGGGCGCTCGACGAATGCCAGATTGAGGGCATGGCGACCAACCTGTCCTTGCTGCAGGCGCTCGGGGCGCGTCCTGAGTTTGATTCGCAGCAGGTACACACGCGCTTTGTAGAGGCGCATCTGCCGGAGTTGCTGGCCGCAACACAAGTCATTGATATTCAATATGCTATAAAAAATGTAGCGGCATACGCAAATACAACGGGGGCTACAGCCTCATTTGGCATTCAGCCTGAGCAAGACAACGACGGATTCAGCGCGGTGCGTGCGCCGATGCCGGCCAAACTGGTGCAGCTCGACGTGGCCGTTGGCGACGTCGTGCCGGCCGGTGGCCAAATCGCCGTGCTGGAAGCCATGAAGATGGAGCATGTGCTGCTGTCCCACGCGGCCGGTCGCGTGCTGGAGATTCGGGTTGCGTTGGGCGACTACCTCGCCCAGGGCCAGACCTTGGTGCGACTGGAGACGATGGAGGTCGAGGTCGCGGTGGAGGTCGCACAGGCGGCCCACAACGCCGACCTTGACCAGATCCGATCCGACCTGCAACATGTCATAGACCGCCATGCATTCACGCTCGATGCCAACCGACCGGAAGCGGTGGCACGCCGCCGTAAAACCGGCAGCCGCACCGCTCGCGAGAACATAACCGACCTCTGCGATTTACAGGACAGCCCCGACAGCTTCATTGAATACGGCGCGCTGGCGATCGCCGCGCAAGCCCGTCGCCGCTCGCTGCAAGACCTGGTTGCCAATACGCCGGCGGATGGCATGGTCACCGGTCTGGGCAGTGTCAACGCCGATCTGTTTGGACCGGAGAAGTCGCGCTGCGTCGTGATGGCCTACGACTACACCGTGCTGGCCGGCACGCAAGGCATGCGCAACCACCACAAGAAGGACCGCATGCTGGGTCTGGCGCA
>NZ_DHXT01000110.1:11025-12594 GCF_002413825.1 Rhodoferax sp. UBA5149
ATCGTGGCTGGGCTCAACAACCACACCTTCAGCAGCTTTGCCGCACTGTCGGGCAAAGTGCCCGTAGTGGGCATTGTCTCGGGACGCTGCTTTGCCGGCAATGCCGCCTTGCTGGGTTGCGCCGATGTCATCATCGCCACCGAAAACAGCAACATCGGGATGAGCGGCCCCGCCATGATTGAAGGCGGTGGGCTGGGCACCTTCAAACCCGAGCAGATTGGCCCCAGCGGCGTGCAGTCCGGCAACGGCGTGATCGACATTTTGGTGAAAGACGAAGCTGAGGCGGTGCGTGCCGCCAAGCGCTACTTGTCGTATTTTCAGGGGTCGATCGCCGAATCCGTGCAGCCATGGCGCTGCACAGACCAGCGCCAACTGCGCCATGCGGTGCCCGAAAATCGTCTGCGCGTGTACGACGTACGAACCGTGATGCTGGGGCTGGTGGATAGCGAGTCGTTGCTGGAGCTGCGCGCGAGTTTTGGCGCAGGCATCCTCACCGCGCTGGCGCGCATCGAGGGCCGTCCCGTGGGCATCATCGCCAACAACCCCAAGCACCTGGGCGGTGCAATTGACGTGGACGCCGCCGACAAGGCCGCGCGTTTCATGCAGCTGTGCAACGCGCACGGCCTGCCCATCATCTCGCTCACCGACACGCCGGGCTTCATGGTCGGACCCGACATCGAAGCCCAGGCGCAGGTGCGGCATGTGTGCCGCATGTTCGTGGTGGCGGCGCACCTCAGCGTGCCGTTCTTTGCCGTGGTGCTGCGCAAGGGTTACGGTCTGGGCGCTCAGGCCATGACGGCTGGCGGCTTTGACGCACCCGTGTTCACCGTGTCCTGGCCGACCGGCGAGTTCGGTGCCATGGGGATCGAAGGCTACGTGCGCCTGGGCTTTCGCAAGGAGCTGGAAGCCGCGGCGCCCGGTGCCGAGCGCGACGCGCTGTTCAAGAAGCTGATCGATCAGCAGTACGAAAACGGCCAGGCCACCAACATGGCGGCAACGCTGGAGATCGACGCTGTCATCGACCCGGCACAGACCCGATCATGGCTGGTACGCGGCCTGGCGTCGGCGGCAAATTCACCGGCCGCGCCCGCGACGCGTTTTGTCGATACTTGGTGATGGGACAAACCGTGACGGCAACACGGTTGCCGTCACTTAGACCTTCATTCCCGGCAAATTCAGGGAAGCCGTGTTCCCACCATCGACCGGCAGCGCCTGCCCCGTCACATAGCTGGCATCGTCACTCGCGAGAAAGGCGATGACGGCCGCGACTTCCTGCGGATGGCCGTAGCGGCGCAATTCGCAGCGCGAGCCCAGCTTGTCCTCTTTCTGCACCGCACGCGCACGCGCAAACACCGGTGCGGTCATGCCGGTTTCGATGAGGCCGGGACAGACGGCGTTGACGCGCACATTCCACTCGCCAAGGTCGCAGGCGCTGGTCATGGTCAGGCTGATGACCGCCGCCTTCGACGCGCTGTAGGCATTGCCGCCTGCGCCCGAACGCACACCGGCCACGGACGCGGTGTTGACGATGGCGCCGCCGCGCTGATCGCGCATGATGCGCGCCGCATA
>NZ_DHXT01000063.1:0-275 GCF_002413825.1 Rhodoferax sp. UBA5149
GGCTATGGGCCGGGGCGCTTCAGCTTCAACGTCGGCGCAACCGGGGGTGGCGGCCGCTGCGAAGCCTGTCAGGGCGACGGCATGGTGAAGGTCGAGATGCACTTCTTGCCCGACGTCTACGTGCCGTGCGACGTCTGTGCCGGCAAACGCTACAACCGCGAAACGCTGGAAGTGCTGTACAAAGGCAAGAACATCGCGCAAATCCTGGATCTCACGGTCGAGGCGGCGTACGAATTCCTCAAGGCGGTGCCCACCATCGCGCGCAAGCTGCACAC
>NZ_DHXT01000063.1:497-8969 GCF_002413825.1 Rhodoferax sp. UBA5149
CGCGTCAAGCTGGCGCTGGAGCTCAGCAAACGCGACACCGGACGCACGCTCTACATTCTGGACGAACCGACCACGGGTTTGCACTTTGCCGACATCGACCTGCTGCTCAAAGTGCTGCACCAGTTGCGCGACGCCGGCAACACCATCGTGGTGATCGAGCACAACCTGGACGTCATCAAGACCGCCGACTGGCTGATTGACATGGGGCCCGAAGGCGGCGCCGGCGGCGGCACCGTGGTGGGCGTGGGCACGCCCGAAGACATTGCCGCCAATCCGGCCAGCCACACCGGGCGCTACCTGAAACGATTGCTGTGACCGACGCCAAGCGGCCGATCCCAGTTGACGCAAGGCGTCAGATGACCATCCCGGCGGACAGCGGATCGCCAGCGTCCCGTAGCGCATACTGCCGCACAAACGCCTCAAAGCGGTCGGCCGGCAAGGGCTCGCTGTAGAAATAACCCTGCACTTCGTCACAGCCCTGTTCGCGCAAAAATGCCAGTTGGCCCTGCGTCTCCACGCCTTCGGCGATGGTCTGGAAGCCCAGGCTGCGCGCCAGTGCGATGATGGCGACGACGATCGCCTTGTCGTCCGGGTCGTCCGTGATGTCGCGTACAAAAGACTGGTCAATCTTGAGCTTGTAGACGGAAAAACGCTTGAGGTAACTGAGCGAAGAGTAGCCGGTGCCAAAGTCATCAATCGAGATGCGCACGCCGCGCTGGTGCAGCTCGTTCATGACGGCCATGGCGCCCAAGGGGTCGTTCATCGCCACGCCCTCGGTCAGCTCAAGCTCCAAGCACTGCGACCCCAAATTGGACTCGGCCAGCACCTGCGTCACCAGCTCCGGCAGGTTCGCATCGCGAAATTGCACGGCCGACAGGTTGACCGCCATTTGCTGCACCGCCAAGCCGGCATCCATCCAGGCCCGCAGCTGTCGGGTGGCGGTCCTGAGCACCCATTCGCCGATCGGCAAAATCAGCCCGCTTTCCTCCGCGATCGGTATGAATTCGACCGGTGACACCGAGCCCAGCGTGGGATGTTGCCAGCGCAGCAAGGCCTCCATGCCGACCACTCGGCCGTCATGCAACGACATCTGCGGCTGATACACCAGATGCAGCTGCTGCAACTCCAGGGCCCGGCGCAAGCCATTTTCCAGCTGCAGGGCGCGGGCCGATTGCACCTGCATCTGCGCCGTGAAAAAGCGAAACGTATTGCGGCCGGCCTGCTTGGCACGGTACATGGCGGCGTCGGCGCTCATCGACAGCGCCTCGAAGGTGTTGCCGTCGGTGGGATAGAGGGCAATTCCGATGGAAAAAGTGATCGCCAGTTCCTGTTGATCAATCTGATGGCGCTGCGTGCTGCTCTTCAGCAACTTTTTCGCGACATGGGCGGCCCCATCGGCGTCCGTAGCCGTGCACAGCAGCACAAACTCGTCCCCGCCCACGCGGCACACCGTGTCCTGTTCGCGCAGCACCGCTTTCAGGCGTTGCGCCACCTGAATCAGCAACGCGTCGCCCACGTGATGACCCAGCGAATCGTTCACATTCTTGAAACGATCCAGATCCAGGAACATCAGTGCCAGCGGCTCACCCTGGCGCTGGGCATGGCTCAGGGCCGTGTCAATCCGGTCCTGCAGCAAGCGCCGATTGGGCAAGCCCGTCAGCGGGTCAAAGTCCGCCAGTACCCGGATGTGCGCCTCATCCTCCTTGTGCTTGCTGATGTCGGTGGCGATGCCGACGTAGTTCGTCACGGCCCCGCTGCGGTCGCGCAGCGCGCTGATCGACAGCCAGCCCGGGTACACGGTGCCGTCCTTGCGGCGGTTCCATATTTCGCCCTGCCACTGCCCGTGGGTATGGATGGACTCCCACATGGATTTGTAGAAAGCAGCATCGTGCCGCCCCGAGGAGAGCAGGTTTGCATCGCGGCCCAGTACCTCGCTTTCGCTGTAGCCGGTGATCCGGCTAAACGCGCGGTTGACCCGCACCATATGGCGTTCGCTGTCCGTGATCATGAGGGCTTCACTGCTCTGCTCAAACACCTTGGCGACGAGTTGCAATTGCACCTCGTTGTGTTTGCGTTCAATGGCAATGGCCGTCAGATCCGCGGCCATTTCGATAAGTTCGAGCGCATGGGTCGACGGCATGACCGGCGTCCGGTGGTAGATCGCAAAGGTTCCCAGCACCTGGTTGCTGCCCGAGCGAATCGGTTGCGACCAGCAGGCGCCGAGCCCGGCCTGCTGTGCCAGCGCCTTGTAGTCCACCCACAAGGGACTGGTCGCGATATCCCCCACGACGACGCGCTGGCCGGTAAAGGCGGCCGTGCCGCAAGAACCCACCTGGGGCCCAATCTGCACCCCATCAATGGCGGCGTTGTAGAAATCTGGCAGATGAGGCGCGGCACCCAGGCGAAGGTGCTGACCCTCGTCATCGAGCAACAACACGGAGCACAAGGCGTCCGGCACGGCCTCCTCAATTTTGAGGACGAAATCGTTCAGTATCCGCGGCAAGAGCATGTCACTGGTCAGGCGCTCCAGCATGAAGTTGCGCAAGATATCCATTTGCCAGGCTTGCCCCCGCGCGGCCTCGTGATCAAAGTTCCTGAGCGCATGGTCTATATCCGACGCCATTTCGAGCAGCAGGTTTTGCGCCTGCGGATCAAAGGCACCGACCTCACCGGCATACACCGACAACACGCCTGTCACCTCACCATGACGGTGCAGCGGCACGGCGGCAGACGCGGCCCAGCCATATTCGGCGCCCTGCGCGTGCCATGGCGCCGTGACCGGGTCGCCCTGATAGTCCTGGCACCAAAACGGCTGGTCGTTGCGGATCGCCGTGCCGACCGGGCCCTGGCCAAACGGATCGTCGGCATCCACCGTGACGCGAATACCCTTCAGATACGCAACACCCGCGCCGTACGATGCCGCCGCCTCGACCGTTCGGCTTGGCGGGGCCAATAGGCCAATCCACGCCATCGTCATGCCGCCGTTGTCGACCGCAGTCCGGCATATTATCTCAAACAGTTCTTGCTCATTCGTGCAACGCACGATGGCCTGATTGCACTCGCTGAGCGCCGCGTAGAGCTGGGTCAGGCGCCGGAGTTTGGCATCCAACGCCTGGTGCGCCTGCTCTATGTCATTGAGCTGACGCTGCGTGCGGGCCAGCCAGCCCAGCACACTGTCGTCCGTGCCCGGCGCGAGGCCAATGGCATCGGTGAAGTCGCCCCGGCCAATGCGGGTGATTTGCCTGTGGACCTCGCCGACAGACCCACCCAGCGTGGTGCGCAGCGTCTTGTAGACGCGCCAAAGTACCAGCAGCAACCCCAGCCCCACGAAGACAAACACCGTGCGCAGCAAGGTGGCATTGCGCTCGGTTTCATGAACAGCCCGCAGGGTGCGCCGGTCCGTCAACTCATAAAATTCGTTGATGGGCTGCATGATGCCGGCCTTGGCCTGGAGGTAATCAGCGTCATACAGCATCTGGCTGGCCCGCAGGCGGCGGGCGTCGGCATTGGGGCCGGCAGATTCGATCAGCGCCATGGCCGCAAACTCGATATGGGTGAGCCGGTCCGAATTGGCCTTGGCTTGCGCCAATCGGCGGAATTCATCTTCCTCAAATCCGGCCTGCTGCATCATCGTCAGCAGCGCCACTTTGACGCCACTGTCGGGCCGGGCGGCGGCGCCGCCGGCCGTCACCAGATCCCAATAAATGCCTTCGTAATGGACCGGCCGCGGTTTCCTGCCGTCCCGAATGTCGAGGATATCGAGGTAGTGCTGTTTGTAGACGGGATTGCCGGTGAGCACATAGGTGCGAACCATGCGCGTCAGATCATCGGAAGACTGACGCAATTCGTCGGCCAGCAGGCGTGACTGGTAACGCCGCTCGTTGGCATGGTCAATCTGCTTTTCCGAATAAACATAAACGGAAAACAAAGCGATCAGGGCGCACGCCAGTGCCACAGCCATGCGCAGGCTGCGTGAAAACGGTGATGTGGCGGTGCGGGGTGTCATGGTGGCAGGCCGTGCGATCAACCATGATGACACATTATTCACGATCCGGCAGATCGGTATAACCCCTTATATTCACGTCGCGAGCGGACGGCGGCGGCTCCAGCGACGCCATCGCGGCCACAGCAGGTTCAGGGCCAGCCCGCCCATCACCAGCGCCGCGGCGCCGAGCTTCCAGGCCGGCAAGCCCTCGCCCAGCCACAGCGCCGCGCCGCCCATACCAAACAGAGGCACCAGCAGCGCCATCGGCGTGATGGTGGCGGCAGGGTAACGCGCCAGCAGCCAGCCCCAGGCGGCGTAGCCAAACAGGGAGTTGGCCCAGGCCTGCCACGCCACGGCCGCCCAGGCCAGCGCGTCAGCGCCACGCACACCGGCCGACACCGCGTCCCAGCCTTCGATCAGCACCGAGAGGGCCGCCAGCGGCGGCACCGCAAAGGCACTGGACCACACCACATAGGCCACCATGTTGACGCGTCCAGCCTCGCGCGCCACGATGTTGCCGCCGGCCCAGGACAGCGCCGCCAGCACGATCAGACCCAGGCCCAGAAGCGTCGTCGTGCCATCGGTATGCAGCACGATGATGCCAATGCCGGCCGTCGCCATGACCAGCGCCAGCCACTGAACGCGCTGCAGCCGTTCGCCCGACAAACGCATCGACAGTCCGATGGTGAAGAACACCTGAATCTGGATCACCAGCGAGGCCAGACCGGGCGAGATGTGGCCGTTCATGGCGACAAACAGCAAGCCGAACTGGCCGACACCGATCAGCAGGCCGTAGCCGGCCAGGTTGCGCCACGGCACCTTGGGGCGCGGCAGAATGAAGATGGTCGGCAGCACCGCGACGCCGAAACGCAAGGTGGCGAACAAAAGAGGCGGCATGTGGCCCAAGGCGAGCTTGATCACCACGAAGTTGGTGCCCCACACGGCCACCACGGCCAGTGCCAGCAGGAAGTGTCTCAGCGAGAGCGTGCTTTTCATGACGCCTATTGTCAGATAGACCGCATGACCTTGTTCAGTCCGGCTCATCCCTTAATTGCGGTGCTGTTTTTTTGTCCCTCTTGTCACGACCAATTTGCGTGACAATGCACGAAGATACCCGTCGGATGGAGTTGACCATGGAGTTCGAAGATTTTGGATCTGGCCAGCACGCCGCGCCAGCGAGCCCGACGACCGCGGCACCACCCAAGGGGGCACACCAGGCCGACGGCGTGGCCTCGACCAACGAGCGCTTTCTCGCCCTGTGCGCCGCCGTCAATGCGGCGGTCAAAGGCAATTTCGATGCGCCTTTGCCGCTCCAGGGTAACGACCGGCTGACGCTGCTGGCCCGGCAACTGCAGCAGCTGTTCAGCACGGTGCGGGCCACACCGGACGCCGCGCCCAGCGACACGCTGACCCACGGCGGCGCGGTCGAACCGGAACTCAGCCGGGAAAACGCGCGCTTGAAGTACCTGATTGCCAACACCCCGGCCATCATCTACAGCAGCGTGCCCACCGGTGACGGCACCATGACCTTCGTGAGCGACAACGCCTTGCGGGTGCTGGACTACCGGCCAGAGGAAATGGTGGCCGACCCGAGCTTCTGGTTTGACCACATCCACCCCGATGATGTGCCCACCATCTTCTCCAGTTTCGCGTTGATCTTTACCGAAGGCCAGCAAGCGTATGAATACCGTTTTCGCGCGCACGACGGTCGCTACTTGTGGATGCACGACACGCTGCGCCTGATTCGTGACGCCGACGGCAATCCACTGGAAGTGGTGGGCTCGCTGACCAACATCACCGATCGCAAGCAGATGGAAGAGGCGCTGCAAAAGAAGGGGGAAGAGCAACAGCGACTGATCAATCAGCTGCAGGAAGCGCAAGCCCAATTGCTGCAATCCGAAAAAATGGCCTCCATCGGCCAGCTGGCGGCCGGCATTGCGCACGAGATCAACAACCCGATCGGTTTCATCAACTCCAACATGGGGGCACTGCGCGCCTATGTAGACACCTTGTGCGAGCTCACCGACAGCGTTGACCAGACCGTCCAGCGGATGTCCGGGCAAGAGGATCTCAAGGCGACCCTTGGTCAACTCAAGAAACAGGCCGACTATGAATTCCTGAAGGAAGACGTCGCCGAACTCGTCAAGGAATCCCTGGACGGCCTCAAACGGGTCCGCGACATCGTTCAGTCCCTCAAGGATTTCGCCCACATCGGCGAGACCGACTGGCAGTATGCCGATCTGCACGCCGGCATTGACAGCACGCTCACGATTGCCAGCAACGAGTTCAGGTACAAGGCCACTGTGAAGAAGGAATACGGCAAGCTGCCTCAGGTGAAATGCCTGGCTTCACAGCTCAACCAGGTGTTCATGAACCTGATCGTGAACGCCTCGCACGCGATCAAGGACAACGGCGTCATCACGGTCCGCACCGGCTGCGAAAACGACTGGGTCTGGATCGAAATTGGGGACAACGGCTCCGGCATTGCGCCCGACATCCTGAACCGTATTTTTGAGCCCTTCTTCACCACCAAACCGGTCGGTAAAGGCACTGGTCTGGGGCTCTCGCTGTCCTACAACATCGTGGCCAAGCACGGCGGGCGCATCGAGGTGGCCAGCGAACTGGGCCAGGGCACACGCTTTACCGTGCATCTGCCCGTCAACCAATAGCCCCGGCCGTCGAACCGGCGTCCGCCGCAACGGGGGCCTCGCGCAACTGCCGACGCAGGATTTTGCCGAGGTTCGTCTTGGGCAGGGGCTCCGTGCGGAACTCGACGATCTTGGGCACCTTGTAGCCCGTCAGGTGTTGTCGGCAGTGCGCCAGCAAGGCTTCTTTCGTCAGCGTCGGGTCGCTCCTGACCACGACGATCTTGACGACCTCGCCGGAGCGCTCGTCGGGCGCGCCGATGGCCGCCACCTCGGCCACGCCCGGGTGCAGCGCCACGACATCCTCGATCTGGTTCGGAAAGACCTTGAAGCCCGACACAATGATCATGTCTTTCTTGCGGTCCGTGATCTTGAAGTAGCCGCGCTCGTCCATGAAGCCCATGTCGCCGGTGCGCAGCCAGCCGTCACGGGTAAACACCTTCGCGGTCTCGTCGGGCCGATTCCAGTAACCGGTCATCACCTGCGGGCCGCGGACACCGATTTCGCCGACCTCGCCGAGCGCAACTTCGTTGTCGCTCTCGTCGAGGATGGTGGCTTGCGTGGACGGAAACGGCATGCCGATGGTGCCGGTCCAGTCTTCAATGTTCAACGGGTTGGACATCGCGCCCGGCGAGGTTTCGGTCAGGCCATAGGATTCGATGATGGGCACGCCGGTCGCCGCCTTCCAGCGCTCGGCCACCACGCGCTGCACCGCCATGCCACCGGCATTGACCAGCTTCAGGGTACGCGTGTTCACTTCGGCAAATTCAGGGCTATCGAGCAGCGCCCGGTACAGCGTGTTGACGCCGATGATGGCGGTGAGGGGGTACTTCTTGAGATCATGGATAAAGGCGGGCATGTCCCTCGGATTCGTGATCAGGATGGCGTGCGCACCAATTTTCATGAACACCAGGCTGGAGTTCAGCGCGTAGACGTGGTACAGGGGCAAGGGGCAGACGAACACCTCCTTGCCGTCCAGCAGGTCATGCGCGATCCACGCGCCCACCTGCTGCAGGTTCGCCACCATATTGCCATGCGTCAGCACGGCGCCCTTGGCGACACCGGTGGTGCCACCGGTGTACTGCAAAAAAGCAATGTCGTCATGGCCCAGCGGTACGTGGTGCAAGGTTTGCGCATGCCCGGTGCGCAAGGTGGCATTGAATTCGATCGCACCCGCAATCTTCCACTCCGGCACCATCTTCTTCACGTACTTGACCACCACATTGGTGAGCAGCTCCTTGACCACCGGAAACATGTCGCCGACCTCCGTCGTGATGACGGTCAGCTCCAGCGCCGGGTTCTTGTCCAGCACTTCCTGCAGGGTGTGGGCAAAGTTCTCCAGCACCACAATGGCCACCGCACCCGAATCTTTGAGCTGGTGCTCCAGCTCCGGCGCGGTGTACTGCGGATTGACGTTCACCACCACCAGGCCGGCCCGCAGCACGCCGAACAGGGCCACCGGATACTGCAGCAGGTTGGGGCTCATGATCGCCACCCGGTCACCGCGCCGCAGCGACAGGGAGTTTTGCAGGTAGGCGGCGAAATCGCGGCTCGCCTGGTCGAGTTCGGCGTAGGTGATCGACGCCCCCATATTGCTGTAGGCGGGCAAGTCGGCAAAGCGCTCGCAGCTATGTCGCAGCACATCCTTGAGTGAAGCGAACTCGTAGACGTCCACCTCGGCCGCAATGCCTGGTGGGTAATTTTTCAACCACAACTCTTCCATGCTGATACCTCCTGTAGCCGGTCCGCGACCCCCAGTCTGCGCCACGGCGGAACCAAAGTCATATCGGTTTGCAATAAGGCCTCTCACGATAGCCTTTCATTGCATTTTTGGCAACACAC
>NZ_DHXT01000063.1:9171-16300 GCF_002413825.1 Rhodoferax sp. UBA5149
CACACTCACCGTCAGGCTGCCGTGCGCTGGCCGTAACATAGTCACCTGACTGTTACATATTGATACGAGGATTTCCCATCCTGCGCCCGGCCATTGCCCTCGGACGCAGGATTACCACTGGCTGCTCAGCGCGCACCCGCTGGAAGTGGCCCGCGTCGATCTGAGCGATGACGAAGCGCTGTCAGCGACCCTCAGCCAAGCGCCCGTCACTGGGGGCTGCCACGCCCGCGTTCGCGTTCGCCAGCGTCGCCCCCCCAAGCCGGACCGATCGAGGCGCGGCCCGGGGAATTCAGCGCGGGTGCAATTGATCTCGCTACGGCATAAACCCGAGATTGACCGGGTAAGCCGCAGCGCCAAAGCGGCCGATGTTGGGCAAGATGCCGGCCAGCTCACCGTCGGCCACGCCGAACCATTTGGCCAGGGTTGCGGCGTACTGGTCGACCGAGGTACTGGGCAGCAAGCGGCCCTGGCCCACGTGCCATTGGTCGCCCGGCGCGGCCGTATTGCTCACACTGACAGGCGGCGGAGTGCCGTAAAACGACCGGCCGTTGACCGCACCGCCCACCACCAGATGGTGGCTGCCCCAGCCGTGGTCCGAGCCGTCGCCGTTGGACGCCAGGGTGCGGCCGAAGTCCGAGGCGGTAAAGGTCGTCACTTTGTTGGCCACCCCGATCTCGACCGTGGCGTTGTAAAACGCCGTCATGGCGGCGCTCACCCGGTCCATCAAGGTCGGTTGCTGCGCGATCAGGTTGTCATGCAGGTCAAAACCACCGAGCGACACAAAAAACACCTGGCGCTTGGCTCCCAGTGTGGCCTGGCCTTTGATCAGGCGCGCCACCATTTTGAGCTGCTGCGCCAGGCTGTCGGTCGGGAACACGGTGCTGGGCGGTGCCAGCGCCAAGGCCGCCGTCACCGACGCCTCGGCATTCATGGCGCGTTGGGTGACCCGGTTGTATTCGTTCTCCAGTTTCTGCGTCCGCGTTTGCTGAATCAGGGTATTGAGCGCACTGCGCACCGCACTGGAGCCATACACCGAGGCATCGGTGGCGGGCCGGATCCGGATGGCGCCGCTGGTGCTGACCTGGTATTGCAGCGCGCTGTCACCCGACACGAAAACGGCATTGCCCGCCACCGACATGCAGGTAAACACCGCGTTGCTGTTGTTGGACAGGGCCAGGTCCCCGATGTTGCCGCCCCAGCCCACCGTGGAGCCTTCGGGCGAGGACGATTGCCAGATCGATTGCTGGTCATTGTGGGAGAACAATTGCGGCGGCAGCGGGTACAGGGACCGGTTGCTGTTGGTGTACTGCGCGCGCGTCATCGGCATCACCAGCGGGCCGACGTTGAGTTGCACCGCCGCCTGACCGGCGTTGAACAGGCCCGCCAGGCCGCTCATGGACGGATGCAAGGCGTACTGGCGGGTTTGGCCCAACGCATCCACCGGAGCCGTCGCTGGATTGAGCAGGGTGGCCGCCAGATCGGCCTTCGCCAGCGCGATGCCGCCGGCCGTTTGACCGACTCCACCGCCACGGATGCTGTTGTACAGGTTGTAGCTGGGGTCGTCATAGGTCACCACGGTGTTGGCGTAGTCGTTGCCACCGTACAGGAAGACACACACCAGCGCCTTGTAGTCGGTCGCATCAAAAGCGGCGGCCTCGCCCATGGCGGCCAGGTTCAGCGCCAGCGGCAAGGCGGCGCCGGTCATCGCCAGCTGGCCGGATCGCTTTAAAAAGGCGCGGCGGGTGTGGAGGTGGGGTTGCAGCAAATGCATGACAGGCCTTTTATTTCTGAATCAGGTACTCGGCCGACGCCATCACCATCAATACCGCCGCGCAAATGCGGTTGCGTTTGATCGCGCTGGTGCTGGTGGCCGTGACGGCGGTGGCGTTCAGGGCGCTGACGATGAGCGTCTCGTTGGCCACGGAGAGCTGTCCCGCGCACAGCAGCAGCTTGAGGCGCTGCACCAGCGCGGCCGCGTCGGTGACCAGCGCCAGCTCGCTGGTATAGGGCGCGCTCATGTCACCTGAATTCAGGCCGCTGGAAATCACACCCATCATGTAGTTCAGGTAACCGCCCACACTGCTCTCGGTGACGAGCTGGAACTCCGGCGCCACCACGCCCGCGCTCAGCGCCGTGGAGGGCGGCACATAGCCCGGCCTGAAATAATTGAACACCGAGGGGGAGCGCAGCGGGCTTTGCCCCAGCTGCGTTCCGGCATTGCTCAAGTCCCCGATTTTCCAGCCGCCACTGCTGGAGTTGACGCCAAAAGTGCGGCCCCACTGCACCAGGCGCAGCATCGGTTCGCGCAACTTGCCGAATTCCGCCTGCGTCAATCCGGCTGGCGCACGCGCCTCGTCGTCCAGCAGAATCGCGGCAAACACGCGTGCCAGGTCGCCGCGCACGCCCGCGCCATTGTTGCTGAAGACCGCCGCCACGCGCGCCACATAGGCCGGACTCGGGTTGCTGGTGACCAGCCGCTGGATCATCTGCCGGCAGAAAAACGGCGCGGTATTGGGATGATTGAACAGGGTGTCCAGCGCGGTCTGGAGCGCTGCCGCGCCCGCTGTGTTGGCGGCCACGGTGGTACCCAGAAACGTGGCCGCCAGCGTGGAGTGATTGCTGGCGCTGAGCAGCATGGGCAGACGGGCAAAAGCCGTATTGCCCACGTTGCGGGTGCCGCCACCGGCCTGCGGTATCACGGTGTTCACATTCTGGCTTTGGTCCAGGTCATAGCCGGTGAAAACACGCGCCAGGTTGCTGACATCGCTGGCGCCGTAGGTGTCGATTTTGTTACCGGCGCCGTCGGTCTGGGGCGTGCCATCGGGATTGAGCTGGAGCAGCCCGATCGTGAACAGCTGCATCACCTCGCGTGCATAGTTTTCATCCGGCTGCCGGCCGGATGAATTTTCTTTCTTGTTGCCTCGGGTGTTGAGGTAGTTGCCCATCGCCGGGTTCAGCGTGACCGCTTCCAGCAAGTCGCGGTAGTTGCCCAAGGCATGGGCCGCCAGCGTGTCCCAGTAGTGCGCCATGGCGTGGCTGCGCCAGCTGAAATCCAGGCCCGACAGCGACACGACAAAAAACTCGGACAAAGCCAGCGCCACCCGTTTGCGCAAGGGGTCGGGCGCGCTCATGAGCTGGTTCCAGATCATGTAGTCGGCGGGGTAACTGTTGTCGTAATAGTTGGCGGGATTCAGTACATCGCCATAGCCCTGGCTGTTGAGCCAATCCCAGCCGGTCGGGCCAAAAGGCTGAGCCACCTGGCGTTCCAGCCAGACCGCGCAGCCGGTGGCCCGCAGTGCGGCAATGTCGGCGTCACTCGCGGAAAATTGGGCCTGCAGCAGGAACCGCGCCGCCTCTTCATCGCTGCTGGGCATCAGGTAGCTGAAGCCCGCCGTGTTCAGACTGATGCTCGCGCCCCCGACCGGGGCGACGGTGCCCGACGCTGAACCGCCACCACCCCCGCCGCAAGCGGCCAGTACAGCCGCCGCCAGCGCGGCCGCTGTCATGGGTCCAGCCGACGCAGAAGGCCGCTCCGGCAGGGTCTCTTCGGTGGCGTCGAGCAGGCCCACTTCATTTACAAGGTTTTGCGTCATGGCAATATCCCCCAAGAAAGGGGTAAAAAAACGGAGGCCCAAGGCTAAGTGGACAGACTCGTTTTACCTAAGGCGCTTGCACTTTGTTACCGGGGAAATTGCCGCGAGTTGCAGAAAAACCACCTGAGGGTGGCTGTTCGAAGTCTGGGCGGGCTTTACTATATTGTTCGCCCAAGCAACTCTGGAAGACCCATGCTGGCACGGTTTCTGATGCCTCTTTGAGAGGCCGTTTTAGACTGATTTCGGCTATACAGCTTTCCGATGTGCTCGCTCCAAACAGGCCGTTCAAATATGCCTTTGAAAGTCGGCAATATGGCGTTGATTTCATTAACTGGAGCACCCGCACCCGACCAGGAGCGGTTGCTCACGGGTGACAGCTTATGGGAAACAGAAAACTTTTCGCCGTCGTGGTTCAATAAAGTTGTCATTCAATCGATGGCTTCCCGTCTTCATTGCTGCCATTGGCGGCGGGGAATTCTGAGACAAGTAGACACTCAAAACATGAAGCCCCCCAGCTGGTGAGTAAGACCGGTCAACCGTGCGGACTCTAGCTCAGGCTTCCGCAGTTCGATGGATTTGAAGTATTTTTTTAGTTCCGGAATTGAACGGAGAAGAAAAATATCTGATGGCCCACTACGTCGAGATACTCGCGACTTTCGACAGTTACAACGTGGCATGTATGTTCCCGCGCTGAAGTGGCAAGCGCAGGGTCAGACAGGTGCCGGCCGGGCTTGAATTCCAAAGCAGTTCAGCCCCGATGGATTCGGCCCTATTCAACTGATTTGACAAGCCCTTGCCGCCGCCACGTTTGAGTGCATCTTCAACAACAAAGCCCGATCCGTTGTCGGTAATCGTGACGGCTACCCAATCGTAATCAACACTCGTTGCAACACGAATCTCGGTAGCATGCGTGTGCTTGATGATGTTGGTAAACGCCTCCTGCAAAATCCGAAGAATATGCAGCGCATTTTTGGGATTGAGCCACTCCAGCGGAGGAACATTTTTGACACTCCAGCGCAATGCAATACCGGAGCTCTCCAGACGCGGCCCCAGACGAAAGCGCAGCGTTGCCAACAACAGCAGCACATCGGCCTCTACCGGCTCCATTGAATCGATGGCCAGTTTGAGGTCGTCGATACAGCCCTTGAGAACCTGCGCAACTTCCACCGCATCCAGTCTTCCGTGTTCCACCACCCGCAACGCGCTGACGAGTGAGGAGCCCAGTCCGTCGTGCATGTCTTGCATCAGTCGCTGACGCTCTTGCGCCAGGGTTTGGCGCTGCTCGATCTCGCGCAAGCGTGCATGGCTATCGGCCAGCTCAAAGCGAAGGACAACGGCCACACTGGCCGCCAGAGCACTGTTGCGCGCCTGCCCAATCAGTGTCACCCCATACAAAATACTGGCCAGACCCAGCGCGTCATAAGACCCGTCACCCATCATAAAAAGTTTAGAGACGACCACAAGCAACTCAGCGAGGATAAATACCACAAACACCGGAAGTACCGGTGCCAGCAGTGACATGGAGCTGCCGGCAATGCCGGTGAGCACCGCAAACACCAAGCTTCTGCCCGTCATGGTCGCGGTGTTGAGCGTGACCCAACACAGCGCCGCCCAGAGCCCGGCGTCAAGCGCGTTGAGCAACAACAGTTGTCCAACCAGAAGGTGCGCATATCGAAAAGAAATGCCAGTGCGCAGGTGGTGACGTGCATGAAAATAACAGCCAAGTTTGGACAGGATCACCACCACACACCACAGTCCCAATCCCACCTTGTTGTCTGCATTGGACAGTACCCACAACATCAGGATTGCCGCCAGAACAGCCGGAATCACCGAGCTGCCCACGTTGCCAAGCACCAGTCGCAACTGCTCCACCAGAATGCGATCCTCGGCCAGTCGTAGCAGATTGCGTTTCATGTTGATGTGGCGCATTAGTCAGGCAAGTCTGGATACCGGTAGAACACGGCTAGCGGGGCAGCAGGCCCTGATTGCGAGCCTCAAAAATTGCCTCTGTCTTTGAGTTCACTTCTAGCTTGGCGTAAATGCGCCGCACAAAGGTCAATATCGTTTGGCGCGTGACGGACATCAGATCGGCGATCTCGTCCGAGGTAAAACCCTTGGTGATGAATTCCAGCACTTCTTTTTCGCGCGCGGACAATGCGCAGCTCTGCCTGGTGGTGGGTTGTAATTGGGGCGTGTTCGAAATGCCGACATTCCGAAAGCGCTTCAAAATCTGCCGCGCAATCAGCGGGCTGATCGGGCTGCCGCCTGCGTACAGGCTCCGAATTTCGAACACCATCCTTTGTGGTTCGCTGTCTTTGAGCAAGTAGCCGGACGCACCCGCTTCGAGGGACTCCATGACGTGTGTTTCGTCACCAAAAGTGGTGCTGACCATGATGTTGCACTCCGGCTGCTTTGCATGTGCCGCCCGAATCACATCGATGCCAGAACCATCGGGCAAGCCCAAATCGACCAGCAACACATCGACAGCCAACTCATCAATCATCTGCAACCCTTGAGTCCGGGTGCCGGCCACGCGCAGCAGCGTCATATCAGGTGTCGCCTGAATGGCCTCTATCAAGGAATTCTGAAAATTGACATCGTCTTCTACCAGAACAACACGAATAAGGGAGCTGTGGGTGCTGTGTGGGGGCTGCTGCATAAAAATAGGTTGGATGATGTTCACGCTCATCCGACTAAACGTGAGTATTCGACTTGGGCAGCCATAGTGCCACATATCTGGAACCAGCTTGTCACTAGTTCTACGGACAGACGGGTGGCACCTGCCCGCTTAGGATCGGCAATAAATAAATGGCAGTAATTACGCTCTGCACCACAAGCCAACAGGGAAACTCTCAATGAACCACATCTACCGCTTGATCTGGAACCACATTACCAACGCCTGGGTCTGCTGCTCCGAAAACGCAAATGGGCGCGGTAAGTCGGGCTCCGGGGGCAATAGCGCCGTCGTTGGCATGGTGGTACTGACGGCGGTCGCGCTGGTTTCATTTATCGCACTGGCTGACCTCACCGGCGGGAAGATCAGCACCGGCGTGGACACGATTGCGCAGGTAGGTAACACCACCACCATCACCCAAAACTGCCAGAACCTGGCCATCAACTGGCAGAACTTCAGCATTGCCGCCAACGAGGCGGTGCGCTTTGCTCAACCCAACCCATCATCTATTGTCCTGAACCGCATCACCGGCCAGAACCCGAGTCAGATACTGGGCAGCTTTAGAGCCAACGGCCGGGTGTTTGTGCTCAACCCCAATGGTGTGCAGTTTGGGGTTGGCTCACAAGTCAATGTCGGCGGCAAGCTGGACGCGTAGGCGCCGACAGGTGGCAATGGCGGGTTTATCGAAAACTCTGCAGCAAGGACCAGTTTGTCCCCATTTCTAGGGGCAGACAACTATTCTGTCATTGCTTAAGGTCAAGGCTACTCAAAGTCTTGTATGCAAAAAGCATTTAACAGCATCAATAGAACAAAACGCGGACACACAGAACGTCATATGTTCCTGACCACAAAATCAAACGCT
>NZ_DHXT01000156.1:0-1697 GCF_002413825.1 Rhodoferax sp. UBA5149
GACGAGCTGGGCGGCCGCGCCGAAATGTCGGCCTTCATGACCCAGCACGGTTTTGGCTACAAGATGTCGGCCGAAAAAGCGTACTCCACCGACTCCAACATGCTGGGCGCCACGCACGAGGCCAAAGACCTGGAGTTTCTCAACAGCGGTATGAAGATCGTCAACCCCATCATGGGCGTGGCGTTCTGGAAGGACGAAGTCGAGGTCAAGCGCGAAGAAGTCACGGTGCGTTTCGAAGAAGGCCGGCCGGTCGCGCTCAATGGCGTGGTATTCACCGATCTGGTGGCACTGATTCTGGAAGCCAACCGCATCGGCGGCCGCCACGGCCTGGGCATGAGCGACCAGATCGAAAACCGCATCATCGAAGCCAAGAGCCGCGGCATCTATGAAGCCCCCGGCCTGGCGCTGCTGTTTGCCGCCTACGAGCGACTGGTCACCGGCATCCACAACGAAGACACCATCGAACAATACCGCGACAACGGGCGCAAGCTGGGCCGCCTGCTGTATCAGGGCCGCTGGTTCGACCCGCAGGCCATCATGCTGCGCGAAACGGCCCAGCGCTGGGTGGCGCGCGCCATCACCGGCGAAGTGACGCTGGAGCTGCGTCGTGGCAATGACTACTCGCTGCTGAACACCGATTCGCCCAACCTGACCTACCACCCCGAGCGCCTGAGCATGGAAAAGGTGGAAGACGCTCCGTTCTCCCCACTGGACCGCATCGGCCAGCTGACCATGCGCAACCTGGACATCGTGGACACGCGCGCCAAGCTGGGCATCTACGCCCAAGCGGGCCTGCTGTCACTGGGCGAAGGGGGTGATTTCCTCAACCTGACCGACAAGGCCGCCAAATAAACCAGCCTGGCAAAGCCGCTAACATGGCGGCTCTTTTCAAACATCCAAGGACACCATGAGCACCTCCAGCATCGCCAACGTCACCGTGACCACCCAGGCCAACGTCTACTTTGACGGCAAATGCGTGAGCCACGGCATCACCTTCGCGGATGGCACAAAGAAATCGGTAGGCGTGGTGCTGCCGTCCACCCTGACCTTCAACACCGGCGCGCCGGAAATCATGGAGTGCGTGGCGGGCAGCTGCGAATACAAGCTGGCCGGCACCAATGCCTGGGTGAAGTCGGCGCCCGGTGACAAATTCAGTGTCCCCGGCAACTCATCGTTCGAGATTCGGGTGACCGAGGCCTACCACTACATCTGCCATTTCGGCTGATTCAAACCACCAAAGGCTCCGGCTCCAGCCGGATGCCAAAGCGCTCGTAGACGCTGGTTTGGATCGCCCGGGCCAGCGTCATCAGCTCGCCGCCCGTGGCCCCACCCCGGTTCACCAGCACCAGCGCCTGTTTTTCATAGACGCCGGCATTGCCGACTGACTTGCCCTTCCAGCCACAGGCGTCAATCAGCCAGCCGGCGGCCAGCTTGACCGAGCCGTCAGCCAGGTGGTAGTACACAATTTTGGGATCGCGCGCAATGATGTCGGCACATTGCTCGGGCGTGACGGTGGGGTTTTTAAAAAAACTCCCGGCATTGCCGATCACGTCGGGATCCGGCAATTTGGCGCGGCGGATGTCACAAATCCATTGGTACATTTGCTGTGCCGAGGGCTGCGTGATGTTCGACTCCGCCATCTTCCTCTCAATATCCGCGTAGCCCAGCACCGCCTTCCAGGGCTTGGGCAGCGCGAA
>NZ_DHXT01000156.1:2024-8878 GCF_002413825.1 Rhodoferax sp. UBA5149
GAGGCGTGTTTAAACACCGAATCACGGTAGCCGAACCCACATTGGGCGGCATTCAGGGTAAAGATTTGGCCCGTTTGCAGGTCGATCGCGTCGAGCGAGTCAAAGCGGTCTTGCAGTTCAACGCCGTAGGCACCCAGGTTTTGCACCGGAGCGGCGCCCACCGTGCCCGGAATAAGCGCCATGTTTTCAAGGCCGGGATAGCCCTGCTGCAGCGTCCAGGTCACGAAATCGTGCCAGTTCTCGCCAGCGCCCGCCTCCACCACAAAGGCTTTGGCCGTTTCTTCCACCAGGCGCCGGCCCTGGATCTCGACTTTCAGGACCAGCGGTTTGACGTCACCGGTGAGCACAATATTGCTGCCGCCGCCCAATACAAATTTGGGCCGGGCACTCCATTCGGAGCTGGCGACGACAGTTTGCACGTCGGCTTCACTGGCAATGCGGATGAGGGAATGCGCCTTGGCCACAATGTGGAAGGTGTTGCAAGACTGGAGGGGGACGTTTTTCTCGACTAACATTGCTGTAATTCTCTCATTAGCCCTCACATTTGTTATTTCTTACCGGAATTTAGCCATGCCTTCTTTTGATACGGTTTGCGACGCCAACATGGTGGATGTAAAACACGCGGTGGAAAACACTGCCAAGGAAATCGCCACGCGCTTTGATTTCAAGGGCACGCCAGCGGCCATTGAACTCAAGGACAAGGAAATGACCCTGATTGGCGACGCTGATTTTCAACTCACGCAGGTGCTGGAAATCCTGCGCAACAAGCTCACCAAGCGTAATGTGGACGTGCGCTTTCTGGACGTCGGTGATGTGCAAAAAATGGGTGGCGACAAAGTCAAGCAGGTCATCAAGGTGCGTAACGGCATCGAGACTGAAATGGCCAAAAAAATCCAGCGCCTGATCAAGGACAGCAAACTGAAAGTACAGGCCGCCATTCAGGAAGAAAAAGTGCGCGTCACCGGCGCCAAGCGCGATGACCTGCAGGCGGCCATGGCCTTGATCAAGAAAGAAATGACCGATCTGCCCTTGACTTTCGATAATTTTCGCGACTGATGAAAGCAGCTTTGGCGAGATGACGCGAACCAATAACACGATAGTCCCGACAGTCCTCGACAACGTTATTGAGACATCCCTGTGACCGTCCAGAACGAAAACGAATACGAAGACTTGCTCGGCCTGTGGGCGGACCTGGAGTCGGGCCTGGGCATTATTCTGGGCAGCCCGGGCAGCATCCAGGAGTTTGAGCAGCGCGTGTGGCAGTACGACCGCTGGATGCAAGCCTTGCTGAAGCGCGACACCGACGTCGGTCTGTACCTTTTGTTTCAGCTGGCGATGAACTCGCCGGTGGGTTATAGCGCCTCGCACGCACTGGTCAGCGCCGTGTTGTGCCACCTGATCGCAGTCGACCTGAAACTATCCCCGACCGAGCGCGACAACCTGGTGCATGCGGCCCTGACCATGAATATTGCCATGACGGCCCTGCAAGACCAGCTGGCAGGACAAACAGAGAAGCCCAATGTCGAACAACGGGACGCCATCAATACCCACGCCGTCAAAGGCCGGCAAATGCTTGTCGACATCGGGGTAGCCGATGCGCTGTGGCTGGACACCATCACCCTGCATCACGACGACAGCACTGACAGGGGCGACTTGCGAGACCTGCCGCCCGCGCGACGGCTGGCCCGCATTCTGCGAATTGTGGATCGCTACGCGGCCATGATCAGTCCGCGCCAATCACGCGAAGGTCGCACGGCGACCGAGTCGGCACGATCCATCATCACCCAAGCGGCGGATCGACATGACGAAGTCGGCCACGCGCTGATACGCGCGGTCGGGCTGTGTCCGCCGGGCACCTATGTGCGGCTCGACAACAAGGAAGTGGCGGTCGTGATGCGTCGCAGCAGCGAGCCCGACCACCCCCACGTCGCCATCGTGATCAACGAAGCGGGAACCCTGCTGAACCCGCCCCGTCTGCACCGAACCGCCAACAGCGGCCCCAAAATCAAGGCGTCGCTGCCCACCTCGGCGGTGCGCGTGCGCATCAATCATTACCAGGTTTTGCAGCTCGGGGCCTACGCCGCGCAACATCCTTAGACGCTCTGTTTTTGATAGCGGCTGGCGCACATTCTGTGGGGCACGACTGACTCACCCCAGCGCCACCGCCAAGGCCGTTTTGTTGACCACCCGGCGCAGCACGAAACTGGAATGCACGCCGGTCACGCCTTCAATGCGGGTGATCTGATTGAGCAGCAGAGCCTGGTAGTGATCCATATCGCGCACGGCCACTTTGAGCTGGTAGTCGGCATCCTGCCCGGTAATCAGCAGGCATTCCAGCACCTCAGGCAAGACGCACACGGCCGCCTCGAAGTTGGCAAAGCGCTCGGGCGTGTGCTTGTCCATGGAGATATGGATCAGCGCCATCAGTGTCAGGCCCAGCATTTTGGCGTCCAGCAGTGCGCGGTAGCCCACGATCAGGCCCGATTCTTCCAGTGCCCGCACGCGACGCAGGCAGGGGGACGGAGACAGACCGATGCGGTCGGCCAGGTCCTGGTTATTGATGCGCCCATCTTGCTGCAGCACTTCAAGAATGCGCTGATCGTAGCGATCAAGTTTCATGGTTTGCTAACTATTCAATTAATTAAGCAGTTTATTCCAAAATAATTAAATATTTAAGCATACTATGTTTATAAATAAGGAATTTGTGAAAACTACGCAATCTCCTGCGTGGCACTTCGGTCTAAACTTCTGTCACCTATTACCGACGGGCAAATGCAACAAACCGGTCACCATCCAACGTTGCGCAGGCTGACCTCACGAGGGCTGGCAATGCAAAACCAATACCCCAGGCAGAACATTCGCCTGGGGTCAATGGCATCCTTTCACCACCCCTTCTATGAATGACTCTCACAGCCTCAATGCGCCCCAATCTCTTGCGGGCCTCTGGGCCGACACCCGTGCCCATGACTTCACCATGGCATCCGAAGCACTGACGTGTTGCTTGCTCCGAACGCTGGCTGCCTCCAAACCGTCTGCCCGTTTTCTGGAGCTTGGCTCGGGCACGGGTTTATCGACGGCTTGGCTGCTTGATGGCATGGACGCCGGGTCGCATCTGACGACCGTGGACAACGACGCAACTCTGTTGTCTATTCTCAAACGCCACCTGGGTGCGGACCCACGATTGACCGTGGTCTGCGCTGACGGCGACGAATTCTTGCAGTCGCTGCGCGGCCAGCGTTTTGATTTCATTTTTGCTGACACCTGGGCCGGCAAGTACCGCTTGCTGGATGAAGCGCTTGAATTACTCAATCCAGCGGGCGTCTATGTCGTTGACGACATGCTGCCGCAAACCAACTGGCCTGAAGGTCATTCCGGGAAAGTCGCCCACCTGATCGCCACGCTGGAACAACGAAAAGACTTTCACGTTACAACCCTCGCTTGGGCCAGTGGGCTTATCCTTGCCACCAGACGCTAGCGCTCGTCCTGCGGGCCTTTCGAACCATTTCTGAACCATTTCTTTGAGCAGGTACCCGCCTTTATGCCCCACGAACCTCGCCTCACGCGTGACCTGCGCACCCTCCTCGCCACCCAGCGCGTCGCCGCCTTGGGCACGCTGGGCGACGACGGCCTGCCGTTCGTGTCGATGGTGCCTTTTGCGCTGGAGTCGCGCAGCGCCGGTCTGGTGATCCATGTCAGCGGGCTGGCGGCGCACACGCGCAATCTGCAGGCCGCGCCGCAGGTGTCCTTGTTGGTGATGCAAACGGAGGTCGCGGGGGAGCCGGTGCACGCCCTGCCCCGTCTGCACCGAACCGCCACCAGCGGCCCCAAAATCAAGGCGTCGCTGCCCATCTCGGCGGTGCGCGTGCGCATCAATCATTACCAGGTGCTGCAGCTCGGCGCCTACGCCGCGCAGCATCCTTAAGCGCTCTGTTTTTGATAGCTGCTTGCGAATATTCTGCGGGGGCTAGAGGCTTATTTCTTATAAATTTTTGTCAAGTAAACCAAATAAAGTCATGGGTTGTACGCTGCCGCCAGACACCTTTCGCACAATATTAGCCACCCGGCAACATAGCCCAAAGCGGCACAGCCTCTATCCCGTCGGCAAGCTTGAAACGGTGCATGCCCGGGTAGACGACATACAGTGCGTCCAGCTTCAGATCGTTCATGGCGATGCGCATGCTGGACGTCACCCGGGGCGCGTCAGCACGTTTGAACTCAACACCCACTCGCTGACGGCCTTTGAGCATCAGCAGGTCGAGTTCGGCGCCTTGGTGGGTTGCCCAAAAATAGGCTTGATCGGGCTTGGCGATACGCAGTACCTGCTCCAGGGCAAAGCCTTCCCAACTGGCACCACTTTGTGGGTGGGTCAAGAGTTCAGCCACGGTTGTGATACCCATCAACGCATGCAGCAACCCGGTATCCCGGAAATAAATTTTGGGCGCCTTGACCTGGCGCTTGCCCAGGTTTTCATGCCACGGCTGCAACTGGCGAACCATGAGCGTCTGCGTCAACGTGTCCAGGTAGCGGCGAATCGTAGGTTCCGAGACACCCATGGACTGTGCCGACGGCGCCGCAGACCAGATCTGCCCGTGGTAGTGCGCCAGCATCGTCCAGAAGCGCAGCATGGCGGGTGCCGCAATGTTGATACCAAACTGGGGCATATCCACGCGCACATGATCCGCCACGGCGTGGGCACGCCAGGCCAAACTATCCTCGTCAGAAGCGGCAAGATAGGAACGAGGAAAGCCGCCGCGCAACCACAGACGTGTTGCAGCGTCATTGCTGTATTTGCCCTCAAAGGTGCTGATCTCTCCCAGATCAAAACCGCCTACCTCCACCGTTTCGACACGGCCCAACAATGACTCACCTGACTGTCTCAGCAAGGCGGGGGACGCGCTGCCAAGCAGCAGATACTGGCCCGGCTCATCGGAACGGTCCATCAGTACCCGCAAGAGCGGAAACAAGTTGGGCTGGAGCTGGACTTCGTCAATGACAACCAGACCCTTGAGTTGCTCCAGCGTTTGTGCGGGTTGCTCAAACCGCTGTGCGTGGGGCGGGTATTCCAGATCGAAATAATTGGGCGACTGGCGACTCAAAAACCTCTGGGCCAGCGTGCTTTTCCCCGATTGCCGGGGGCCGCTCAGCACCACCCCGCGCGAACGGCCAAGTGCTTTGCGAATAGAGAGTTCAAGGACGGCGCGGCTCAACATGAACAAATATTACCACCATTACCATGAAATTCGAACATTAAGTATTGGAATTTCATGGCAAATACAGACAACTTTCTCACCCCACCGGCACCGCCAGCGCCGTTTTGTTAGCCACCCGGCGCCACACTGGAACAAGGAAAAGACTTTCACGTCACAGCCCCATCCTGGGCCAGTGGGTTTATCCTTGCCACCAAACGCTAGCGCTCGTCCTTCGGGCGCCTCAAACTCTATGCCCCACGAACCTCGCCTCACGCGTGACCTGCGCACCCTCCTTGCCACCCAGCGCGTCGCCGCCCTGGGCACGCTGGGCGACGAGGGCCTGCCGTTCGTGTCGATGGTGCCTTTTGCGCTGGAGCCGCGCAACGCCTGTTTGGTGATCCACGTCAGCGGGCTGGCAGCGCACACGCGCAATCTGCAGATGGCGCCGCAGGTGTCGCTGCTGGTGATGCAAACGGAGGCAGCCGGTGAGCCGGTGCACGCCCTGCCCCGCGTCACGCTGATGGGGCAAGCCACGGTGCCGACGACCGGCAGCGTGGCCTGGGCCGATGCGCGCGCCGCTTACCTGGCGCGCTTTCCCGAGGCCGAACCGATGACGCAGCTGGGCGACTTCATGTTTGTGACGATCCATCTGGCGGGCGCACGCCAGATTGCCGGCTTTGGCGCAGCGCGCTCGCTGGATGCCGACGAGATGGCGCGCGTGTTGCAGCCCTTGTAGGTGCGTGCCAACGCAGGATCACGCACTTCGTTGCCAAGCACGCAAATTCTCACGAATTTTTTCAGTGTTTGTGGCCGTGTTTAGGCTCGTGCACGTGATTGGTTTTTTCAGGCATCGCTTTTTTGCCCAGCCGCGACTCCGTGCCCTTGATCAGACGGCTGATGTTCTCGGCGTGGCGATAGATCAGGAGCAGCGACATGATGGCCACTGACAACAAGATGCCCTTGCTCATGTACCAGGCCGCGCCATCGCCAAAAACGTAGTAGGCTGGCGCAAACACCGCCGCCGTCAGCGACGCCAGCGAGGAGTACCTGAAGAAGTAAGCCATGATCAGCCAGGTGGCAGCGGTGGCCAGGCCCAGAATCCAGCTGATGCCCAGCAGCACACCCAAGGCCGTGGCCACGCCCTTGCCGCCCTCGAACTTGAAAAACACCGGGTACAGATGGCCGACAAAAGCGGCCAGCCCGACCATGGCGACGGTGCCGTCTTCCAGGCCGTAGGGCTTGCCAAACCACCTGACCAGCATCACAGGCAACCAGCCTTTGGCCGCATCGAGCAACAGCGTGACGATGGCCGCCGCCTTGCTGCCGGAACGCAGCACATTGGTGGCGCCGGGGTTCTTGCTGCCAAACGTGCGCGGATCCTTCAGACCCATGACGCGGCTGACAATCACCGCGAACGACAGTGAGCCGATGAGGTAGCCCATGAGCGCTGCCGCCACGGGGAAAAAAGATTGCATTGATTCCAAAAATATCTCCTGCTGCTGCACCCGTAGGCCGGGGCATGAAGCGCCTATTCTGCCAGCCCGCCCCGGGGTCAGCGGCAGCTACTGAGTCAACCGCTCATTCAAGCAACGCGCATTGCACGGTTTTGGCGGCCAGCAAGGCGACGCAGACCTGCGGGTCAATGCCCACCAGATAGCCGCGCCG
>NZ_DHXT01000181.1:0-8711 GCF_002413825.1 Rhodoferax sp. UBA5149
TGTAGGACTCGGTGTCGCCGCGCCGCTCGATCCAGGGGCTGCGCACCGAGGGCAGGCCCTGGCGCACGTCGATCGTGGCTTGCGGGTCGGTGTAGGGGCCGGAGGTGTCGTACACCACGACGGCCTCGCCGTTGCTCTGCATGATTTCACGCATCGGCACCTGGATATCGGCTTGCGAGCCGGGCACGTAAATCTTGCGCGAGGCCGGCAGGGGCTCGCGCGTGAGGCTCATCAACTGGCTGAATTTGTCGGGTGCGTTCATCGCGTAATCTCCTGAAGATGATGTGGTGACACAGTGCTCCGGAGAATAGTCAATCATGCGAACGGGGAGACAGTACGGGACCCGGCAAAGGGTGAAACAACGCAGTCTGGCTCTTCTTACGCCGGTATGAACCGGATCAAGTTCGCGGGTTTGGTGACCATCTCAGCGCATCCATAGCGCACCCCGGGCGGTCGCAAGTTTAAGCGATGCGCTTGAATTGTTTTTTGCCGGGCACGCCGCAGACCGTGTATGCTATTAATTCAATAGCATCTTGCGCATGAAGCACGAGGGCTAGAGGCCTAAATGACCTAAGACTATGGACCCACCGGCCGCAGGGTCAGCGCCGACCGCGGCAACGAACGGGCGACAATGAAGTCTGGACCCCCATCCACAAGGAGCGTTGACCATGGCAATTTCTCATTTGGCCGCAGGCCAAACCCTCAGTGTTTTACCGTTCGGAAGCGCCTTGGCGAATGCACGGACCACGGCGTTATTCAAGACCGAGCAGCTCGAAGTCATCCAGCTGGTGCTCGCCGCTGGCAAATCGTTTCCACCGCACAAGGTGGCGGGCGAGATCACGATTCAGTGCCTGGAGGGAAGCTTCGAAGTCACGATTGAAGGCGCAGTCCAGACCCTGAAAGCGAGTCAACTCATGTATTTATCAGGCGGTGTTCAGCATGGCCTGACCGCGCTCGAAGACGCGTCGGCCCTGGTGACGATTGTGTTGCGCAGATGAGGGGGTCCGCCCGACAGCGCGGTGAACAAACCCGTCCAAACGACATCTTTGATGGGTTTGCGAATTCGCAAAGTTTGAGTCCTTTCATTTCGCCGCGCTGTTTTTTGACAGCGAGGCGAGATAGGCGACCACATCCCGGCGGTCGTCCAGCAGCTCCACGCGGTAGCCCATGGCCTGGCCCGGCACGACGGATTCCGGATTGCCCAGCCAGGCCAGCAGTTTGTCGCGCTCCCATACATGCGTGGCGGCCCCCAGGGCCTTGGAATAATTGAAGTCGGGGGCCTTGCCCGCCACCCGACCCCACACCGCGCCCAAAGCCGGACCCACCCGATTCGCGTCCAGACTGTGGCAGGCGACGCAGCGCGATTCGAATATCGCCTGACCTTTGGCGACGGACCCGGTCTGCGCCTGCGCCGGGGGCAGCCCCAGCAGTGACAGCGCCCACGCTGCGACCACCGCTTGGAGAGGGCGCCACACGGCACCGCCGCGACAGGGCGTGCGCCCTCTCA
This sequence comes from Rhodoferax sp. UBA5149, assembly GCF_002413825.1. Classification (GTDB taxonomy): domain Bacteria; phylum Pseudomonadota; class Gammaproteobacteria; order Burkholderiales; family Burkholderiaceae_C; genus Rhodoferax. The sequence continues at coordinate 1,508 of NZ_DHXT01000181.1, forward strand.
TCAGGCACCAAAAGTCAGGGCGCCCGCGGGCAAGGGACGACCCAGCGCGCTGGTCAGCACGGTGAAGTGCATGGCTTCATCGGCGGCCAGACGGGCGGCCACTTTGCCCAGGTCTTTGCTGCCGAACGCGGGAATCACGCCCAGGTAGGCATTGGTGGCACCCAGCTCCAGCCGCGCGGCCAGGTCCAGCACGTCGGCCTGGTTGCGCAGCGTGTCGGCTTTCAGCGCCATGGCGTAGTCGCCCAGTTTTTTCTCGGCCACCGGCACGCCGCCCATTTTCTGGATGGTGGCAATCAGGGCGTCGCGGTGCGCCTTGTGGTGGCTCTGAAACTGCACGGCAATATCGAGCACCGGCTTTTGCAGCAAGCCACTGCCGGCGCCCAGCTGGTAGGCGTTGATGGCTTCGTGCTCCAGCCCGAGCGCCACATTCAGGATGCTGACGTCTTTGGCCGTATCGCCGCCCATGCCTTGGGCCAGCACATCTTTGCCCGCCAGCAAGGCCACGGCCACGGCCGACAGCGTGCCGGTGCGGCCCATGAAGATGCGGCGTGACGTGGCGAGTGGGGGACGGTCGAGGGTTTGAACAAGGGATGGCATGATGTTTTCCTTTTGAAGTGGGTGAATGCTGGCTTGTCGGCGTCAAAAAAATCGTCCGACGGCTTGAATACGCAACCAGGGTGCCCACTGGATTCAGCATGTCCCCACGGGCTGGTCGGACATCGGGGCCGCTGAATCCACTTCGCCCCGGCCCGCGTACCCACTGCATCCGCGCACCCTGGCACCCGTCCACAAGCCATCCCCAAACACCGCACCTTCGCCGACAATCACGCCATGAACACAGATGCCCCAGATGCCGAACTGATCGCGCTGTTGGACCGCGTGGCGCGCCACGACGCCGCCGCGCTGAAGGCCTTATATGAGCGCTGTTCGTCCAAACTTTTCGGGCTGGCGCTGCGCGTGGTGCGCCAGCGCGAGTGGGCGGAGGACGTGTTGCAGGAGGCCTTTCTGACCATCTGGCGCGGCGCTGGCGACTACCGTGCCTCGCTCAGCCCGCCGATGGCCTGGATGGGCCTGATCGTGCGCAGCCGGGGGCTGGACTTTTTGCGCCGTCGCAGCGCCGAGCGCAGCCATCTGACGCAAGAACTCGACGAATCCATGGCCGACACGCTGGCCGGTGACGCACCCAGCCCGATGGACACGGCGCAGGCCAGCGAGCAAGCCTGGGCGCTGCACCAGTGTCTGGGTCAGCTTGAAAATCGCCAGCGCGAAGTCGTCAGCCTGGCCTACATCCGCGACCTCAGCCACCGTGAACTGGCCGAGCAACTCAAGCTGCCCCTGGGCACGGTCAAGACCTGGATTCGGCGCGGGCTGGAGCAATTGCGCCTGTGCATGGCGCGCTTTGCCTGAGGACCGACGCTTGAACCTGATCAAACACCCCGAGCTGCTGGACCGTCTGGCCGGCGCTTATGCGCTGGGCACCTTGCGCGGCGGCGCCCGGCGTCGCTTCGAGACCATGGCGCGCGAGCAAGCCCCGGTGCGGGTGGCCGCGCTGGTCTGGCAAACCCGCATCGCCAGCATGAACGAGCTGCAGCCCCAGTCTGAACCGAGCCCGCGGGTGTGGACCCGCATCGACATGCTACTGCAAGGCGAAAGAAATGCGCAAGCCCCGCAAGCCCAACAGGCAGCGCGTCAGGCGGCGGTCCGCGAAGCCGCGCCAGCCAGCGCCGCCCAGGCTGGCTGGCTGCGCAGTGTCACCCTGTGGCGCGGTGCCGCCGCCGCCGGTGCGCTGGCAACCGTGCTGGCCGTGGTCACGGGCTTGAACTTGCGCGAACAGTTGGGTCGTGAAGTGCAGCAGTTGCAGGCCCGCTTGCTGGCTACACCGCAGATTGAATACGTCGCCGTGCTGGCCGACGAGCAATCGGCCGCCGCCATGCTGGTCACGCTTGACCCGAAAAACAAAAAACTCACGCTGCAGCGCGTGGGCCGCTACCAGGAGGCCGGTGACCGGTCTTTACAGCTGTGGGCGCTGCCCGCCACCGGCGGGCCACGTTCGCTCGGAGTGTTGGGGCAAGACCGCGTGCTGCGTCTCACGGCCGGCGAAGGTGAGGTGCGTGAAGTGCCGACGCTGGCCATCAGCCTGGAGCCCAAGGGCGGCGTGCCCAGCGCGAGTGGCCCCACCGGCCCGGTGTTGTTCAAGGGCGCGTTGATTCAAAAAATGCTGTGAGGCAGTCGCCAGGCATTCGCGTTACACCAACTCTGCCAGCGCCGCCGGTGAATAGTCAGACAACTCCGCCGTGCGACCATCGCGCACCTTCACGGCCCAATCGGGATCGCTGATCAGGGCACGGCCCACGGCAACCAGGTCAAAGTCGCCGCGGTCAAAGCGGCGCAGCAGCTCGTCCAGCGAGGCCGGCTTGGACGACTCGCCACCGACCATGGAAGCAATGAACTCGCCACTCAAACCGACCGAGCCCACGGTGATGGTGGGGCGACCGGTCAGCTTTTTGGCCCAGCCAGCAAAGTTGAGATCGGAGCCTTCAAACTCGGGCTCCCAGAAGCGGCGTTGCGAGCAATGGAAGATGTCGGCGCCCGCGTCGGCCAGCGGTTGCAGCCAGGCGGCCATCTCGTGCGGGCTTGTGGCCATCTGCACGGCGTAGTCCTGCTGCTTCCACTGCGACAGGCGGATGATGATCGGATAGTCTGGGCCCACTTCGGCACGCACCGCCTTCAAGATGTCCGCGGCAAAACGCCCGCGTTGCACCAGATCGCTGCCGCCATGGCGGTCGTCGCGCAGGTTGGTGCCTTCCCAGAAAAACTGGTCAATCAAATAGCCGTGGGCGCCATGCAGTTCGATGGTATCAAAACCCAGGCGCTTGGCGGCCCCGGCAGCGCGGGCAAAGGCGGCAATGGTGTCGGCGATGGTCTCATCCGTCATGGGCTCGGTAAACTTTTTACCGGGCGAGGAATAACCCGAGGGGGAATCCCACGGCGCTGGCGGCTGCCATTCGGTGCGCCGATTGCGCACCGCGCCCACGTGCCACAGCTGCGGCGCCATCACGCCGCCCGCGCCGTGCACGGTATTGATCACGTTTTGCCAACCGGCCAGTGCGTCGTCACCCCAAAAGCGGGGCACGTTGGGGTCATTGGACGAGGCGGGCCGCTCCACCACGGTGCCCTCCGAAACAATCAGCCCTACCGCGGCGGCGGCGCGCTTGCGGTAGTACTCCGCCACGGCCTCGGTGGGCACGCCACCCGGCGAGAACGAACGCGTCATGGGCGCCATGACGATGCGATTAGGCAGCTTGAGGGTCTTGAGCGCGAAGGGTTGAAACAGAGAGGCAGCGGTAGACATGGGCTTTTCCAGAAAGGGAATGATCAGAATGGTTCAGTCTATGGCGAAAAAGCGACCAGACAACAAGCGGGGTGTCGCCGAGGTGATTTTTGTGCTTCATCGTGCCTACATCGGCTCACCTTGGACGATGAAGACACTTGACCGTTGGATGAGGTGCGGGGTCGGGGTGGTTGGCACGCGTTGACAGCGGAAAACAGCGCCACCACTTGAGTCAAAAAATGGCGCAGTTCACAAAACAGCGCCATAATTCGCAAAGAAAATCGCTTAATCGCGCCAAAATAGATAAACTGCGCCATTTTTAGCATGACAACTTACACCGCCCTGCTCCAAAGCATCCAGTCCGCCCCAACTGGCATCATGCTGGCTGAACTGCTGGCGCAACACCCAGCGCTCGCGCGACGCACGGTGCAGCGCTGGGTCAGCCAATGGATTTCCGCCGGGGACATCGTTGCCCAAGGCGAAGGGCGCGCCCGCCGGTATCTGGCAGCTAGCGACGCCACCTTCGCACCAAGCGCAGTTTGTGCCGCAGCCGAGATCACGCCCGGCGACACCTTTCCCGCCCACATTCCGCTCTCGGCCGACAGCCAGGACGTCCTCGCTTACGTCACCCAGCCGCTGCAGGCGCGCAAGCCGGTGGCTTACCAGCGCGACTTTCTGGATGCCTACCAACCCAACGTCAGCGCCTACCTGAGCGCCCCACTGCGCCGCCAACTGCACAACATGGGCAAGACCACCCGGATGAGCGAACCCGCAGGCACCTACAGCCGCGCCATCCTCAACCGCCTGCTGATCGACCTGTCGTGGGCCTCCAGCCACCTGGAGGGCAACACGTATTCGCGCCTGGACACCGTGGCGTTGATCGAACATGGGCGCACAGCCACTGGCAAGGGCGCCATCGAGACGCAAATGATCTTGAACCACAAGACCGCCATCGAACTGCTGCTGGATAACGTGGGCGCAGACAGCATGGGTAAGGCGGGCTTGAGCCGCTACCTGCTGATGAACCTGCACAGCGCATTGGCAGAAAACCTGCTGCCCAACCCGGCTGACGAGGGCCGCATCCGCCAGCACGCCGTCAACATCGGCAAAAGCGTGTACCGGCCCCTGTCCACGCCCCAGCAGATCGACGAGGCATTGGATGGGGTGCTGGCGAAGTTGAACCAGATTACGGACCCGTTTGAGCAGTCGTTCTTTGCCATGGTGCACCTGCCCTACCTGCAGCCCTTTGCCGACATCAACAAGCGCACGTCACGCCTTGCGGCCAACTTGCCCTTGTTTCGAGCCAACTTGTGCCCCCTGACGTTTTTGGACGTGCCCGAACAAGCTTATAGCCACGCCACCTTGGGCGTGTACGAACTCACACGGGTGGAACTGCTGCGCGATCTGTACGTATGGGCCTACGAACGCTCGACTCAGGAATACCAGGCCATCCAGCAAGACCTGACTGAGCCCGACCCCACCCGCCTGGCCTACCGCGATCTGATCAAACAGACAGTGCGGGAGGTGGTGCAACAGCCGCAGGCAGACCCGCTGCAGGTCATTGAGCGCGTCCTTGCCTCTGTGCCACAGGTCGACCGGGTGGATGTGCATGCCTTGCTGGTGCAAGAACTGCAGCGTCTGCATGAAGGCGTTTTGGCGCGGTACGGCTTGCGGCCATCGGAGCTGGCGGCTTGGAAGGCGGCGCAATAGGCGCAACCCATACCAGACGGCATCAGCAACGATGCACCGGAAGGCCTCCGCACAGCGTTAGATGCGTTCGCCGAACCGTTTCGACTGCAGGAATTCAACAAACGTTGCCGTGTTCAATGCCAACCATTGGCGTGCCGGGTACACCGCGTAGATGGGCGGACCGGGCGGAAGGCTGTACTCCGGCAGCAATTCGACCAGTGCACCACTGGCCAGCTCCTGCTCCACCAAAAGCCGGTCCAGCAGCGTGATACCGGCGCCGCTGCAGGCGGTAGCCACCAGCGCCATGCCATCGTTGATGCGGATGCGCCCCTGCACCCGAACCCGTGTGGTGGTGGCGCCCATCGACAAAGGCCATTCGTCGAACACGCGGTTTTCTCGCGTCCACAGCAGACAGTCGTGGTGGGCCAAATCCTCGGGTGTCGTGGGAACGCCGGCACGGTCAAGGTAGGACGGTGCGGCCACCAGCACGCGGGGGTTGTCAGCCAGCTTGCGCGCGACCAGCGTCGAATCTTCCAGTTGCGCCACGCGGATAGCCACATCGATCTGCTCGGCGATCAGGTCGCTCAGGCGGTCTTCCACCAGCAGCGTCACCTCCACCTGGGGGTAGCGGCGGGTGAACTCGGTGATCAAGGGCACCAGATGGCGCTGCCCCAGCGGGCGCGGGCAGGCGACCCGCAGCGGACCACGAACCTCTTGCTGAAACTGGCCTGAAATCTGTGCCACGTTGCTCAATGCACGGTCGATCTGCTGGGCTTCCAGCAGCACCACCTTACCGACTTCGGTCAGGGTCAACTTGCGCGTGGTGCGCTGAATGAGTCGCGCACCAAGGTCGGCCTCGAGCCGGGCCAACTGGCGCGAGATGACCGACTTGCCGCACCCGAGCCGGGTTGCCGCAGCACTGATGCTGCCGGCGCTGACGATGGCAGAAAAAGCGGTCAGAAGTTGAGGATTCAGCATGCACAGCACCCAATTGTTGTTCTAAAAGCAACTCAATTGTGCTTTATTGGGTCTTCTCAAGCAACGTTATTGTCTCTACATTCGGTACAAGCGCGTGAGACTCGACCTTAAACGCGACCTTAAATGCGACGCCCAACGCGATCCAACCCCAACCCAAGGAACCCTTGTATGACCCCCACCGCAACGCTCGCCCCCCATTCGAACACGGCATCGGCCGAAGCCCAGGAACTGCCATCGGACGCGCTGATTGAGCGCCTGCAGTGGCGCTACGCAGCCAAGAAAATGGACCCGGCCAAGGCGGTGCCGCAAAACAAGGTGGAGCGGATCCTTGAGGCGGCGCGCCTGGCGCCGACATCGAGCGGCTTGCAGCCCTACGAGATTTTTGTGGTCACGAATACCGAAGTGCGCCAGCGGATCAAGCCGATCGCCTGGAACCAGGGGCAAATCACGGACGGCTCGCACCTGCTGGTGTTTGCCGCGTGGGACAACTACACGACCGACCGAATCAACATGATGTTCGACCTGACCAACACCGTGCGTGGCGTGAAGAACGAGGGCTGGGAGAACTACCGCAACATGTTGCTGGGCATGTACCCCCAGCGTGACGCCGAGGTGAATCACCAGCACGCTGCGCGTCAGGCCTACATTGGCATGACCGCCGCGATGCTCGCAGCGGCCTTTGAAGAGGTGGATTGCACGCCGATGGAAGGCTTCGACTCGAAAGCGCTGGACGAAATCCTGGATCTGCGCGCGCGTGGCCTGCGCAGCGTAGCCATCCTGCCGCTGGGCTACCGCGAGTCCGACAAGGATTGGTTGGTGAATCTCACCAAGGTGCGCCGTCCGCGCGAACAGTTCATCACGGAAGTCTGATACACCTCCGTGCAGTGGCTACCCCGGCCAAAGCGGCATTTGGCGCAGATTGCCAGGGAGCACAGGGAGGCGCGTGAATGATTCGCGCAACAGCGCTTCGAAAAAGCCTCCTTGGACAAGCCAACCTGAAACTGGCTTCGACTGCTTCAATGCAGCGTGAGCCGACGGCCGCCAGTACCCGCTTTCTGGATGCGCAGATGTTGGCGCCGACGCTGAATTGGCCCAGGCTGCTGATTTTTGCCGACCCACCTCGCCGGTCGGGAGAACCGCTTGGTGCAATTACGCCAGCCTCTTTGGCCTGGGGCAGTCCAAATCGGCAGTCTGGGTCAAAAAGGT
>NZ_DHXT01000181.1:8898-21506 GCF_002413825.1 Rhodoferax sp. UBA5149
AAAATAGCTATGAAAATCTTGCTTTCGTCGAGTTAACCGAAGCCCAAACACGTCAATACATTGACGCCGAAGCCTCCTGGCGAGCTTTGGAAGATGCCCAAACGGCAGCGGCTGAGGTTCGAGGCTCCATGATGTGGCGCATGCAGACTGGGCGTCGCTACCTGATCCGCGTAGCGGCCTTTGGCGCACAAACTTCACTGGGACCGCACTCACCGGAGAACGAGCAGATCTATGAACGCTTCATGGCACGCAAAGTGGCCGTGCAAGCGCGCCAAAAGCAATTGCGCCAGACCGTTGCGCAGCACATACGGGTGAATCGCGCACTGCGAGTGGGGCGGGTACCCAATGTGGTGGTGAATACGCTCAATGCACTGGCCGATGCAGGTCTGCAACAGCATTTTCTAACTGTAGGCACCCATGCGCTGTATGCCTATGAAACAGCCTGCGGTGTGCGCGTGCAAACCGAGGCCACCGCCACGCAAGATATCGACTTGTTACTGGACACCCGCAAGTACCTCAGTTTCGCCACCACCCTGCAGCGTCTGGACACATCGCTTCTGGGAATCTTCCAGAAGGTGGACAAAACCTTTGTCTTGCGTGATGACCAAAAATACACAGCAGTCAATGCAGCGGGTTTTGAAATTGATGTCATCCGCCGCGCCGCGCACAGCGCCGCGGGCACCGACCCACATCCATTGCGAGTCTCCAAATTTGAAGAAGATTTTTGGGCAGTGCAGGTGCCCAGCGGCCAAGCGATGCTGGACGGCGGGCGGTTTACCCAAGTGGTGGTGGCCACCAACGGCAGTATGGCCACCATGTATGCACCATCGCCGGAAAGTTTCGTGCGCATTAAAACAGCCTTGAGTCAACGCCATGACCGCGACCCGCTCAAAAGTCGCAAAGACCTTTTGCAAGCCCAAGTGGTGAGGAAGTTGTTGGACGAGTATGGGCTGAGCCATGTGGTCAAAGCACAGTCTCAATCGAAGTCTGCGTGATGAGGGCGGCATCACACGCGCGTGCATTAGCTATATTTTTATAGCGTATTGCGCTCATTCTGCGGGGGCTACAGCCTGGCATTGGGCAGCGCCGAGGTGTCGCTGCTCAACCTCACCAACGCCTACCGCGCCTTGGGCAACGGCGGCCGCTACAGCCCCACCACCCTGACTGTTCGACCTGCAACATCAACCGTTCGCCCGACCAGCGTTTCCGCTCGTGCCGCCGCATCAATCGTTCGCCCCGAGCAAAAATCCGTTCGCCCTGAGCTTGGCCTGTCCTGAGCTTGACGAAGGGTCGAAGGGCCTGCCATCGACCCGCGCGCCACCTTCATCGTGAGCGACGTGCTGGCCACGCGCTTCTGGACCGCCGTCAAAACCGGCACCAGCAAAGACATGCGCGACAACTGGGCGCTGGGCTACTCGCAGGCCTACACCGTGGGCGTGTGGGTCGGCAACGCCAGCGGCGCGCCGATCTGGGCGGCGGTGCAGTTTGCAGCAGCCGACATGAAGGCCCGCGCCGCAGCACCGCTTGAAGCGGCACGCATGGAGTCGTTCTAAATGGGCACGCAGCAGACCACATTCGCTATTAATTCAGGAGCTACTTGCGCACAGTATTCGGGGGCTGGAGGCCTAAAAGGCTTGAAACTCTCAAGCAAACAAGCGGCCCGCATCACCTCTCCCACCACCGGCACCATCATCGCCCTGGACCCCGACATTCCACCCAATCGGCAGCGCGTGGGCTACTTGTTTTTGGAGGCGTTGAGTGGGTTCTCATCGCCTTCATCCTTCTGTATCTTTTTGCACTTCGCATGTGTTCCGTTGCGCAATGGATGGACAGAATTTCTCTGCTTTATGGCGAGGCGCTCGCATCCAAGAAGGATCAATAACGCCGGACATGAACTGGAACTTACGCGCTGGCCACCGAGTGGATCCTATCGTCAGTCGGCGACAGAGGCGGGCTAAGGCGACCATCTTGAGTCGCTACTCGCCCCAGCAGGCCACCGGATTACCATCCCCCCAATCATGCCAACCCAAGCCTACGCCCTCTTCGCCACCCCCATCGGCCACTGCGGCATCGCCTGGAGCGAGCGCGGACTGACCGGGGTGCAACTGCCCGAGCAGGACGAGGCCGCCACCCGCGCCCGCATGGCCCGCCGCTTTCCGCAGTGCGGCGAAGGCATGGCGCCACCCCAGGTGCAAGAGGCCATCCGCGCTGTGGTGGCCTTGCTCAGTGGCGCGCCCCGGGCGCCAGTGGACTTGTCCAACGTGGTGCTCGACATGGACGGTGTGCCGCCGTTTCATCAGCGGGTGTACGAACTGGCGCGCCGCCTTGCGCCGGGTGAGACCGTCACCTACGGCGAGCTGGCGCGCCGCTTAAGCGACCCCGGCGCGGCACGCGCCGTCGGGCAGGCGCTGGGCGCCAACCCGTTTGCGCCGGTGGTGCCCTGTCACCGTGTGCTTGCCGCCGATGGGCGCGCGGGTGGCTTTTCCGCCAATGGTGGCGTCACGACCAAGCTGCGCTTGCTGCTGATCGAGCGTGCCCGCTTCAACGGGCCGGGTTTGTTTGACGACCCGGTGGCTGCGCGGTGATTTGACAGTGGCCGGCGCACGCCTGCTATCGTCTGAACTTTCCTCACCCATCAATCCGGATGCTTGACTCTCTGCCCCTCCTTGCCCTCTTGGACGTCGCCATGCGCGGCGCGCTGATCGCCTTGTTGATTTTGCTGGCCGTGGTGATGCACCGGGACCACCCGCGCTCTGCGCCGGCGCGAGTGGGCGTTGCCATGTGCCTGTGCTTGTGCGTTCAGATGGTTGGCTCAACACCGCTGTTCGAATCGCTGGTGCCACGCCTTTGGCAAGTGCCGCTCGTCGCCGTGTCGGTGGGCAATGCGGTGCTGTTCTGGCTGTTCGTGCAAGCGCTGTTTGACGACGAATTTTCGCTGCGGCCCTTGCATGCAGTGGCCTGGGTTTCGGTCGCCGCCTTGAGTGGATTGAACTGCGCGATGGTCGCCAACAGCGCATCCGTGCTGGCGCCGGTAACGATGGGCCTGCAGCGGGGGGTGCCGCTGCTGTTCGCCGGGCTGGCCGCAATGGCCGCGGCCAAGCACTGGCGCTCGGATTTGGTGGAGGAGCGCCGTCGGCTGCGCGCATTCATTGTGGTGACCGGCATTGCCTATACGCTGGCATCGCTGGTCGCGCGGCTGGGATCGCCACAAGGTCGGCTGTTGGGCCTGACGGCCACGCTCGACGTGGTGGTCTTGCTGGTCATCGTGGTCGTGGTGGCGTCCCGCATGCTGCACCTGAGCAGCTCCCATCTATTTCCATCGACACAGCAGTCCGCCGGGGCCACCTACCCGGTCTACCCGATCCCGGCGAGCCCGCCAGCTGCCACCGATCCAACAGCGGCATCGGCGAGCGATTCGGCGCCGCCGCAAGCACGGGCCGAAGCGCTGGCGCCACCGGACCCGGTCGAAGACCGTCTGGCCCAGGCCTTGCAGCGCCTGATGGTCGAACAACGCGCCTACCGCAGCGACGACCTGAGCCTGACCAGCCTTGCCGCTCGACTGGCCGTGCCGGAGTACCGGCTGCGCCGGCTGATCAACCAGCGGCTGGGTTACCGCAACTTCAACGCCTTCATCAACGGGTTCCGACTTGACGAGGTGCGCGCAGCACTGACCGACCCGGCCCGGCGCGAACTGCCGGTGCTGACCATCGCCCTGGACTCGGGCTTTCAGTCCATCGGCCCGTTCAATCGGGCGTTCAAGGCGGCGACCGGTCTCACACCCACCGAGTTTCGCAAAGAGAATCTGGCCAATTCCTGAAATCGACCAGCCGAAGGCTGCGGCTTGCAGTCTTCGGCAAGACAGCTACCAGTGGTCGTGCCGATCTCTGCGCTCTTGACGAAAATTCGTGACCTCAAGCCGAATGCCATCCGGATCAGAAAAGTAGGTTGCGCAGTAGTCTGCGGCGTATTCAGGGTAGAGCTTGGCGGGCGTTGCGGCGATGCCGGCGGCAATCAGGGTTTGGGCAAGCGCAAAGACGTCCTCAATGGCGTCAACGCGCAAGCAGAAATGGTGAAGTCCTGGGGCATATGAATCGTGGCTTGCACTATGGCGCGCCGGGCGCAGCACAAAGCCAAAGTGACGATTGAAGTATTGAATGTGGGGATCTCCACCCAATGCAAACTTGCTTTTCCGAAAGCCAAGCGCATTCAACAGCACCTGATCGTAAAACACTTCAGACCGCTCCAGGTCAGAAACGGTCAGGTAGATGTGGTCGATTCCCGTTATTTCAGCCATCGTTGAACTCTTGCTTGCTGATCATTCGTTTCGCCATCTTTCCACAACCGCCCCATCAAGCCAGTCTGCCCGCGCAGTCGCTGCGTTGAGGTACCCCATGTCAGCTGAATTTGCTATTAACTTAGGAGCTTCTCACGCATATTTCACGGGGGCTGGAGGCCAATTTTTCAATATTTCTGGCGATGCGTGCAGCGCCATCCCTGGCTGGCGCCATGGCGGTTCATGTGTTACAGCCCCGTGCAGCCGATCGAAAGAAGCTGTCGCACAGCTGCGGTCATAGGAAAGCACATGCAATTCAAAGGTCGCATTTAGCGTCCGGCGAACTATAGTGCAAGCTGGAGGTGGCTTATGAGCTTGTTAACTGATCGCATTGAGAGAGAGATTGTGCTCAAGGCGCCGGGCTCCAGGGTCTGGCGCGCGCTATCGAATGCCGGGGAATTCGGCGACTGGTTCGGGGTGGCGCTCAAAGGAAAGACCTTTGAGGCGGGTCAGCGTGTGCAGGGGCAGATGACCCATCCCGGTTACGAACACCTGGGCTGGGAGGTGGTGATCGAACGCATGGAGCCAGAACGATTGCTGTCCTTTCGCTGGCATCCCTATGCCGTTGATCCCGCCGTTGATTATTCGAACGAGCCGACCACGCTGGTCGAATTCGAGCTGAAGACCGTCGCGGATGGCACGGTGCTGAGCGTCGTTGAATCCGGCTTTGACAGTGTGCCGCCGATGCGTCGCCTGGAAGCCTTTCGCATGAACAGCGGGGGCTGGGACGAGCAGATGGAAAACATCAAGAAACATGTCACCGCGCCCTAGCACGCCTACCGGGAAGCTGCCACTGAAGAACGCTTCGCTGGGAAATGCTGCGTTGATCTTCGCGGCGCTCGGCGATGAGACGCGCCTGTGCCCAGTCAGATGGACGCGGCGCGGCGTACCCTCGACGTGATCGCGCAACAGTGGGATCATGCACTTGGCCAAGCAAAGACGGCCGTGGCGCTTGAATGAAAAATCGTATGAGGCCTACGAAAAAGAGCACTCCAAACAAAAGAATTGAGGCCTGACTCCCTATGAAAAAACCCATTCGACGCATCGCCCTCTCTATCGGCGGGGGCGATGCGCCCGGCCTCAATGCGGTGATCCGGGCGGCGGTCACGGCCGCAGCCAACCGGGGCTGGGAGTGTGTCGGCATCCGGGACGGCTTCAATGGCATCTTGCAGCCCACGCATTACCCCAAGGGCGGTGTGGTGCTGCTCACGCGCGATCAGGTGCGCGGCATTGCTCACCTGGGCGGCACCATCCTGGGCACCACCAACAAGGGCAACCCGTTTCACTTTCCCACGCTCAATGCCGACGGCACGGTGAACGACACCGATCGCTCCGATGAGTTGCTGGCCTACTTCAAGCGCGAGGGCATCGACGCCCTGATCTCGGTCGGCGGCGATGGCTCACTCACCATTGCCAACGAGTTGCATCGCAAAGGCCTGCGCGTGGTGGGCGTGCCCAAGACCATCGACAACGACCTGGACAAGACCTTCACCACCTTTGGTTTTGACACCGCCGTGTCATTCGCCACCGAGTGCCTGGACCGCCTGCACAGCACGGCCGAGAGCCATCACCGGGTGATGGTGGTGGAAGTGATGGGGCGCTATGCGGGCTGGATCGCGCTGCATGCGGGCATCTCGGGCGGGGCGCACGCCATTCTCATCCCCGAGATCGCGTTTGATCTGGACCAGGTGGCCGCCAAAATTCGTGAACGCGACGCCGAGGGGCGCATGTATTCCCTGGTCATGGTGGCCGAAGGGGCGCTGCCACTGCATGGCCAGCGCGCGGTGCTGGCACCGGCCGAAATCGGGCACGCCGAGCGTCTGGGTGGCATTGGCGAGCACGTCACCCGCGAGCTGGCCCAACGTACCGGCAAAGACGCGCGGGTCGTGGTGCTGGGTCATTTGCTGCGCGGCGGCAGCCCGACTTCGTTTGACCGGCTCGCCGCCTTGCGTTTTGGCAGCGCCGCCGTGCGCGCGCTCGAAGCTGGCCTGTCGGGCGTGATGGTCGCACTGGCGTTTCCCAATGTGAACTATGTCAATCTGGAAGAAGTGGCCGGACGCATGAAGGCCGTGCCGCTAGACTGCGACACGCTGCAGACCGGGCGCGATCTGGGCGTGTGCTTCGGCGACTGAAGCTCGGCGGTTGGGGGCCGTTTTTGCAACGTCAACCAGCCCTCAGGACACGAGACGCGCAGATGACTCGGGCCTGAGCAAGGACATGGGAGTCATGTTCCAATGGCTCCGCAAACCCACCTTTCTATCCTTGGAGAACCCTATGCGCAGTGTCGTTTTTGAATCCTTTGGTGACCCGTCCGTCGTGCTGACCCTGGCCGATCGGCCCCTGCCCGAGCCAGCGGCCGGCCAGGTGCGGGTGCGCATGACCATGTCACCCATCCACAACCACGACCTCGCCATCATCCGCGGCGTCTACGGCTACAAGCCGCCCCTGCCGGCGGTGCCGGGTACCGAAGCCGTCGGTGTGGTCGATGCGCTGGGCGAAGGTGTATCGCACTTGAGCAAAGGCCAGCGCGTCATGATGGCCGGGGCCACGGCGACCTGGGCGGAATACTTCCTGGCCCCTGCGGCGAAGCTGATTCCCGTGCCCGATGCGGTGCCCGATGCGCTGGCCTGCCAGCTGATCGCGATGCCGCTGTCCGCCACCATGTTGCTGGAAGACCTGGCTCTCAAGCCCGGTGAATGGATGGCACAAAACACCGCCAATGGCGCCGTCGGAAAAACCGTGGCCATGCTGGCGCAAGCGCGCGGTGTCAATGTCGTGAACCTGGTGCGCCGCGACGCCGGCGTGGCGGAACTCGAAGCGCTGGGCATCCGCCACGGCGTCTCGACCGAGCAGCCCGGCTGGGAAGCCCGCGTGAAGGAAATCACCGGTGGCGTGCCCATCATCCGCGCCGTGGACTCGATTGGCGGTGATGCCGCCAACCAGATCATGAATGTGCTGGCCGTGGGGGCGACGCTGGTGTCCTTCGGCGCGATGTCCGGCAAACCGCTGGTGATCGGGGCCGACAACCTGATTTTCAAACAGGCCACCGTCCGGGGTTTCTGGGGTTCCAAGCGAACCGAGACCACGCCACCAGCAGACTTGGGTCGCATGATTGGCGATCTGATCCGGCTCGCCGCCAGCGGTGAACTGCGTCTGCCGGTCGAGGCCTCCTTCGATCTGGCGCAAGCGGCGCAGGCCGCCGCCGCCAGTGCCGTGCCGGGGCGCGCGGGCAAGATCACGCTCACCGCTTGATCCCTTAAAACTGAAGCTGGGGAAAGCTGGAGAATTGCACCCCGAGCACCATTTGGGCCCAAATTCTGCGGGAGCGCTGCACTGCGGCGCAGCGCCCGTCAGCCAGGCCTTGCGCACACGCGGCTTCCAGGTTGAAGGTCGCGACGCTGGCGTCGTTGTTCACCGCGGCGACCCCCAGCAGGCTGCGGCCGTTGCTGGCCAGCGTTTCGAAGTAATACTTGTCAGGCAGTGGCACGCCACCCTGGTACACGCTGCGCAGAATGGCCTTGCGGTTGATGGTGACGCCGAAGCGGGTCATCGGCTGCAAGTAGCTCCAGGCCGGGTCCAGCGCCGCCACCGCGTTGCCACCGTATGCCACCAGTTGCTGCTCGAACGCAAGCGCCTGCATTTGCGACTCCACCGGGCTGGCAAGTGCCTTGATCTGGATCTTCATCGACATCCGGCGATCGCCCGTGCTCACCACGATGAAACTACCCTGGGAAGCAAGCCGCGCGCCTTCGGGCACCACCACGGTCGCGCCGGAGGCGGCATCCTGGTAGACGTCGTAGCGGAAAGAGTTCGGATTGAATGCCTGGAAAAACCGGGTGAGCTGGGTCAGCCCGAGCTGGTCATCCGCGGTGGCCGTCAACTGCTGGTAAGTGCGGCTTCGCACTTTCGTCAAACCGAAGCGGCCAAAGGTTTGAGTGGGCTCGACACCGGCCTGCAAATCAGCCGCAAACAGCTCGGCGACGCGCGGCGCGCCCGGCACCTTGCTGACGGTCGACTGGGCCAGGCGTTGCAGCTGGCTGGCGGGGATGCCCCAACTGATGCCGATGGCGCCTTCCTCCAGCCCCCCGTCGACGATGCCGACGACGCGCCCCTCGTTGTCAATGATCGGGGCGCCGGACAGGCCGGGCACCAGATTGCCTTCCAGGTTGAGGATCTCGATGCTGGTGCTCGGGTAGTCGGTTATCTGGCGTAGCACTTTCGGCGGAAGAATAGTACGCAACTGGTTGCCGCCAAAGCGGACCTTCACCCCGGTGTTGCTGTAACCGGCGATGTTGAGCGGAAAGCCCAGGGCGTCCAGCGATTGGTTGACGCTCGGTGCCGTCGTGTTGAGCGCCAGCGGCTTGCGGGCTTGCGGCGTCAGCAGCCGCAGCAATACCAGGTCAGACTCCTTCAGCACCTTTTCCACCACGGCGGCGGTAGACGCCACGATGCGTCCGTCAGACCCGACATAGTGCGCGGTGATGCGCTGCTTGCCGTCCACCACGTGCAGGGAAGTGACGGCGTGCGACGCGTCATGCCACAGGAAACCCGAGGCCGCATTGTTGTCGGCCTCGATCTTGATGAGCGATTCACTGGTGCGCCGAAACACCTCCGCGATCTGCGCCGCGGCTGGACCGGGCAGGCACAACAGCGCAGCCGCTGAAGCGGCCAGCAGCGCCGTCAACGCCCGACGCATAGCGCCTCCACGACCGAGCGCAACAAGGCCATCCGCGCTTTCTCGTCGGCCAGCTGCTGGTTGATGGCGGTGGCAATGCGCAGCAGCACGGGTTTGTCCATCGCCTGGTAGGCTGCCATGGCCGCTGCCATGTCCTTGTAGCGGTCAACGCTCAGGCGCTCGCAGCTGTCGGTGCTGTCGGCGAACAGCGTCGTGTTGCGCAGCATCGTAGCGGCATCGGAGACCTTGGCCTCTTGCGCCGACTTGGCCACGGGCGAGCCCGCGTCCAGCGTGTGCAGCACCGCCAGCTTTCGAGCCTCCTGCGGGCTGAAACCAAGCGCCTTCAACTCGTCGACCTGTTGCAGCAGCGTGGGCGGGGGCGGCGACAGCGCATTGTGCGTGCGCAGGTAAATGCCGCCCAACAAACTCAACACGCAGGTAAAACCGAACACGCCGGAACGTAGCGCGGCCAGCTTTCTTTGCGCCGCGCTGACGGGTTCGGCGGGCGCGTCGGCCGCCTCCTTGGCGTGGACGCGAATGCCGACCAGCGAGGCCAGCAGCGCCGCCAGTGCGCCTACGACCAAGCCGACGACGGGCGACGAGGACAGCCCCAGCAGCAGGCCCAACAGCAAGCCTGTGCCTGCGCCAGAAAAAATCTGTAGTGCCACCATCGTATGACTCCCAGTGCGACCTGGGCCACTTTTACCAGAGGGTGATTCAAATGACAAGCTGCGCTCGCGGGGCTTGATACCCGATAGCCGCCGCGCTGAGCCGGCACGGAAATTATTTCAACCCGGCGCGCCTCGTTTTCAAACCACCGGATTAACTCGGCCGTTACCATTGATCCCAACAACAGGAGACCTCCATGCCCGTGATCACCAACATCGAAGATCTGCGCGTTCTGGCGCAAAAACGCGTACCTCGCATGTTCTACGATTACACCGACTCCGGCTCATGGACTGAAAGCACCTACCGCGCCAATGAGGCTGATTTCCAGAGCATCAAGCTGCGCCAGCGCGTGGCGATCAACATGGAGAATCGGAGCACGGCCAGCACCATGGTGGGGCAGCCGGTGGCCATGCCGGTGGCGATTGCCCCGACCGGTCTGACCGGCATGCAACATGCCGACGGCGAAATTCTGACGGCCCGCGCAGCCAAGAAATTCGGCATTCCCTTCACGCTCTCGACCATGAGCATTTGCTCGATCGAAGACGTGGCCCAGGAAACGGGCGGCCACCCTTTCTGGTTTCAGCTCTATGTGATGAAAGACCGCGACTACATCGAGCGCCTGATTGACCGCGCCAAAGCCGCCAACTGCTCGGCACTGGTGTTGACGCTGGACTTGCAAATCATCGGCCAGCGCCACAAGGACCTGAAAAACGGCCTGAGCGCACCGCCCAAGCTCACCGTGACGAACATCATCAACATGATGACCAAGGTGCGCTGGGGCCTGGGCATGCTGGGCACCAAACGCCATGGCTTTGGCAACATCGTGGGCCATGTCAAGGGCGTGGAGAGCATGGGCTCACTCTCGGAGTGGACCGCCAGGCAGTTCGACCCGACGCTGAACTGGGGCGACGTGGAGTGGATCAAGAAACGCTGGGGCGGCAAGCTCATTCTCAAAGGTATTCAGGATGTGGAGGACGCCAAAATCGCAGTCAACTCAGGCGCGGATGCCCTTATCGTCTCGAACCACGGCGGGCGCCAGCTCGACGGCGCCGAATCCTCCATCCGCGCCCTGCCGCAAATCGTGGACGCGGTGGGCAAAGAGATCGAGGTGCATATGGACGGCGGCATTCGCTCGGGCCAGGACGTGCTCAAGGCACGCGCCCTGGGCGCGCAAGGCACCTACATTGGCCGCGCCTTCCTGTACGGGCTGGGCGCCATGGGCGAGCAAGGCGTGGACAAGGTCCTCGAAATCATCCACAAAGAGCTGGACCTGACCATGGCCTTCTGCGGCCACACCAACATCAAGACCGTGGACAAAGGCATTTTGTTGCCGGGGACATTCTGATACCTTGCGGGACAGACCGCAGCGACACGAAGTGCGCCAGCTCTGTCCCCAACTGATATCAGCTGTTGCCAAGGCGGCGCTGGTCGCGCTTGGCAAAGGATGGCGTCTTCGGTTTGTTGGCGCGCACCGCCGCCACCTGCGCCACCGGGCGGTGGTCCTGACCAGCCCCGAGCTTGAAGACCGCGACCGACTGCACCAGTTCCTGCGCCTGGCCGCTTAGGCTGCCCGCGGCGGCGGCCATTTGTTCGACCAGCGCGGCATTCTGCTGGGTCGCCTGGTCCATTTGCGTCACGGCCTCGCCTACCTGCCCCACCGCTGCGGACTGCTCGCTGCTGGCGGCGTTGATTTCACCCATGATGTCCGTCACACGCTGAATCGAACCTACCACTTCTCTCATGGTGGCGCCAGCCTGATCCACCAGGGCGCTGCCCTGCTCCACGCGTTCCACGCTGGCGTTGATCAGGTTCTTGATTTCCTTCGCTGCGTCGGCACTGCGACCGGCCAGCGACCGCACTTCGCTGGCCACCACGGCGAAGCCGCGACCTTGCTCGCCCGCACGGGCGGCCTCGACCGCAGCGTTCAGCGCCAGGATGTTGGTCTGGAAGGCAATGCCGTCAATGACTTGAATAATGTCGGATATCTTGCGCGAGCTGTCGTTGATGCCCTTCATGGTTTCCACCACCTGGCTCACCACTTCGCCACCCCTGACCGCGACGGTAGAAGCACTCACAGCCAGTTGATTGGCCTGGCGCGCGCTGTCGGCATTTTGTTTGACCGTGGCGCCGAGCTGCTCCATGGAGGCAGCGGTTTCTTCCAGCGCGCTGGCCTGGCTTTCAGTGCGCGCCGATAAGTCGTTATTGCCTTGGGCAATTTCGGCGCTCGCCGTGGCAACGCCTTCCGCGCCGTGCCGCACATTGGAGACAACCTGGGCCAAGCTGCTCTGCATCGCGCCAAGGTGCGCCATCAAGCTGCTGCTGTCGCCCACGCCGACATGAACCGTTTGTGTGAAATCACCTTGCGCCACGGCGCGCGCCAGATCAGCCGCCGCCTGCGGCTCGCCACCGAGTTCCTTTAACAAACTGCGCGTGATCGCCCATCCGATCAGCACCGCCAGCAGCAGCGAAACCAGGCCCAAGCCAAGCAGGGTGGTGCGCGCTTGCGAATAGGTAGCGTCGGCTGTCTTGGCGGTCGAGTTGATAAGCTCCACTTGAAGCTCAATCAGCGCCGTCGTCGCAACTTTGTAGGTCGCCAGAACAGGACGCAACTCCAGACTCAGATAGGTTTTGGCCTCTTCCCGCTTGTCGGCCATGATGAGCGCAATGAGCGCCTCCTGCCCCGCGATGTATTTGACCCGTTGATCCATCACCTGTTGCAGCAACTCCCGGTCTTTGGGCAGGGTCAGCGTGCGCTTCAGCAACTCGANNTGCGCCACGGCGCGCGCCAGATCGGCCGCCGCCTGGGGCTCGCCACCGAGTTCCCTTAACAAACTGCGTGTGATCGCCCATCCGATCACCACCGCCAGCAGCAGCGAGACCAGGCCCAGGCCAACCAGGGTCGTGCGAGCCTGCGCATAGGTCTCGTCTGCC
>NZ_DHXT01000181.1:21710-22130 GCF_002413825.1 Rhodoferax sp. UBA5149
CAGCGTGCGCTTCAGCAACTCGACATTTTGCGCCGTGATGGCTCTGGACTTGGCAATGTTGTCAATCTGCTTTTGCTGGTCGGCCTTGTCTTCCGTCAACATCATGTTGCGCAAGGCAATCGCAATCGCGTCGGTCTGGGTCAGGATGGCGGTAGAGGCCGAAATCTTGGGCCATCGGTCGTTCACCACTTCGGTCAGCCCGTCATTGATGCGGCCCAGTGAGGCGAGGCCAATGCCGATGCTGATCAACAGCAGCACGCAGACCAGTCCAAAGCCCAGGCTCAGGCGCGTGCGCACCCTCAAAGCAGAGATATTCATTTATTTTTTCCAACGTGACGTAACTGACTATTTTTTTAATCGACACGCTGCCGCGCGCCACGCCGATTGTGACGCAAATCCGGACCAGGACGCAGACGCTAC
>NZ_DHXT01000105.1:0-152 GCF_002413825.1 Rhodoferax sp. UBA5149
CCGCTGTGCCGGTTCGCCACCTCGGGCTGGCAGGGCGCCACCGACTTGGCGCCGATCTGGCGCGCCAGGTTCTTGGTGGAGACCTTGCGGTTGCCGTGCATCAGCACCACCAGCGGTTTGGCGTCCTGGTCCTGCATGATCAGCGTCTTGAC
>NZ_DHXT01000105.1:502-4695 GCF_002413825.1 Rhodoferax sp. UBA5149
TATTTTCCACGCTTGTGGGCACAAGACCCGTCAAAACTTGTGGCGGCGACTTCTTTGCCCTCTGCAGCGGTCTTTCTTCTGCAAGGCATTTTCAACACCCACTTTTCCAATGGTTTATTCTTTGCCTTTGTCTGGTTGGGAGTTGATGCGCGATGAATCCTACGCAGTTGGAAGTTTTAGGCCAGGCTGATCATCCTCCGGATCTACCTTACCGATGGTTGCCGATAGTGGCGGTAGAGCCCGGGATGGTCATTGCAAGGCCTGTTGTAGGACTCTCGGGAGTTCGCGAAACGATGTATGTTGCTATTGGCTCCACGGTCACTGTCAACACCATCGCGCAAATGATTGTCAAGGGGGTCGAGTGTGTTGCCGTGTTCGATACGTCGGCACAGGGTTTTCCGGATGGTGCCCAATCGGTTGCCAAGTTCGAGACCAGGCTCAAGGAGATCTTTGGCGCAGAACCTGATGATGCCTGCCGGGCGCTCATGGACGCTCTGATCGTTGCGCGGCCCGTACTATGTTGAAGCTTCAGAACCCAATGGATGACATTGAAGCCATTGCCAAGGTGCTTCCACCGTTTCCCAAGGTCGTCCTGCAGTTGCTCGACCTGTTGCGTGACGAACAGTCCTCTTTTGAAGTGTTGGCGCGACTGGTCCGCAATGACCCGGTGCTCTCGGGCAATATATTGGGCTTGGCCAACCGCATTCGACGGTTGCACGCTCAGTCTGATCTGACCGACCCCTTTGCTGCGGCCTCGTTGATTGGCTTCAATCATGTGCGCAGGATCGTTATCAATACGGGAATGAACCGTTTTATCGGCGGCGGCGTGGGAAGTGCCTTCTTCTTCCACCACTCGTTTGCAGTGGCCATTACGACGCAAGAAGTCGCCGTCCTGTGCGATGTTTCACCCGATGAGGCTTACATCGCGGGGATCTTGCACGACGTGGGCCAGCTTTGTTTTCATGTGCTCGATGAAAGGGCTTTTCAGGAAGCCTATGAGCAATCGTTCGTCGACGGACGTCTGAATGAAAGGGAAGCGGCTATTTTTGGCGTCGACCACTGTCAGATCGGCGAAAAGCTCGCTCAATACTGGAACTTGCCGGAGGACGTATTGTCGGCAATCCGGACGCATCACGACGAGACAAGCGCCACCAGCAAGCTGCAGGCCGCCGTCTGCATTGGTGAGACTTTGGCCCGCGCACTTGACATCCCCGTATCGCCCAAGAATCGGGTCACGAAAGTCAATGCGCCTGCTCTTGAGCTGCTTGGCCTAAAGTTGGATAGCCCGGAGATGCTTGATTGCTTCGGCCGCTGCCATGCCCGATTTCTACAAGGGGTTGGCCATGTCTGATGCGCAAGCACTATCGTTGATATTCGCCAAGCTCATCCATAGCAGGTGGGAGTGAACAGCAGCTTTCGCTGCAAATTCGCCTCCCGCACCGCTCAAAGCGGTTTCACAAAGCCGGGTCGCGCATCTCCCAGCGCACGGCATCAATCTGTTTGAGCAACTCGGGGGAGAGGGTGGTGCCCCACGCATCCAGGTCTTCGTCGAGCTGGGCCACCGAGGTGACGCCAATGATGGTGCTGGCGACCTGCCATTTGGTGTAGCAAAACGCGAGCGCGAGCTGCGTCGGCGTCAAACCGTGCGCACGCGCCAGGGCGTTGTAGCGGCGCGCCGCCGCCAGTGCCTCGGGCCGGCCCCAGCGCTGCTTGCGGGTGGACTCGAACTTGGCGATGCGTGCATTCGCCGGTGCGCCCGGGCCGGTCAGGCCGGATGCGTCGTACTTGCCGGTCAACAGGCCGAAGGCCAGCGGTGAATAGGCCAGCAGCGAGACGCCCAAGCGGTGCATGGTTTCGTCCAGCCCGTTTTCCACGGTGCGGTTCAACAGGCAATAAGCGTTCTGCACCGTGGCCACGCGCGCCAGGCCATGCTGCTCGGCCAGCCGCACAAACTCGTGCACGCCGTAGGGCGTTTCGTTCGACAAGCCGACCGCGCGCACTTTGCCCGACTGCACCAGCTGCTGCAGCGCCTCCAGCTGCACGTGGATGGCGCTGGTGCCGGGCGTGTCCTTGGCCGGGTCGAAATACACCATGCCAAACATGGGCACATGGCGCACCGGCCAGTGGATCTGGTAGAGGTCAATGACGTCGGTCTTCAGACGCTTGAGACTGCCTTCGCAGGCGGCAACAATGTCGGCAGCGGTCAAGTCCAGGCTGCCGCCACGGATCCAGGGCATGCCGCGCGCGGGACCGGCCACCTTGGTGGCGATCACCAGCTTCTGGCGCGCTGAAGGGTTCTTGGCGAGCCAGTTGCCGACAATGATTTCGGTGGCGTTGAAGGTCTCGGCGCGTGGCGGCACGGCATACATTTCCGCCGTGTCGATGAAGTTCACACCGCGCGCCAGCGAGCGGTCCAGAATGGCATGCGCATCGGCTTCATTGACCTGCTCGCCAAAGGTCATGGTGCCCAGGCAAATCGGTGTCACATGCAAGTCGCTCTGACCGAGCTGTATCGTTTTCATAGTCATCAGGAATCCTTGTTGGCCGCGTGCACATCACGCAATTCACGTTTGAGGATTTTACCGATCGCACTGCGCGGCAATTCGTCCAGAAACTGCAGGCTGCCCAGGCGCTGCGTCTTGCCGAGCTGCGCATTGGTCCATTGCAGCAGTTCGTCGCTGGACACCGGCTGCCCCGGCTTGAGCACCACGAACGCCGCCGGGGTTTCACCCCATTGCACCGAGGCCACACCGACCACCGCCGTCTCGAAAACGGCCGGGTGCTGGTTCAGAACCGCCTCCAGATCGCTCGGATAAACGTTGAAGCCACCTGAAATCAGCATGTCTTTCTTGCGGTCGAACAGAGTCAGGAAACCCTCGGCGTCAAAGCGGCCGATGTCGCCGGTGCGGATGAACCGCTTGCCCTGCGGATCGAACCATTCCGCTTCGCGCGTCTTGTCGGGTTGGCGGTGGTAACCGGTCATCATGCCGCCCGAATGGCCCACCACTTCACCGGCTTCGCCAACGCCCACCTCCCGCTCGTCGTCGTCAATCAGGCGGATGTCGTGGCCCTCGGCCGGCTGCCCCACGGTGTGCAATTTGTCGGGGTGGGCGTGGGCCTCCAGGATGCAGGTGCCGCCGCCTTCGGTCATGCCGTAAAACTCGACCAGGGCGCCCGGCCAGCGCTTGACCACATCGGCCTTGATGGCGGCGCCGAACGGCGCGCTGGTGGAAAACTTCACCCGGTAGCTGGCCAGGTCGAAACGGTCAAAGTCCGGCTGCGCCATCAGACGCTGGTATTGCACTGGCACCAGCATGGTGTGGGTGGCGCGGTGGGTTTGTGCCAACGTCAAATAGCCCAGCGCGTCGAATTTGGGCATCAGCACCACGGTGCCACCAAAACTGAGCGTCGGAAAGAAGACGACCAGCGTCGTGTTGGAGTACAGCGGCGTGGACAGCAGGGTGACGGTATCGGCACCGTAGTGATAGACCGCACCGCGGCACACATGGGTCCAGCGCATGCCGTGCGATTGCACGATGCCTTTGGGCTCACCGGTGGTGCCGGAGGAATAAATGATGTTGAACGGCCAGTCCGGCTGCACCGCCACCGGCGCCGGGGCTTCGCCCCCGTCGGCCAGCCAGTGGTCCAGCGCCTCGCCGTCGGCTGTGTTGTCGAGCGCAATGCGCGGGACCGCGTCCGGGCCGGGCAAGCCCAGCGCCTGGGCCCCCAGGCTGTCCGTGAACACCAGTTTGGCCTGCGCGTCCTGCACCATGCGCTGCAGGCTGGCCGCACCGGAGCCAGGCGCCAGGGGCGCCACCACGACGCCGGCCCGCAAGGCCCCCAGGAACACCAGCGCGTATTCGATTGACATGCTGGCGCAGATCGCGATCGCGTCGCCGGGACGCAAGCCGCCACGCTGCAAGGCGCAGGCGGTGCGGTCCATCAAGCCATCGAGCGCTGCATAGTCGAGGCTGCGCTCGCCCTGGACCAGGGCGCGCTGCCGGGGTGTGCGCAGGGCATGCTGGCGGATCAGGTCGGCAATGGTGCCAAATTCAGTATTGAGTGGATCAGTCATGGAGTTGAAATAGGGTTAACGGGTTATGACCCAGCATGGTAAGAGGCTGGCGCGCGGTTGACTGTCACCTCTGGTTCGACTGGCGCTGAGAAGTTCCTCCTAGCTCTTTTTGGCCCGC
>NZ_DHXT01000172.1:0-11561 GCF_002413825.1 Rhodoferax sp. UBA5149
TGATTTACAACTTCGGCACCGAGGCGCAGAAGGCGCAGCACCTGCCGGGTATTCGCGAATCGACTGTTTGGTGGTGCCAAGGCTACTCGGAACCGGCGTCCGGCTCCGACCTGGCCTCACTGGCCACGCGGGCGGAAGACCGCGGCGACCACTATCTGGTCAATGGCCAGAAGATCTGGACCTCGTACGCGCACTATGCCGACTGGATGTTTTGCCTGGTGCGCACCAGCCGGGAGGCGCGACCGCAGACCGGTATCTCGTTTTTGCTGATCGACATGAAGACGCCGGGCATCGAGGTCCAGCCGATCCCCATGTTGGAAGGCACGCATTCGTTCAACGCGGTGTTCCTTACCGACGTGCGCGTGCCCAAGGCCAACCTCGTCGGCGAGGAAGGACAGGGCTGGCGTTATGCGAAGTTCCTGCTTGAACACGAGCGGGTCGAGAATTCCAATATTGGCTTCTCGACCTTTGCGATGCGTCGACTCAAGCGCGTGGCATCGCAGGTCCAAAGCGGTGGTCGACCGTTGATCGAGGAACCGCTATTCCGTGCCAAGGTGTCTGCCGTGGAGGCGCAGCTAAAGGCGCTGGAGGTGAACACGCTGCGAGCCCTCTCAGCCATGGGGAGCGGCAGCTCGCCAGGCGCGGGTTTGGCGTCGGCTCTGAAGATCCGCGGTACCGAGATCGGGCAGCGCATCAGTGAGCTCATCTTCGAGGCGGCGGGACCCGGCGGGCAGGTGCTGGACCCGGCACTGATGTCCGGTCAGGGTGACATGAACAGCATCACACCGTCTGTCGTGGGCGCGGCGCCGAATTACTTCTGGCGACGCTCCATGTCGATCTATGGCGGAAGCAACGAGATTCAGCGCAATATCATCGCCAAGCAGGTGCTGGGGTTATGAAGGTGTCACATTTTCCGTAAGGTTTTCGTGACTGAGCGCCGTTGTAGGAATGGTGCGCGAGAAAGGCCCGCACCACCTGCGCCGCGAGGTCGTCCGACGGCAGGTTGGCCAGCTTGCCCTTGCGGGCAAAGTGAAAAGGGGCGCGGACGAAGTCAACCGTAAATGCGTTCATAGGTGTCTTTCAGTTTCGCGTGACGAAGTCCAGCACGGTGGACAGGGCCTCCGGTGCTTGAAGGATTCGGCGGTGGCCCAGACCTTCGAGTTCTAGCAGTCGGGCGCCGGGCCAGGCGGCTGCAATCTCGCGGGCATCGGACAGTGGAACCACACGGTCGTCGGCCGAGTGCAGCAGCAAGGCTGATTGCACCAGTGTTTTGGCTGTGATGGGCGTGGACACTGACGTCACGTCCAGTCCGTTCTGACGCAATTCCTCGACCATCTCGCGTGCCTGCTGTGCGTCAAGTCCGGCCTGGGCTGCGAAACTGGCGGCGTAGTCTGCATAGCGTGCGGGAGGGGCCAGCAACACCGCGCGTGCGACGCGCAGGCCCCGGCCCATCGCCTGCACGGCCACGGCCGTTCCCACCGAATGAGCAATCACAGCATGGAGCTCGCCCGTGTGCTTCTGAAGGTCCAGCAGGGCCTGCGCACCCTGCGGAATGGAGGCCTTGTGGCCCTCAGATTCGCCATGGGCTGGCAGGTCCAGCACGATTACCTCATAGCCCGCATCGATGAGCGGCGCGGCGAAAGCGGTCATATCGCTTGAATGGCCGCTCCAACCATGGACCAGCAGCACCTTGGGGCCGCTACCGGCGCGCGTCGCGGCAATCTTGCCAACCGGTCCGTCAAACTCAAAGCGGCGGCCGCCTGTTAAAAAGTCCAGCGTGCGGCCGACGGGTGGTCGCGCCGGTGTGAGGAACGCTTGGGCGACTTGATGCGGTGTCAGGCGGAGGGTGGTATCGGTTGTCATGGGATCATTCATATGATGATTGTAATATTAAAGAGCGTGAAGAGATCGAGTGGGGGTGGGACTCGGATGATCAGGAGGGGGCTTGGAGCTACGCGTGCAGGGCTTGCACGCCGTCGGCACCGGCCCGATCCGCGGCCTGGGCCGGCATGGACGTCTTGGAGTCGAAGTGGGCGTAAAAGCCGCCGTGAGTCAGGCCCGATTCCTTCATCACCTCGGCCACGTCAACGCCGCTGTAACCACGCTGGCGGATAGCAAGCGCCGCGGTGCGCACAATGCGTTCGTGGGTTTCTTCCTTGCGGTTCAAAAGTATGGCCATGGATTTAACTATTTTTAATATTATTAAAATAATATAACGTTAAATTTGTGCTGACGCGAGGCCTGTGAGCGTTACAAATCTCCTGCGCTTGTGGTTCAATCAATCTTTTGTTCTCACCACATGCACCATGGGAATGTCATTACCACTTGTTCATCTTTCCTCTCTTGATCAAATTCGAGGCTTTGTAGCCGTTGGGAGACGTATGAGCATCACGCTGGCGTCGCAGGATTTATGCCTCACTCAATCAGCTGTCAGCAGAAAAATACATGCGCTTGAAGAACAGTTAGGTGTCAAATTACTTATTCGAGGCTATCGCTCCATAGCGTTTACCGCTGAAGGTGAGAGGCTGTTCCGCAGCGCAGATGGCGTAGTGCAACAGCTGCAGGACGTGATGGGCGAAATCCGTACGGGCGGAGTGCTGCGGCCAGTGACACTGAGTGCGAGTATCGGGGTCACAGGCTTGTGGCTGCTGCCACGGCTCAACCGGTTTCAGAAACTCCATCCCGGTGTGGATGTTCGTGTTTCCGCCAACAACCGCATTACAGATTTGCGCAACGACGGTATTGACTTGGCGATCCGTTACACCACAGCCTCATTGGCCCCAGCGGGCTCCGTCCGTCTCTTCAGTGAATCCATCGCCCCCGTCGTGCATCCCTCGCTGGGCCTCAAGTTGCTGCGATCACTAAAGATCCCATTGAAATGGTCACTGCTGGAGTTCGACGATCTCCAGCATCCCTGGCTGCAATGGCGCGACTGGCTCAGTGCAGCGGAGTGGTCGGACGCCAAACCGCAAGGGATCTTGCACTTCAATCAATATGACCAGGTGATTCAGGCCGCCCTAGCCGGTCAAGGCATTGCGTTGGGACGACTTGAACTGATTCAGCCACTTCTCGACGAAGGGCGACTCATGGTGGTCGCACCCCCGAGGATCAGGGCGGAATCAGCGCACGCCTACTGGCTCATTCAGGCAGAGGAACATCCACGTCAGGATGTTTGTAGCGTTGCGGCTTGGATCGAAGCCGAAGCGCGTGACACCGGAGTTTCAATCCCATCCTGAACCTCTCGCTTCCAAGATGACGGCCTATGAGCGGGAAGTTTGACAAATGAACTCGGCATAGGCTAACGCGTCGTCCAATTTATACTGCCCTTCAATAGGGTGTTCCATTCTTATGTAAGAACTGCCATTTCCCGTCGTTACCCAATGCGGCTTGTAAGTCGTCATCGGGGTAAGTCCCGGAATCTCCAGCGGTACGGTCACCCACCTCGAGATAAAGGACGTCTTCGTTCGCTCGGTTGACGAGGTGATGGCCGTTTCCAGTGCCAGCCTTGAAACCAGCGCACATTCCCGGAGAAAGTGGCGTCTCGCCTTGGTCCGTGATGAGTACCGGGTGCCCCGCCAGGATGTACACAAATTCATCTTGCTTTGAGTGTGCGTGGCGGAGTGCAGAGCCTGCCCCAGGAACGAGGCGCGTAAGATTCACACCGAAGTTCGACAAACCGAACATGTCACCAAGCGGCCGCTTTTCTCGGCCAGTCATGCGCGATGCGAACGGCTCTGGATAGTTTGAGGGTTTCGTTCGAGCTACCGCATCCAAGGCAACGATTGCTGTTGGGAACTCTGCATTCGGCATAGGAACTCCAGGTTTTTGATAGGCGCTAAATTAGTGAAAACCGCCATGTCGCGCGGGCCATAGCTGGTAACTAAGGTCCAGATTGGGTGGGCAACCGGCCTGCAATAGCGTCACCGCTGCAGCATATTGGACATAGTTGATTTTATTTCTGCGGCCAACGTTTGCACAAGCTCGGAGGCCGTCATCTGTCGAGACATTCCAACCCCTTGTCCTGCCCAAAGGGAGATGAACTCAGACCGATCAAGTTTTCCAGCGGCTTGTCTTATTGGCCCGGTCAGTGCGTTCTGTATAGGGTAGGGCGGTACTTCGTTCTCGTATGGACGCATTTGCTCCATAAACTCGTTCACAATTCCGCGGGCGCATCTCCCTGTAAAGGTTCTTGTGAGCCGCGTACTGTCATCCTTCGCGAGTAGCAGTGATTTTTTCCATGCCAGCGGTATCGGGCACTCTGGACAAGATAGAAAAGCTGTGCCGAGCTGCGCAGCCTGCGCGCCCAAAACCAGCGATGAAACAATACCGCGGCCGTCCATCATGCCGCCAGCAGCAATAACAGGTATAGAAACCGCTGCCGTCATTTGAGGGATCAACGCCATGAGGCCGATGCAAGACTGTTCAAAGTCTCCGATAAATGTGCCTCGGTGACCGCCCGCTTCTGAACCCTGTGCGCAAATAAAATCGGCGCCGACTTCTTCCCATGCAACAGCTTCAGCAACCGTCGTAGCCGTGCCGATTACTCGACAACCCGCACGTTTGAATTGTGAAACCACGTCCTTACCCAGGATTCCAAATGTGAAGCTAACGACCGGGGGAGCCGCCTTTAAGAGCGCTTCAAGCTGAAGCTGAAAGTTCTCACAAAACTTCTCCGGCATCGAAGCTGGACCTAAATTGAGGGAAGTACGAAACGGGGCAAGAAGCGATTGCGTTCGGATAATTTCAGAATGGTCTGGATTTGGCGTATCCAGAATAAACAGATTGACGTTGAACGGCTTGCTAGTCAGCGACCTGATTTTCTGCACGCCTTCCAGGATAGCTGACGGAGGAAGCAGCGCTGCCGCAAAAGAACCGAGTCCGCCGGCATTGCTCACTGCTGCAGCCAGTTCCGGCGTAGAGGCGCCATTCATCGGCCCCTGCACAATGGGATACTCAATGCAGAGCATGTCCGTGAAGTCTGCAGACAATGTCATCATTTTTGGTGCCAAACGAGACTGTGGAAAATTCGATTTTTTCTGACCTCAAGCGTTGAGTCAGGACTGCGGGAAATACGAATTGGACGTATGAACTTGCCCCTGTTGGACGTACCGCTTAGCCACTTCATTATGCGGCCTTCAATAGCTCTGCTTCCGACGTTAATACGTGGCATGCCAGGGTCCTATTAAAGCAATGCATTCACAGGAAATAGATCGGTATCCTCTGAATTAAGTAGAACACTGATCTGTTTCCTTTGTAAACAAAAATATATCGAATTAGAAAAAAATTTCTAAAGTTTCATTTTTTAAACAATGCTAAGATAAAAAACAGAACTGTTTACTAAAAAGGCAATATAGTGGGATCCACTTCTCGGCGCGAGCACCTTATCAACACCGCGATCGAGCTTTTTTCAGAACACGGCTTCCATGCGACCGGCATCGACACGCTACTGGAGAAAGCAGGCATGTCGAAGCGTACGCTGTATACCTACTTTCGGTCCAAAGAAGAACTGATCTTGGCCGTACTGCGCCACCAGGACGGTCTTCTACGTAATCAATTCATGGCTAGCGTGGGCAAGGCTGCGGGCCAACCCGAAACACGCCTGCTGGCGGTCTACGATGTGGCTGAAGCATGGTTCAAGCAAAAAAATTTCTTTGGCTGCATGTTCATCAACGCAGTCGGAGAGTACGCGGATGCGGACTCTCCGATTCGTCAAGTCAGTATCGAATACAAGAAGTTGATGCGTGCTTACTTGCTCAGTCTCTGCAGCCAGCTTGATGTTGCTTCGCCTGAAGAGTTGGCGGATGCCCTGGCATTGCTGCTGGAGGGGGCGATTGTCACGGCGCAGGTATCCAGAAATGTACAGGCCGCACAAACCGCAAAAAAAGTGGCGAAAATTCTGATTGATGATGCGTGCAGAAAGACCACGGGACAACTACATGACAATCACTCGGATATTCAGACCTGCCCTGTTGAGTCAAATGAAAACCTTAGAAACTGACTGAAGGACGCTGCGTGCGAAGGAATTCCGGCCTGTGTATCCACAGGGAAGATGAAGGGACGACGACAGCTCAGGGGCAATGGCATACCACGAATTTTCTTTGAATGGGCTCAACAGCGAGCGAGTCGAAGCTCTGTGGTCATTTAATCCAGGGAAGGCTGCGGTCCATCGGGTTTTGCCAGATGGCCGGATGGATTTGCTTGCCAGGTTTGACGTTCGCGACGGCGGTTCAATCTCGAACGTAAGGCTGCTCATTGCCGGCCCGGCGCAGCGGCCGAGCCTTCTCCCGACAAGAGGGGACACAGCGCTACTTGGTGTGCGCTTTCGTGTCGGTTGGGGAGGTGTGTGCCTGGGCATTGATCCGTCCACCATTCGTGACAGAGTTCTGTTGGCAGACGACGCACAGCGACTGCTCGGTGTGCTCGCTGTACCCATCCTCATGTCGCGAACTGACGAGGAGCTTAGGGACACGTTGAGACGCGCAGTTGAAATCCTGACCAACAGGGCCACTCGGTTAGCACGGCAACAGCCCGTACTGGACGCAATCGCCATGGTGCATCAAACCGGCGGCTGCCTGTCCTTTGGGGCGCTGGCAAAACTCACGGATACAAACGAACGGACCTTGCGACGAGGGATGCTGGACGCTGTGGGCCTGCCCGCAAAGACGCTCTCGCTTATCGTTCGTTTCCAGCGGACGCTAGGTCTTTTGCGCCGAGTTCCGAACGACTCACTCACTCAAATCGCCTTGGAAGGCGGGTACAGTGATCAGGCTCACATGACGCGGGAATTTCGTCGTCTGGGCGGCTTCACGCCGGCTATGCGCCCCGAACTCCCCTCGATTCATCTCGCGATGCTGTGACCGATTTGTTCAAGACTATTTGAGCTCCGAGCGTTATCGTTTCGTTATCCAAGCTCGATATTGGGCAGTAACTGAAACAATTGAAGGAGACGCGGTGTACGTTCAGAAACTCTTTGAAGAGACGCGGTTAGAAGTGTTGCATGACTTTATCGAGGCTAACCCGCTCGGTGCCCTAGTCACCTCATTGTCAGGGCAGATGGACGCGAACCTTCTTCCGATTGATCTGGTCCGTGACCATGCGCCATACGGCATGCTGCGCGGCCATGTGTCCAGATCGAATCCCATTTCGCAACGAGCCGAATCAACCGCAGAGGCAATGGTGATATTTCAAGGACCTAACGCTTACATATCGCCTCAGTGGTTTGTGAATGGAACCAAGAGTGGTAGAAACGCCCCCAGTTGGTATTACGTGACGGTTCACGCATATGGCAGCATACGCATGGTCGACGAGCCTGCCTGGCTGCACGCGCATCTTCAAGCGCTGACGAACCGGCAGGAGAAAGGACGAGTCAATCCGTGGACACTCGCGAATGCGTCACCGGATTTTGTGAATCAGATGATCAAAGGCGTCGTGGGATTTGAGATTACGGTTACTCGTCTCGTTGGCAAGTGGTTTCTAGGTCAGCAACGAACGCAAGCAGACAGGGAAAGCGTCGCTTTGTCGCTGTCGGAGGACGGGACGTTTGGCACCGGCGATATCGCCAAGCTGATACTCGCGCAGTCACCTCAAACAAGCTAATTGTCGAGCATCTGCCATGCCCGAATTCGGTTGCAGGTTTGAATCGGCGCGGACTGTTTCGGGCCCGTACTGACGCGCGTCAATTTTTCGGCAGTTGGAACATGGCATTGATTTCCCGGGAGCTGATCGCATCATCTGAGTAGGAAAATGTGCCATGGTCTCGGAGTTCACGCGCTGCACGCAAGAAAGCCCCGAGCGCAGTGCGACACAATGAGCCGCCGACGCTTACCCGCTTCACCCCGATTTCCGATAGTTCGTCCAGGGTGAATTGAACGCCTGATAAGCCCATGATGACATTCACAGGGCGGTCGACTGAGCTGACCACTGCGGCGATATCGTCTTTGCTGGTGAGACCCGGCGCGAACAGGACGTCGGCACCGGCGTCCTGATACGCCTGCAGGCGTTTGATAGTGTCATGCAGGTCGGGAGGGCCGACCAGATAGTTTTCTGCACGCGCGGTCAATGTAAATGGGAACGGAAGTGCCCGCGCCGCTTCCGCAGCGGCGCGAATGCGTTCCACGGCCAATGCGTGTGCGTAAATTGGATTTTCAGCCTCACCGGAGGCATCTTCTATCGAGCCGCCTACGACGCCCGCCGCCGCGGCATGTCGAATGGTCTGCGCCACGGTGAAGGGATCATCACCAAAACCATTGACCAGGTCAGCACTCACCGGCAAGTGGGTGGCCGACGCAATGTCGGCCAGGTGAGTCATCATCTCATCGCACGCTATCGTATTGTCCGGTTGACCACGAGAGAACGCATATCCAGCGCTCGTCGTCGCCAGAGCTTTGAAGCCCAGAAAATCGAGCAGGCGGGCGGTTCCTGCGTCCCACGGGTTGGGAATAATAAACGCGTGATCCCGGTGATGGCACGCCTGAAATTCAAGTGCTTTTTCTAACTGCGACGGCATACGCTTTTCCCTTCGTGTTGGTCCCAATTGTTCTTCACTTGCGGCGAATGACGCCGTTGCCGTTCCTAGAAACAGTGCTCCGGCGCCGGGAACGATTTATCCTTGACCGCATTGACAAATGCAGAAATCGCGCCCTGAATACTGGTCTGACCTTCCATGAAATTTTTAACGAATTTCGCTTTTCGACCCGGAAAAACGTCGAGTAAATCATGCATGACCAGCACCTGCCCGGAGCAATCCGGTCCGGCTCCGATGCCAATGGTAGGAATGGTGAGCGCGTCGGTCACTGCTTTGCCCACGGCCGCGGGAATGGCCTCCAGCAAGACCATCGATGCGCCTGCGGCCTGCAAAGCCAGCGCGTCCGTTTGCAGGGTCGCGGCACTTTCTATCGTCTTCCCCTGGATCTTGTAGCCGCCTAGTTGATGGATGTATTGAGGCGTCAATCCAAGATGCGCGCACACCGGAATGGCGCGATCGGCAAGAAAACGGACAGTGTCCACCAACCATGAGCCTCCTTCGAGCTTCACCATGTGGGCGCCGGCTTGAATGAGTCGGGTCGCGTTGACATAGGCGTCGTGCGGCGTGCCGTAGCTGCCGAAGGGCATGTCTGCCATCAGCAGGGCCGTCTGATTTCCGCGTGCCACGCAGGCGGTGTGGTAGGCGATATCCGTGATCGTCACGGAAAGTGTTGAGGAATTTCCCTGGCAGACCATGCCCAGCGAGTCTCCGACGAGCAGTACTTCAACACCGCAACGATTCATCAGCGTGGCAAAACTCGCGTCATAGCAGGTCAGCACCGAAAATTTTTCGCCCCTCTTACGCAGTTCTGCCAAGGCCGGCGCGGTGACAGGTTTGCCCCAGGCAGCGGGTTCATTCTTTTGAAGGTAACCAGACATAGATCATTCTCCTGAAAATTAATTCAATCAAACTTCTTTTTGACAACGCCAGCACGCATGGCAACGCTCATTCCAATCGTCACGATCACAACGCCACTCAAAGCGATGGCACTTGGATATTCCGCCAACAGCAGTACCGCTCCAATAGTGGTCGCGCAAGGAACCGCTGCCGTAAAAAGAGCTGTTTCAACCGCTCCTAAAGAGGCGACTGCGCGGGTGTACACGAATATGGAAACAACGCCGATCAATACGCCTTGGAAAATTCCCTGCAGCAGCACTTCTTGCCAACTGACCAGTAATATTGCTTTCCCGGGTAATGCCAAATAAACGGGCAAGAAACAGCACATTGACAGAACGGCGACTATCGAGGCCGCATGAGCGGGCTTCACATCGAGTCGACGGGCGAGCACGCCGTAACCCGACCAACAGGCCGATGCCAACAGAAGTGAGCCGTCGCCGAACAACTGACGCAGGGTTGCCGTAGCCAAGCTATCCCAGGCCATTGCAACAATGCCTAAGAAAATCATGACAAGCCCCAGCTTTTGACCACCATGCGCCTTGGTGCTGGAAGTCATTCCTACCAGTATGAATGTAAATAACGGAAGAGTGCCATGCAAAAGAACGGCGCCATGACTCGCAGGTGCCAATGAGAAACCCGTGTAGGCAAAAAGCGCAAAACCGAGTCCTCCGAGAAAGGCGAGTGCCGCAGCCTCACGCCAACGAAGGCCGGAAAGGCCGTAGCGGAAAAATACCGGGAGCAAAAGCGTCCCACCGATGGAAAAGCGTAAGGCTGCAATATCGGCCAGCGTCAGTGACGATGAGAAGCCGAGCCTGGATACCAGCGTGAATCCTGAAAACAGAACAATGACAGCAATGCCGCAGAGAATTCCGATAGAGCGATTTTTTATCTCTGGGGACAATGGCGAGTTTTGAGAAGGTGATTGAGATGTGATTTTCATGGGTTTTCATTTTTTTCGCGTCAAGAAGCTGTCATTTTTTAAAATGCGAAAACGAAAATCTGGGCTCAATCGCGAGGCGGCGGCAATAGACACTGCAGTTTCGGCAACGACATGCCCCATGGTGATCAAAAATGTTGGCGGCGACAAACGATATTTACGCGGACACCGCATGCATCCAATGCATGCGGTGTCTTTGTGGAATTTGGTAACTCAAGTTCACAAGGACAGTGGTCAAAAAACCTGCCCCGGAGTTTCTCTGGAGCGATTCGCTCCTCGTGGCGATAAAGGTGGACCCGCGGTTGAACCGCTTTACCCTTAGCTCAGGAGCTTGATGAGCGACTCCGGATGAATGCGCCAACCTGCGAGCCCGGACATTCCCATGAGAACGCCAAATGCGGACGGGACCAGACTCAAGCCATAGAGCCACCACAATTGGGTGAGCGAGGCCACGGCCAGCATGGAGATGGCAATGGCACGGGGGCCTGGGCTTGTTACATGGCCTGCACGATGTTGTCATCCTTGATTTTGCAGATGCCCATGAAGGTGGCCAGCAAGGCGACAGTGATCGCAACCGCAGGCTTGAGAAGCGATGACTTGGTGTCTTTCGGTTAACGTGAAAGTTAGAGCTCGCTGCAAATAGGGCCGGACACTGGCCTCAGGATACCCACGCGCCACGACATTCTGACGCATGAAACCCTGGCGATATCACCTCGGCAACAAGCTCGCTGCGATATTGATGGTCAGCGCCAGCACCGCTGCATTGAAAAAGAATGACAGAACACAGTGGGCCAGACCCATGCGCCGCATCGCCCGACTGGTCAGTGATACATCGGCCGTTTGTCCCGAGGTCCCGATCACGCCGGCAAAGTACAGGAAATCGCCATAATCCGGTGCCTCTTCGCCCGGAAAAACGAGACCCGTTGGTTGCTGCCGGCTGACATTGAGGTAGTAGTCATGGGCGTAGTGAATGGCAAACATCAGGTGGGTGAAAATCCAGGATGTCACGACCGTCAGCGCCGTCAACGCAATGTGGCCTAGCCGGACGGGACCCGTCATGTTCTTGACGACGGACAGCTCATCCACAATGGCGACCAGGCTGGCCATTGCGGTGAGCACAACCAGCAGGAGAACGGTCTTGCGCCCCTCGTCTTGATGGAGGGCGCGACGACGGATTTTTTCGTTGGAAGATCGGGCCATCAT
>NZ_DHXT01000172.1:11846-12472 GCF_002413825.1 Rhodoferax sp. UBA5149
GGCCAAGCCATACGGCAGGGCAACATAAAGCAGAATTCCGAAAACCGATACCAACACAAGCCGTGGCCGGGCACGTATTTGGCGCAGGAGGGGATGTT
Source organism: Rhodoferax sp. UBA5149 (assembly GCF_002413825.1). GTDB lineage: Bacteria > Pseudomonadota > Gammaproteobacteria > Burkholderiales > Burkholderiaceae_C > Rhodoferax. The sequence goes on from NZ_DHXT01000172.1 coordinate 11,945, forward strand.
GTTTGGGGTTTTTGATGTCGAATTCCTTTTTTTTCATTACTGCTCGACGTGACACGCAAGCGATGCGTCAGAACTGCGTTTTCGGTCCGGCCGCAAGAACAAGAAGACCACCAGCGCGGCTAAGGCAAGGCCGGCCGCCACCAGGAAAGCGCTGGCCGGATGCAGCAGCCACAGGGCGCCCGCGATCAGCGAGGCCGGCAGGTAGATCAGGCCGGTCACAAAATTGTAGACACCGATGGCGGAGGCGCGTCGCTCCAGCTCAAGATCAGCAATAAACGCCTTGCTTTGCGCCTCGTCGATCGCATAAAACACGCCATAGATGATGAACAGGATGACGACCTGCCATGGCGTGGTCGCGAAGGCGAAGCCCAGGCTCATCAACAGATAGGTCAGGTAGCCCAGCATGATCATTCGCGCCCGTCCCACCCGGTCGCCGAGTTTGCCGATCAGCGGTGCGGCCACGACGAAGGCAATATTGAACAAGGCGTAAAGCAACACGATGTCCTTGACCGCAAAGCCAACGCTGTG
>NZ_DHXT01000172.1:12730-16908 GCF_002413825.1 Rhodoferax sp. UBA5149
TGACCAGATAGCGCTTGAATGCCGGGCTGAGGATCTGCCATGTTTCAAACATGTTCTCGCGCTCGTGCTTGACTCCGGGCTGGTCCTTGATGAGGCCCAGGGCCACGATGCTGAGCAAGGCCGGAACCAGCGCCACCCAGAACAGGGTCCGGTAGGTCGAGGCCCCATCCCCCAGCCACGACAGCAAGCCATACGCCACCAGGGGCCCGACCACGGCGCCGGCTTTGTCAAGCGCCTTGTGCACGCCAAACGCATACCCTCTGGTGTCTTTGTCGGCCACGGCCGACAGCCAGGCATCACGCGGTGGCCCCCGAAAACCCTTGCCCAGTCGCTCGATGACACGAAAAACACTGAGACCAAGCACCGAGCTGGTGATCAATAAAATGATTTTGGCCAGTGTGGAAAACCCATAGCCGGCCAGCGCGAAGATTTTGCGTTTTCCGGTCCGGTCGGACAACCAGCCAGCGAAATAATTCAAGGAGGAAGCGGACAAGTCGGCAAAGCCCTCAATCATGCCAAGCAAAGCGGCCGAGGCTCCCGCGATCGTGGTGAAGAAAATCGCGAAGACCGAGAAAATCATCTCCGAGCTCAGGTCTGTCAAAAAGCTCACCAGACCGAGCTTGAGTACGTCTGGATGCACGCCAAATTTCTTTTTCACAGGATCAGTTGGCATAGGGTCCTTCATGGTCTACAGCACATAGTGCAGGATCGCCACGTAATGGGCGGCGCTGCCAGCGATAACGAACAAATGCCAGACGCCGTGCGCGTGGGTCAGGCGGGTGTCGAGCACAAAGAAGATGATACCGATCGTATAGAACAGTCCGCCAGCCGCGACCCAGGCGAAACCGGCTGGCCCCAGCACCTGCAGCAGCGGGACCACCGCCACCAGGGCGACCCAGCCCATCACGACGTAAATCACCACGGATAGTATGCGCGCCCCGCGCTTGGGTCGCAGCTCCTGCAGACTGCCGAGCACGGCGAGCCCCCACACCACTGCGAGCAGCGACCAGCCCCAGGGGCCGCGCAGCGTCACCAGGCAGAACGGTGTGTAACTGCCGGCGATGAGCAGATAGATGCTGTGATGGTCAAGCTTGCGCAGGATGTCCTTGGCGCGCCCGCGCACGCTGTGGTAGGCCGTGGAGAAGCTGTAGAGCAAGACCAGGGTCAGGCCGTAGATTGAGACGCTCACCAGCTTCCAGGGGTCCCCGCCCAGCGCCGCCAGCACGATAAGCACGATGCCGCCCGCAAGCGCCAGCACGGCCCCGACCAGATGCGTCAAAGCGTTGAACTTCTCGCCGTAGTACATGGGTTCATCATAGCGGGGGGCGGCTGTGGCATCATCAAACGCGCTTGCCATCTGAACAACAACAATCTGACCCTGCTTATGTTTTACGCCACTCTTAAAACCATTCACCTCTTGTCTGTCATCGTCTGGATTGGCGGCATGGTGTTTGCCCAGTTCTTTTTGCGCCCGGCGGTCGCCCGACTGGAAGTGCCCGATCGGGTGCGTTTGATGCACGATGTGCTGGGTCGTTTCTTCAACGCCGTGCTGGTGGCCGCCGGGCTGGCCCTGGCCAGCGGCGTGTGGATGATGGGCCGCATTGCACGGCAGACGCTGCAATCGGGCATCAAGGTCAGCATGCCGCTCGAATGGATCGTGATGGCGCTGCTGGGTGTGGTGATGTTGGGCATTTTTGGCTACATTCGCGTTAGCCTGTACCCCAGTCTCACCCGGGCTGTGACGGCTGCGGCCTGGCCTGCCGCGGGCGCCGCGCTGGCGCGTATTCGCACCTGGGTGATGGTGAATCTGGTCATTGGCGTGGTGATTGTGGCGGTGACGCTGCTGGGCGCATCGAGCTGATACGTCTGCCATGAATCCGGACGCAAAACAACTCTGGCGCGCGCCGCGCTGGGCACTGGCGGTGTTGCTGGCCGTGCTGGGCATGCTCGGCCCGTTTTCCATCGACACCTATATTCCTGCTTTTTCGGGCATCGCCCAGTCACTGGGCGCCACACCCGTGCAGATGCAGCAGACCCTGTCGGCCTATCTGTTCGGCTTTGCCTTCATGAGCCTGTTTCATGGCGCGATTTCCGACAGTCTGGGGCGACGGCCTGTGGTTCTGTGGGGGCTGGCGGCCTTCACGCTGGCGTCCGCCGGCTGTGCGCTGTCGCAAAGCATTGGCCAGCTGGTGTTCTTCCGGGCGATGCAGGGGCTGAGCACCGGGGCCGGCATTGTGGTGGCGCGTGCGGTAGTGCGCGACATGTTTGACCCGACCCAGGCGCAAAAGGTGATGAGCCAGATCACCATCTATTTCGGGGTCGCTCCGGCCATTGCACCGATCGTCGGCGGCTGGTTGTTTGTGCATCTCAACTGGCACAGTATTTTCTGGTTTCTGACCGCTGTTGGCGTCGTGCTGTGGATCGCCAACTACAAACTGCTGCCCGAAACACTGCACCTCACGCACCGGCAACCGCTCAAGATCAGCAACCTGATGCAGGGTTATTGGCAACTGGGGCGTGATCCGCGGTTCTTGCTGTTGGCGCTGGCCAGTGGTGTGCCATTCAACGGCATGTTTTTGTACGTTTTATCGGCGCCGGCCTTTCTCGGCGAGCACCTGGGCTTGGCCCCGACGCAGTTTTTCTGGTTTTTTGTGCTCACCATCAGCGGCATCATGGGCGGTGCCTGGGTCAGTGGCCGCATGGCTGGAAAATTGGCGCCCAAACGGCAGATCAAGTATGGTTTTGTGGTCATGCTGCTGATCGCGCTGCTCAATCTCGGGGCCAATCTGCTGTTCAAGGCCCATGTGTCGTGGGCGCTTATTCCACTGGCGATCTTTGCTTTTGGCTGGGCCATGATGGTGCCCGTGGTGACGCTGCTGGTGCTGGACCTTCACCCTGATCGACGCGGCATGGCGTCTTCCCTGCAGGCGTTTATCGGTTCATCGGCCAATGGCTTGGTGGCCGGCGTCGTCGCGCCGCTGGTCATGCATTCAACGGTTGCCATGGCAGCGGCTTCGCTGGCCATGATGTGTGTCGGCCTGATTGCCTGGGTGTACCTGCGCCGTCGCTGGCCGGACATCGGCCAAACGGTCGCCCACCCAGCTCACTGAAGTTGGCTCACTGAATGGTTGGGGGTACCTGCAAGACCAGGTCGATGCGCCGCTGCAGGCGCGCCGCCGCATCGTGGTCGCCGGCCTCAATGGCACGCTGACGCTGCAGCCCGAGCCAAGCCAGCAGCGGGCGGCGCCAGCCCTGGGCCGATGCCGTTTCCGTTGCCACCACGATGTCGGCCGGCGTCAAGTGGCTGCTCTGCAGCAGCACACCGGCCGCCACCAGGCGCGCCAGCGGGTCTTCCATGCTGCCCAGCGCGCTCGTGGCTGCCGCTGGATTTGGCGGGTTGCTCGCCGCTTGGCTGGCAACTGCATTCAAGACCAGTGCGCGATGCTGCACGGGCAGCAGGGCAGGGTCCAGTCCAGTCCAGCGCCCCGTCAGGTAAGCGGCATAGGCCTGCTCGGCGGCACGGGCATCCTGGGCCAGCGGCTGGTAGCCCGCACAGTTGTCAAACTCCAGGCTGGCCACGCGCACGGCGCAGCGCGTCAGCTCGGCGCGGGCCAGCAAGTCGGCACGGCCGGTGCTGGAAATCTCAAGTTTGGCGCGGGCCAACTCGAAGTCGGCCAGACGGGTGTTGCCGCTCAGATACGCGGATGAAAACCCCTTGAGTGCCGCAAAGGCGTTGGCCTGCCAGTCCGGCGGCAGCGGCTTGCTGGCGCAGGCGCTCAGCAGCAGGGCGGCACTCACCATGGCGGTAAAAGTTAAACGTACTTTCATGGCAGCTTGATTTCCGTGTCACGGGCAAAAGGCCACTTGCGGTTGACCTCGTCCACCAGTTGGCTGACTTTGCGCAGGCTGATCTCCACCTCGGCGCGCAGGGCGCCCAGGTCAGCGCTGGCCACGCGGGCGTTGGCGCCCACGGCTTGCGCCTCGACCAGCACGGCATCGACCTTCTGCAGGCTGGCGCGCACGTCGGTCAGCACGGCGGTGAGCTGCGCGACGGCGGCGCGCGTGCCGTCCACGGTCGCCTGCGCGCTGTCCATCACGCCGTTGGCGCCGAAGACGCGCTGGTCGGTCTTGGCCAGCAAGGCGTTGGTGCGGTCCAGTGTGGCCATGATTTTTTTGGC
>NZ_DHXT01000187.1:0-4446 GCF_002413825.1 Rhodoferax sp. UBA5149
CTTGTCGAACTGCGTCACCTGACCTTTGGTTACGGCGAGCGGGTGATTCTGGACGACATTTCCCTGTCCGTGCCGCGTGGCAAGGTCACGGCGCTGATGGGGGCGTCAGGGGGGGGCAAGACGACTATTCTGCGGCTGATCGGCGGGCAGAACCGCGCGCAGTCAGGCGAGCTGTTGTTTGATGGCCAAGATGTCACCCCGATGGACCAGACGCAACTCTACGCCGCACGTCGCCGCATGGGCATGCTGTTCCAGTTTGGTGCCTTGTTCGCGGACCTGTCGGTGTTTGAAAACGTGGCCTTTCCGCTGCGCGAACACACTGATTTGCCCGAGGCCCTGATTCGGGACATTGTCCTGATGAAGCTCAATGCCGTGGGCTTGCGCGGGGCGCGTGACTTGATGCCCAGTGAAGTCTCGGGCGGCATGGCGCGCCGCATTGCGCTGGCGCGTGCGATTGCGCTGGACCCCGAACTGGTGATGTATGACGAACCGTTTTCCGGACTGGATCCGATTTCTCTCGCTATTGCGGCACGCTTGATACGCGAGCTCAATGATTCCATGGGGCTGACCAGTATTTTTGTCTCCCACGAGTTGGAGCAAACGTTTGCGATTTCCGACCATGTGATCATCCTGGCCAATGGAAAAATTGCGGCACAAGGGACGCCGGACGAAGTGCGGCAAAGCACCGATCCGCTGGTGTACCAGTATGTCAATGCCTTGTCGGACGGCCCGGTGCGCTTTCACTATCCGGGCCCCAGCATCGACGAAGATTTTGGTTTGGGAGTCGCGCCATGAGCTGGTACAAACTTGGGGATGTGGGGTTTTCCGTGCGCCGCCAGTTGGCCGACCTGGGGCAGGGCGCGCGTCTGTTCGTTCGCCTGTTGACCACCCTGGGCGGTAGCTTGAAGCGTTTTGGGTTGATCCGCGACCAGATTCATTTCTTGGGCAACTACTCACTGGCCATCATTGCGGTGTCTGGTCTGTTCGTTGGATTTGTTTTTGGCTTGCAGGGTTACTACACTTTGCAGCGCTATGGCTCGTCCTCGGCCTTGGGCTTGCTGGTGACGCTCACGCTGGTGCGGGAACTGGGGCCGGTGGTGACCGCCTTGCTGTTTGCCGGGCGCGCCGGCACCTCGCTGACGGCCGAGATTGGTCTCATGAAAGCGGGTGAGCAAATCAGCGTCATGGAGATGATGGCGGTGGACCCGGTGCAACGCATCCTGGCGCCCCGGTTTTGGGCCGGCGTCATCACGATGCCTTTGCTGGCGGCGGTCTTTAGCGCCATGGGTATCATTGGTGGCTGGGCGGTGGGCGTGCTCATGATTGGCGTCGATGGCGGTTCGTTCTGGAGTCAGATTCAGGGCGGTGTCGATGTGTGGCAAGACGTCGGTAACGGCGTCATCAAGAGCATCGTGTTTGGATTTACCGTGACCTTCATCGCGCTGTTGCAGGGGTTCAAAGCCCAACCCACCCCCGAAGGCGTGGCCAGCGCGACCACCCGAACCGTGGTGGTCTCGTCTCTGTCGGTTCTTGGTCTGGATTTCATCCTGACGGCCATGATGTTTACGATTTGATTGATTGAAACCTTGCGGGACAGTCCGCCGTTACGCGAAGCGAACAAGCTCTGTCCTCAACTGATGAAAAAGATGTTTTATGCAGCGCTCTAAGAATGATGTGTGGGTTGGCCTTTTTGTGCTGATCGGCGCGGTGGCCATCCTGTTTTTGGCCCTGCAGTCAGCCAATTTGTTGAGCTTGAGTTTCCAGCAAAGCTATGCGGTGAACGCCAAATTTGACAATGTGGGTGGCCTCAAACCCAAAGCGGCGGTCCGAAGTGCGGGCGTCGTGGTGGGCCGTGTCGAAAAGATCGTTTTTGATGACAAATCGTTCCAGGCCCGCGTGACATTGGCGATGGAGAGCCGCTATGGGTTTCCCAAGGACAGCTCCCTGAAAATTTTGACCAGCGGCTTGCTCGGTGAGCAGTACCTGGGGCTCGAACCCGGCGCCGACGAGAAAACGCTGGTGGCGGGCGATACCATTTCCAGCACCCAATCGGCCATAGTGCTGGAAAGCCTCATCAGCCAGTTTATGTACAGCAAGGCCGCCGAAGGAAGCATCGCTGACGTCAGCAAGGCCAAGAAATGACAGAAATTTTGCGCGCGCTGCTGGTGCTTTTGGTGCTCACAGGTTGTGCCAGTGGACCCAATGCCAATCGGCGCGATCCGCTGGAGCCGTTCAATCGCGGGGTCTATCGGTTCAACGATGCGGTCGATACCGCGCTGCTTAAACCCGTGGCGACCACCTACCGGGATGTCGTGCCGAGGCCGGTGCGCCAGGGCGTCAATAATTTCTTTGGCAATCTGCAAGATGCCTGGTCATTTGTGAACAACGCCTTGCAACTCAAAGGGCAAGCTGCGACAGACAGCATGTTCCGTTTTGGTGTCAACACCTTCATCGGTCTGGGTGGTGTTCTTGACGTAGCCACCGAAATGAATATCGAAAAACACACCAAAGATTTCGGACATACCCTGGGTTATTGGGGGGTTGCACCCGGCCCCTATCTCGTGTTGCCCTTGTTGGGACCTTCAACCTTGCGCGATACGGTGGCACTGCCGGTTGATCTGAAGGGTGATCTTGTTTCCAACATCGCGCACGTGCCCACGCGCAACAGCGTCACGGTGTTGCGTGCCGTTGACAGCAGGGCCGATTTGCTCAAAGCCACCACGATACTTGAAGAGGCGGCGCTGGATAAATACACGTTCACCCGCGACGCGTTTCTTCAACGCCGCCGCAGTGTGATTTTCGATGGTAACCCACCCGAAGAAGACACGGGAGAAATCGAGACTGAGCAGCAGGATGTGGCCGAGCCACGGGTGCCAGCCTTGGCTGAAACGCCCGCTGAAACCTTAAATAAAACCGCAAGCAATGCCGGGCTTCCCGGCGATCAGAAAGTCAAACCATGAATCGTCGTTTTTTGAGTCGCCTGTTCGCCGTGCTGCTGGTCAGCACATCCAGCCTGCTGGCCCTGCCGGTGAGGGCGGCTGATGAAGCCGCGGAGGCTTTGATCAAACGCCTGTCCATCGATGTGCTGGACAACATCAAGGCCGATAAAGCGATTCAGGCGGGGAATGTGTCCCGAATCGTTGCATTGGTGGATGGCAAGATCATGCCGAACGTGAATTTCCAGCGCATGACGGCCTCCGCCGTGGGGCCAGCCTGGCGCCAGGCCACCCCTGAACAGCAAAAACGTTTGCAGGAGGAGTTCAAGATTTTGCTGGTACGCACCTATGCTGGCGCCTTGACCCAGGTCAGTGACCAGACCATTTTTGTCAAGCCCATGCGTGCGGCCGCGGAAGACAAAGAAGTGGTGGTCCGTACCGAGGTCAAAGGCCGTGGCGACCCCATTCAACTGGATTACAAGCTGGAAAAGACACCCGGCGACGGGGCTGGCTGGAAGATTTACAACCTGAATGTGTTGGGCGTGTGGCTGGTGGAAACCTATCGCAGCCAATTTGCCCAGGAAATCAATGCCAAAGGCATTAGCGGCTTGATTGTGACCCTGACCGACCGTAACAAGGCCAACGCCAAGAAGGGGTGACTGTGCTGGTATTGCCAAAAGAGTTGACGCAATCCCAGGCCAACGCGTGCCTGCGCATGCTGGTGCAGGGCTTGCGCTCGCAGTCGGGTCCGGAAGTGGTGGTGGATGCCACGGTGTTGAGTCGATTTGACTCGGCAGCGCTGGCCGTGTTGCTTGAATTCCGGCGCGAGAGCCTGGCCCTGGGCAAGCGTTTCTCGGTCCGCGGTTTACCCGCCCGCCTGGGTGATTTGGCGGCGCTGTATGGGATTGCCGAGCTGTTGCCTTCGGCTTGACTCTCAATCAATTGGGGGCAGAGCTTGTGGTTTGAAATGTTGAGGACAGAGCTTGTTCGCGTCGCGTAACGACGGTCTGTCCCGCAAACCCTCTGGATCCGGTCTGTCCCGCAAGTCTTTAGAATAGTTCCCTTCATGCCCGCAATTTCTTTCCAGTCCGTCACCAAGGCCTATCCATCCCCGCGCGGACCCAAAGGCAGTACTTTCCTCGCGCTGGACCGCGTGAGCCTCGACATTGAAGAAGGCGAGTTCTTTGGTTTGCTGGGGCCCAATGGGGCCGGCAAGACCACCATGATCAGCATTCTGGCGGGCCTCGCGCGCGCCAATTCAGGCAAAGTGTCGGTGCTGGGCCATGATGTCCAGACTGACTACGCCCAGGCGCGGCGCAGTCTGGGGGTGGTGCCGCAGGAACTGGTGTTTGACCCGTTTTTCAACGTGCGCGAAGCGCTGCGTTTCCAGTCGGGCTACTTCGGCATCCGCAACAACGACGCCTGGATTGATGAGCTGCTGGACAGTCTGGGCCTGGCCGATAAGGCTGGCGCCAATATGCGTCAGCTCTCGGGTGGCATGAAGCGGCGG
>NZ_DHXT01000187.1:4654-9338 GCF_002413825.1 Rhodoferax sp. UBA5149
TGGTGGCGCAGGCGCTGGTGCACAAACCACCGGTGATCGTGCTGGATGAACCCACCGCCGGTGTTGACGTGGAATTGCGCCAGACGCTGTGGCAATTCATTGCCAGGCTCAACAAGCAGGGCAGCACGGTCTTGCTGACGACCCACTACCTTGAGGAAGCCGAAGCACTGTGTGGGCGCATTGCCATGCTGAAGGCGGGGCGGATTGTCGCCCTGGACCGAACCAGCGAGTTGCTCAAGACTGCCTCGAGCAACGTGCTGCGCTTCAAAGTTGACAGCGAACTGCCCAAGGTGCTGGCGGACCAGGCGCGCATTACAGGGCGCATTGTTCAGTTCCCGGCGCATGACGCCCTGGAGATAGAGCAATACCTCGCCGCCGTGCGTGAGGCCGGCCTGGTGGCGCACGATGTGGAGATACGCAAGGCCGATCTGGAAGATGTTTTTCTGGCCGTGATGAATAAAAACCATGAGCCGGCCGCTGAACCGTTCAGCGCCGGGCCCCAAGACGAGCCCGCGCCCTTGGGGGGCAGCGCAGTAGCCGAAGCGACCAGCGCGGGGGCAATTCTATGACCGGCTGGCAAACCCTCCTTTATAAAGAAGTGCTGCGTTTCTGGAAGGTGGCCTTCCAGACCGTGGCCGGTCCGGTGCTGACCGCCATGCTGTACCTGCTGATCTTTGGCCATGCGCTGGAGTCGCACGTCAAGGTCTACGACAAGATCAGCTATACCGCATTCTTGGTGCCGGGTCTGGCGATGATGAGTCTGCTGCAGAATGCATTTGCCAACAGCTCGTCGTCCTTGATCATGAGCAAAGTGATGGGCAACCTCGTATTTTTGCTGCTCACGCCGCTCTCCTACATGAACTGGTTTGTGGCCTACGTGGGCGCCTCCGTCATTCGGGGCCTGGTCGTTGGCGTGGGCGTGTTTGCATTTTCCGCCCTGTTTACCGATGTCAGTTTGGTGGCGCCACTGTGGATCGTGATGTTTGCCGTGATGGGCGCTGCCTTGATGGGAACCCTGGGCTTGATTGCGGGTTTGTGGGCCGAAAAATTTGATCAACTGGCCGCCTTTCAGAATTTTGTCGTCATGCCTATGACCTTTTTGAGTGGCGTGTTTTACTCCATCCATTCACTGCCTCCGTTCTGGCAGACCGTGAGCCACCTGAACCCGTTTTTCTACATGATTGATGGTTTTCGCTACGGGTTTTTTGGTGTGAGCGACGTTTCGCCCTGGCTCAGCCTGGGGGTTGTGGGCGGTGCACTGGCGCTGGTGAGCTGGATTGCGGTGTATTTGCTGCGTAGCGGCTACAAAATTCGGGGTTGAAGCGTTTTCTTATCTATTGGATTGTTGACATGACTGCAGACCAGATCAAAAACATGATTGCGGCGGGCTTGGTGTGCGAGCACATCGAGCTGGAGGGCGATGGTCGCCATTGGTTCGCCACCATCGTGTCGCCTGAATTTGACGGCAAACGCGCCATTCAGCGCCACCAGCGGGTGTACGCCACGTTGGGGGCGAAAATGCAAAACGATGAGGTGCATGCGCTGTCGATGAAGACTTTCACGCCGGCCGAGTGGGCTGCATTGCCGAAATGATGGTCAAACGACTGAGTTGCGATAGCCCCATGAGGGCAGGACCAAACGACCTCACACGCTCGTGCGTCCGATTTTGCTGAACTGATCTTATGGACAAATTAATGATTCGCGGTGGCCGACAGCTGCATGGCGAGGTTGACATTTCCGGTGCCAAGAACGCGGCCCTGCCGGAGTTGTGCGCCTGTCTGCTGACGGCGGAGCCGGTCACGCTTAGCAACGTTCCGCGCTTGCAGGATGTGGCCACCATGCTCAAGCTGATTCGCAATATGGGGGTCGGCATTGAGCGCCGCGACGACGGCCGTGTCACGGTGAACGCCGGCTCGCTCAGCTCCCCTGAGGCGCCCTATGAGCTGGTCAAGACCATGCGCGCTTCGGTGTTGGCGCTGGGCCCGTTGCTGGCGCGCTTTGGCGAGGCCACGGTGTCCTTGCCGGGCGGTTGTGCCATTGGTTCACGTCCGGTGGACCAGCACATCAAGGGTCTGACGGCCATGGGCGCCGAGATCGTGGTCGAGCACGGTTACATGATCGCCAAATTGCCCAAGGGCCGGACGCGCCTGAAGGGCGCGCGGATTACCACCGACATGGTGACCGTCACCGGGACCGAAAACTTTCTGATGGCCGCCAGTCTGGCCGAGGGCGAGACCATTCTGGAGAATGCGGCACAGGAGCCCGAGATCCCCGATTTGGCAGAAATGCTGATCAAGATGGGCGCGAAGATTGAAGGACACGGCAGCAGCCGGATACGCATCCAGGGGGTTGAGAAACTTCATGGCTGTGCGCACCAGGTGGTGGCGGACCGGATCGAGACCGGCACCTTTTTGTGCGCGGTGGCGGCCAGCGGCGGCGATGTGCTGCTGCGGCATGGCCGGGCGGAGCACCTCGAAGCCGTGGTGGAAAAACTGCGCGATGCGGGGGCCACGGTCACGGCGGTTGAAGGCGGTATTCGCGTTCAGTCTCAAGGTCGGCTCAAGGCGCAGAGTTTTCGCACCACCGAGTACCCGGGCTTTCCGACCGACATGCAGGCGCAATTCATGGCGCTCAATGCCATCTCGCATGGCACTACCAAGGTGACAGAGACCATTTTCGAGAACCGTTTCATGCACGTCAACGAGATGGTTCGGCTCGGTGCCAACATCCAGATTGATGGCAAGGTGGCGGTGGTCGAAGGGGTGGAAAAACTCTCGGGCGCGACGGTGATGGCGACCGATCTGCGCGCTTCCGCCAGTTTGGTCATTGCCGGCCTGGTGGCCGAAGGTGAAACCGTGGTGGATCGCATCTACCACCTGGACCGCGGCTATGACCAGATGGAAGCCAAGCTGCGGGGTCTGGGTGCCGATATTGAAAGGATCAGATGATTACGCTCGCGCTCTCCAAAGGTCGCATCTTCGAAGAAACCCTGCCGCTGCTGCGCGCCGCTGGCATCGAGGTGCTGGAAGACCCCGAAAAATCGCGCAAACTCATTCTCACCACCAACCAGCCCGATGTGCGTGTGTTGGTGGTGCGCGCCACCGACGTGCCGACCTACGTGCAATACGGCGGCGCCGATATGGGCATTACCGGTAAAGACACGCTGCTGGAGCATGGCAGCGACGGCCTGTACCAGCCGCTGGACCTGCAAATTGCCAAGTGCCGCATCAGTGTGGCGGTGCGCGCTGATTTTGACTACGCGTCGGCGGTGAAGCAGGGTTCACGCCTGAAGGTTGCCACCAAATACGTGGCGATTGCGCGCGAATTTTTCGCCACCAAAGGCGTGCATGTGGACTTGATCAAGCTTTACGGCAGCATGGAGCTGGCCCCGCTGGTGGGCTTGGCCGATGCGATTGTCGACCTGGTCTCCACCGGCAACACGCTCAAGGCCAACCATCTGGTCGAGGTCGAACACATCATGGACATCAGCTCGCGGCTGGTGGTCAATCAGGCGGCGCTCAAACTCAAGCAGGCGCCGATTCGCAAAATCATTGATGCCTTTGCATCCGCCATTGCCAAGTAACTCAAATCATTCATCTTCCATTATTGCTATGACTTTTGTAGCTGCCCCCGCCCGTCTATCAACCGCCAGCAGCACATTTGATGCTGATTTCAAGGCGCGCCTGCATTGGTCGGCCGAGGCCGATGCAGAAATCGAGGCGCGGGTGGCGGATATTCTGGCTGACGTGCAGCAGCGCGGCGATGCGGCGGTGCTGGACTACACCCGGCGTTTTGATGGCGTGCATGTCTCAACGATGGCCGAGCTGGAACTCACGCAAGTCGAACTCAAGGCCGCGTTCGAGGCGATTCCTGCGGCCCAGCGCGAGGCCCTGCAAGCCGCCGCGCAGCGTGTGCGCAGCTACCACGAAGCGCAGAAAAAAGCCTGCGGCGAGAGCTGGAGCTACCGCGACGAAGACGGCACGCTCTTGGGTCAAAAGGTCACGCCGCTGGACCGCGTCGGTATTTATGTGCCCGGCGGCAAAGCGGCCTACCCGTCCTCGGTGCTGATGAACGCCATCCCGGCTCATGTGGCGGGTGTCGCTGAAATCATCATGGTGGTGCCCACGCCCAAAGGCGAGAAGAACCCGCTGGTGCTGGCGGCCGCCTATGTGGCGGGCGTCAGCCGCGCCTTCACCGTCGGTGGTGCGCAGGCGGTGGCGGCGTTGGCCTACGGTACGCAGACCATTCCCAAGGTTGACAAAATCACCGGCCCCGGCAACGCCTATGTGGCAGCGGCCAAGCGCCGTGTCTTTGGCACGGTCGGCATTGACATGATTGCCGGACCGAGCGAGATTTTGGTGCTGGCGGACGGCAGCACGCCGCCCGACTGGGTGGCGATGGACTTGTTCAGCCAGGCCGAGCACGACGAGCTGGCGCAGAGTATTTTGCTGTGCCCTGACGCCGCTTACATCGACCAGGTGCAGGCAGCCATCAAGCGCTTGCTCAATGAGATGCCGCGTGCCGAGATCATCGCCAAGTCGCTCAATGGCCGCGGCGCCTTGATTCATACGCGCAGCATGGAAGAAGCCTGCGAAATCAGCAATGCAATAGCGCCCGAACACCTGGAGGTCAGCAGCCGCGACCCGCAGCGCTGGGAGCCACTGCTCAAGCACGCGGGCGCCAT
>NZ_DHXT01000114.1:0-714 GCF_002413825.1 Rhodoferax sp. UBA5149
GCGCCCTTCGCGGATGGCGGCGAAGAACTCGCGGTCTTGCAGCTCGATGCCGTTCATGGCCACATCGACCTGACTCACATCGATCTTTTCTTCCTTGGCCGTCAACAGATCGTCGTAGCGCGCGAGGTAGGTGGCGCTGTCGCCGATGTAGCGGAAGAAAGTGCCCAGCGGGCCATCGTTGTTGAACGAGAGGCTCAGCGTGCAGATGGCGCCGTTGGCGGCCTTGAGCTGGATGCTCATGTCCATGGCGATGCCCAGCACCGGGTGGATCGGCCCCTGCACCGCGTTGGCCTTGACGATGGGGCTGCCGCACTGGTAGGCAAACAGGTCCACCGTGTGGGCCGCGTGGTGCCACAGCAGGTGATCGGTCCAGGAGCGGGCCTGGCCCAGCGCGTTCATGTTGCTGCGGCGAAAGAAATAAGTTTGCACATCCATCTGCTGGATGTTGAACTTGCCCGCCGCAATTTGCTGGTGCACGTACTGGTGACTGGGGTTGAAGCGCCGGGTGTGGCCGCACATCGCCACCAGGCCGGTCTGCTCCTGCATGGCGGCGACTTCGAGCGCACCGCGCAAGCTGTCGGCCAGTGGAATTTCCACTTGCACGTGCTTGCCCGCCTTCAGGCAGGCGATGGTTTGCGCGGCGTGCATTTGCGTCGGCGTGCACAGGATGACGGCATCCACTTCGGGCAAAGCCAGGCTCTCATTCAGCTCGGT
>NZ_DHXT01000114.1:1040-7061 GCF_002413825.1 Rhodoferax sp. UBA5149
TTGATGCCGAAGGCACCGGCGCCGGCCAGGGCGACTTTGATGGTTTTGCTCATTTAAGTGTTCTCCAGAATCAGGTGGCCGACGGCCGTGTTGCTGGCCGGTACATGATAAAAACGGTGCTTTACCCTCACGTGGCTTGCGGGGTCAGCTATATCTTTCATAGCACCACGGGCAATCAGCCACATCACGAGTTCAATGCCTTCGGAACCGGCTTCGCGCACATAGTCGATGTGCGGCTTGCTGGCCAGGCCCTCGGGGTCCGCGATCAACTGGTCCAGAAAGGCGTTGTCAAATTCCTTGTTGATCAGGCCGGCACGCGGGCCCTGCAACTGGTGGCTCATGCCGCCGGTGCCCCAGATTTGCACCTTGAGCGGCTGGTCAAACGACTCCACCGCGCGCCGAATCGCCTTGCCCAACTCGAAGCAGCGCCGACCCGAGGGCACAGGGTACTGCACCACGTTGACGGCGAACGGAATCACCGGGCAGGGCCAGGCTTGCGGTTGGCCGCACATCAAGGACAGCGGCACGGTCAGGCCGTGGTCCACATCCATCTTGTTGACGATGGTCAGGTCAAAATCCTGCTGAATCACCGACTGCGCGATATGCGCGGCCAGCTCGGGGTGGCCCTGCACCACGGGCACGGGACGCGGGCCCCAGCCTTCATCAGCCGGGGCGAACGACTCGGCGCAGCCAATGGCGAAGGTGGGAATCATCTCCAGGCTGAAAGCGGTGGCGTGGTCGTTGTAGACCAGAAAGATGACGTCGGGCGTGTTGTCCTTCATCCACTGCTTGGAATAGTCGTAGCCCTTGAACACGGGCTGCCAGTAGGGCTCCTGGGTCTTGCCGAGGTCGATGGCCGCGCCGATGGCGGGCACGTGGGAGGTGTAAACGGATGCGGTAATTTTGGCCATGCTCAGGCACTCACTTTCTTGGCGCCTTGGGGTTGGCGATGGGCTTGCGCAGTACCGTCTTCGCCGACCACGCGGTTGCCTTCGACGGAGCGGCCGCCGCTGACCATCATGTCGCGGTATTCGTCTTCGGTCATGCCGGTCATGCTGCCGGCCATCTGCTGGAAGCTCTTGCCATCGGTGGCGCCGATCTTGGCCAGGAAATAGATATTGCCGCCCAGTGCCATGCAGCGATTGAGATCGCGCGCCAGGACCGCCAGCCTTTGCTCGTCGGTCATGGGCCACTCGTCCAGGTAGGCGCGCTCGTTGGCCTTGAAGCGCTCGCGATTCGGCGCCTTCATGAGCGACATGCAAAACTGGTTCAGGTGGTAGCCCTTGCGGCTTTGCTCGGCATCAAAAATCGTGGTGCCGGGTACGTCGAGGTAAGGTTTATCAAGTGACATGGTTGTTTCTCGTTGCCCGTTCGCCCTGAGCCTGTCGAAGGGGGCTTCGACAAGCTCAGCTCGAACGGTTGTTAGTGGAGGCCGTCGTTAACGCCAATACAAACGGGTCGGGTTGTCCACCAGCAGTTTTTGCTGCAGCTCGGGCGTGGTGGCGATGTGGGGAATGTAGTCCACCAGCAGGCCATCGTCGGGCATGTGGTTTTTGAGATTGGGGTGCGGCCAGTCGGTGCCCCACAACACGCGCTCAGGGAAGGTCTCCACCAGGCGCCTGGCAAACGGCACGACATCGCGGTAGGCGTTTGGCTCGCCATGGAGCGCAAGCGGGCCGCTGACGCTCAGGCGCTCGGGGCAGCTCACCTTGCTCCAGATGTTGCCGTGCTCACGCATCATCTTCATGAACAGCGCAAACTCCGGGCCGTCGACGGGCTTGCTCACATCCGGGCGGCCCATGTGATCCACCACCACGGTGGTAGGCAAGGCGGTGAAGAAGTCATACAGCTCGGGCAGGTCCTGCGCCTCGAAGTACACCACCACATGCCAGCCCAGCGGGGCAATGCGCTCGGCAATCTCCAGCAGCACCTCGCGCGGCGTGAAGTCGGCCAGGCGTTTGACAAAGTTGAAGCGCGTGCCGCGCACACCGGCGGCATGCATGTCCAGCAACTCGGCATCGGTCACGTTGCGGTTGACGGTGGCGACACCGCGCGCCTTGTTGTTGGAGGACTTCAGGGCATCGACCAGGGCCCGGTTGTCCGACCCGTGGCAGGTCGCCTGCACGATCACGTTCTTCTCGAACCCCAGATGGTCGCGCAGCGCAAACAATTGCGCTTTGGAGGCGTCGCACGGCGTGTATTTGCGCTCCGGCGCGTAGGGGAACTGGTCGCCGGGGCCGAACACGTGGCAGTGGGCATCCACGCTGCCTGCGGGGAGCTGAAAGCGTGGCTTGCTCGGGTCAGCGTACCAGTCGAGCCAGCCGGGGGTCTTGGTGAATTCCATATATTTGTGAGGTCTATGCTATGAATTGGATAGCTGCTTACGCACTATTTGCGAGGACTGGAGGCTGATTTGTTCAAGTGCCATGAGCCTGGGCGGTAGAGCGTTCTGTGCAGGTAAAAGGAGGAGGCCGCAGGCCGGGGGACACGGAACAGAACGCTCTGCCGCCTAGGCGCTTAGTCCACGTAGCGCAGCCCGGCCTTTTCCAGGCCCTCACGCATCTTGTAGTAGTCCAGGCCCAACACACCGGAGGCGAAGATGGCGCGCTTGGCGCCTTCATTGGCTTCACGCGCCTCGGCCGCATCGGCCACCTGCTGCGCAATGGCCGCAGGCACCACCACCACACCGTCGATGTCGGCGATCACCACATCGCCGGGGTTGACCTGGGCACCTGCGCACACGACCGGAATGTTGACGGAACCCAGCGTCGCCTTGATCGTGCCTTTGGCATGAATGGCGCGGCTGAAGACGGGGAAGTTCATCTCGGTGAGGTCTTTCACGTCGCGCACGCCGCCGTCGATGATCAAACCCAGGGCGCCGCGCGCCTGGAACGAGGTCGCCAGCAAGTCGCCAAAGAAACCGTCCTGGTTGTCGGTGGTGCAGGCCGCCACCACCACGTCCCCCGGCTGGATTTGCTCGGCCGCGACGTGCATCATCCAGTTGTCCCCCGGTTGCAACAGCACCGTGACAGCGGTGCCGCAGAGATGCGCACTGGTGTAGATGGGGCGCATATAGGGCTTCATGAGACCGACGCGGCCCATCGCTTCGTGGATGGTGGCGACGCCGAAGCGCGAGAGTTTTTCGACGGCGGCCTTGTCGGCGCGAACGATGTTGCGTTTGACGATGCCGAGGTTGTTCATGCTCATGATGACTTGCCTTTCTTTGCCAGTGCTGCGTCGAGGCGCGGGAACACGCGCCGCGCGTTGCCTTCGTAAATCAGATGGCGGTCCGCATCACTGAGAATTTTGGATGCTTCGATATAGCGTTTGGTGTCATCAAAATAGTGGCCGGTTTCCGGGTCGATGCCGCGCACGGCACCGATCATCTCGCTGGCAAACAACACGTTTTTCACGGGAATCACGGTGTTGAGCAAGTCAATGCCGGGCTGGTGGTAGACGCAGGTGTCGAAAAAGATGTTGTTCAACAGGTGATCCTGCAGCAGCGGCTTTTTCAGCTCCTGCGCCAGACCGCGAAAACGACCCCAGTGGTAAGGCACCGCGCCGCCGCCATGCGGGATGATGAACTTGAGGGTCGGAAAGTCCTTGAACAAGTCGCTGGTCAGGCATTGCATGAAGGCCGTGGTGTCGGCGTTCAAATAGTGGGCACCGGTGGTGTGAAAGCAGGCGTTGCAGCTGGTGGACACGTGAATCATCGCGGGGATGTCGTACTCCACCATCTTCTCGTAGATCGGGTACCAGTGCCTGTCGGACAAGGGCGGCGAGGTCCAGTGGCCGCCGCTGGGGTCGGGGTTCAGGTTGATGCCGACGTTGCCATATTCCTTGACACATTTTTCCAGCTCGGCAATGCAGGTGCGCGGGTCAACGCCCGGGCTTTGCGGCAGCATCGCCGCGGGGATGAAGTGGTCGGGGAACAGCTGGGCTACGCGGTAGCAGAGCTCGTTGCAGATGGCGGCCCAGGTCGAGCTGACGTTGAAGTCTCCGATGTGGTGGGCCATGAAGCTGGCGCGCGGGCTGAAGATGGTGAGGTCGCTGCCACGCTCTTTCATCAGGCGCAGCTGATTGGTCTCTATGGTCTCGATCAGCTCGTCGTCGCTGATTTTCAGGTCAGCGACTTTGGGCATGAGGGCAGCATCTTTGATGCCCTCAATCTGCTGGTTGCGCCAGTTTTCCAGCGTCTTAGGAGCCGTCGTGTAGTGGCCGTGACAGTCGATGATCATGGGGTTCTCCTGGTAGGGGTGGAATGTGTGCGGGGCATCCAGCACGGTCACGCTTGCGCGTTCAGGCCGGCTCCATGCCCTGGCGCCGCTTGGCGTCGGCAGCTTGCGCTGAGGCCATGAAATCGAGCAAGTCACGCGCGACTGGCGCCTGTGTCGAGCCGGTGCAGATGCCGGCAGAAAAGGTGGTGGTGATCTGAATTTCCGGCGGCAAGGGCCCCAGCACGGTGATGCCCTGGACATGGATCAATTCGCTGAATTGCTGAAAGCCCAATTCGACCTCACCCCGCGCGACCAGCGTGCCCACCGGAACGCCGGGGGGCGCCTGGACCATGCGCTCGCGGATGGTGTCAGCAATGCCCCAGCGCTCGAACAGCTGACCCAAGGCCACGCCGCTGGGACCGGTGGAATAACTGATGCTGCGCGCCGCCAGCACGGCCTGGCGTACTGCGTTTTCTGAACTGATATCGGGCTGCTGCGCGCCGGCGCGCACCGCCACCGCCACGCCGGAGTGGACCAGATCGACCTTGCTGCGCGCATCAATGTGACCCGCCGCCATCAGCTTGTCAATCGCGTCAGATGCCAAGAACACCACATCGAAAGGCTCACCGGCTTGTACCCGTTTGGCTGCGTCCACGCCGCCCACCGACTCAATGGCAATCACACAATCCGAGTGCTGTGCATACGCCGCCACCAGCTCTGCCAGCAACTGGCGGGTAGCCATGGACGAGATACCCCGCAGGGTGGGTCGTGGCGAGGGGATAGTGGTTTGCATGAACCGTATTTTGGCCACCACGGCCTCTGTTGATAAGCCAGTAGCGCCACTAGCAGCTATCTCAAATTGGCATAATCAGCCTTCAGCTATTCATTTACCACCCGAAATGGACCTTAAACAACTCGAGTACTTCGTGCGCGTCGCCGAGCTCGGCAGCTTCACGCGGGCGGCCATTGCCTTGGACGTCGCGCAACCGGCGCTCAGTCGCCAGGTGCGCCTGCTGGAAGTGGAACTGCGACAGAACCTGTTGACCCGCAACGGGCGCGGCGCCTTACCCACCGAGGCCGGCAAACTGCTGCTGGCGCACGGGCGCGGCATTTTGCACCAGGTCGAGCGGGCGAGAGAGGAGCTGGGCCGCGTGCGGGGTGCGCTGGCCGGTCGCGTGGCGGTGGGTTTACCCACCAGCCTGGCCCGGGTGCTGACGGTGCCGCTGATCAGGGCTTTTCGCCTGCAGATGCCCGATGCCACGATCTCCATCAGCGAAGGCCTGTCGGTGGCCATGCAGGAGTCACTGGTGAACGGTCGGCTGGACATTGCCGTGCTGTACAACGCCCAGCCCAGCGCAGAAATAGAAATTGCGCCTTTGCTGGAAGAAGACCTGCTGCTGGTGCAGGCCCGCCCAGCGGGTCTGCAGGAAGACCCCTCGCCTGGTCCTATTTCATTGAAGGACGTCGCGCAACTGCCTTTGGTTATTCCGAGTCGGCCCAACGCCATCCGCATGCATGTGGAGTCGGAAATGGCCAATATTGGCAGTCGCCTCAAAATTGCGCTGGAAATCGACGGTGTATCGGCCATTCTCGACCTGGTGGCGGACGGCGCGGGCTGCGCCGTGCTGTCGCGCAACGCGGTCATCAACTCGGTCAGGCCCTCGGCATTTTCGGTGCGAACTATTTATGAGCCGGTGCTGCGCAACAAAGTGTCTCTGACCACCAGTTCGCTGCGTCCGGCGACGCTGACCCAGCAAGCCACGCTGACACTGATACGCCAGACCGTGGAACAGGTCGTCAAACC
>NZ_DHXT01000119.1:0-982 GCF_002413825.1 Rhodoferax sp. UBA5149
ATCCAGTTCCCGCGTGGCTGCTCCCAGTCGGCCTTGCCCATGTCTTGCACGTAGACCGCCCGAATGGCCTTGACCTGCTCCGGCGCCAGCAAGGTGTGAAACATCTCCACCGTGTCGCAGAAGAAGATGGGCGCTTCCTGGCCGGCGTAGTGGATCTGCGCCTTGGGGCCGGGATAGTCGGCCAGCAGCATGCCGTCCAGATCGCAGGTGGTGCGGGCGTCTATCTCCACCGGGGCCAGGGGCTTGCTGGAATTCGACTGATCGCAGCCGAGCAGGCCAGCGCCCAGCAAGGCAGCCAAGAGAATTGAGCGGCGAGTCATCATCATGATTTAAATCTCCAGCGTGCCAGCGCAAGCGGCACAACAATCCAGGCCAGCATGACCGAACCCATCAGCCACGGCTTGGCCAGGGCGGGCGGCACGATGCTGGCCAGGCCATACAGGGTGCGAACATCTTCCAGCGAAAACACATTGAGGATGCGAAACACATCCGCCGGGTTCAGCAGCAACATATAGGCGAAAGCGTCGCCGCCGTAGCTGCCGCCCGTGGCCACCAGGCCCCCAAGCAGCAGCAGGTCAAACACCAGCACAAAGAAGAACCACAGCGCAATCGCCAGACCCGAGGCGCGCGTGCGCTCACGCGCGATCACCGACATCAGCACCGCCAGACTCAGGAACGCCAGGCCCAGCAGCACCGAGCTGACCATAAAACCCACGTAGTGAAACAGACCCGCCCAGCTGTACTGCTGGAACAGCAGCAGCGCCACCAGGCCAAAGCCCGCCAGCGTGGAGAGCGTGAGCGCTGCCGCCAACCCCAGGTACTTGCCCAGCAACAATTCGAGGCGCGTGATCGGCAGGGCCAGCAGCAGGTCCAGCGAGCCGCGTTCGCGCTCGCCCACCACGGCGTCAAAGCCCAGCAGCAAGGCGATGAGCGGGATCAGGTAGATCACCAGGCTCACCAGGCTGGTAATGGTGAACTCGAT
>NZ_DHXT01000119.1:1217-2430 GCF_002413825.1 Rhodoferax sp. UBA5149
GCGGTCGCGAAACTCTTTCGCGGCCAGGGTCAGGATTTGCGTCCATTCCATCGTTTCACCTCAATCCGAAAATCCAAAGAACACGTCTTCCAGCGAGGGCTCCCGGATGTTCAAGTCCAGTAAGCTGGCGCCCAGGCCGCTGAGCGCGCCCAGCAGGGCCATCTTGAGCTCGCGCGGACAGCTCACCAGCAGGCCTTCAGGGGTGAGCACGCCATTCACACCCGTCAGCGAGCCCAACGCCTGCTGCGCCTGCGCCACTGCACCTGGCGCCAGACGCAGCGCCACGCTCAGCGGCATATGCATCTGATCACGCAGGCCCTGCACGCTGCCCAGGGCCTGGATTTTGCCGGCCGTCATGATGGCCAGACGATCCACCCGCTCCTGCAATTCCGCCAGAATATGCGAACTGATGATGATGGTGACACCGGCGTCGCGCAGTTCGCGCAAGGTGGCGTAGAAGTCGCGTATGGCCTGCGGGTCCAGGCCATTGGTGGGTTCATCGAGGAACAGCACGCGGGGCTCGCCCAGCAGCGCCTGGGCAAAACCGAGGCGTTGGCGCATGCCTTTGGAATATTCCCGCAGCGGCCGTTTCGCGGCATCCGCCAAGCCGACGCGCGCCAGCGTGGGCTCGCATTGCGAAGGGCCTGCGCCCTTAAGCCGGGCAAAGAAACGCAAGGTCTCCAGGCCGCTCAGATTGTCATACAGCACCACGTTCTCGGGCAGGTAGCCGATGTGGCGGCGCGCCGCGCGGAAGTCGCGTCCGCGCACCGAAGTTCCGTTGATCAGGATCTCGCCCGCGCTGGGCGCGATCAGCCCCAGCATCATTTTGAAGAGCGTGCTTTTGCCGGCGCCGTTGTGGCCGATCAGGCCAAAGATCTCGCCGCGCTGCACACTCAGATCGACGCCGTCCACGGCACGCAGCGCGCCGTAATGCATGGCCGCGCCGCGCACTTGTATAGCGGGAACTTCAGGGCCCGAAGATTTACTGGCCGGGATAGTGCTTGTCACGCCACTGACTCCATTGTTTGTTGTTCGGTTGCATGCGCGGCTTGGGGTCCACCACGCTGGGCACACGCAGCACCGGAAATTGCTGACCCACCAGGCGCAGCGCTTGCACCGCCGGGCTGGCCATCAGCAGCTTGATGCTGGGGTAACGCCAGGTCAGGCGATCCACCATGTCGTTGGCCTCGTAGGGTACATCGCCGATGCCGTT
>NZ_DHXT01000119.1:2641-3616 GCF_002413825.1 Rhodoferax sp. UBA5149
TTGGCGATGAAGTCATTGCCTTCCACCACGTTGCGCGTGGAGCCCGCCGACAGGTGCACGCCCACCTGGTTGTCGACCACCAGATTGTTTTTGAGCGTCGTGTATTCCACGTCGTAGATGAAGAAGCCACGCATGTTACCGGCCACCACGTTGTTCTCGATCACCGAGTCCTGGATCGTGCGCAGCATGATGCCGTGGTCGGAGTTGCCCCAGGCGCGGTTGTTGCGCACCACCTGATTGCGCACTTCCATCAAGGCCAGGCCGCCGCGGTTGTAATAGCTCTCGTTGTCCTCCCACAGGTTGTAGTAGGAGTTCATGTAATGGGTGCCGTAGCGGCTATGGTGCAGCTTGTTGCCCTTGAAGATGGCGTGGTGCGACACGTCCACGTAGAGCGCGTCGCGCACAAAGCCGATGTTATTGCCGATGATGCGCGCACCCGTGGTGTTGTAGAGTTCCACGCCGTTGCCACGCTGGGAGGAGTTGTAATCGCGCTTGCCGGTGATCAGGTTGCCCTCGATCACCACATCGTTGGCCTTTTCAATCCACAGCCCGAACAGGTTGTAGGTCAGGTCGCAGTGCCGCACCACAGCACGGTGCGCGCCGGGGTAGATGTAGATGCCGGCGTTCTGGTCCTTGAGGCTGTCGCCCGAGTCGCGCACGATCAGGCCTTCGATGGTCACATCGGGCGCCGTCACCCGCAGCGTGTCGCCTTGCAGCGCCCCGTTCAGCGTGGGACGGCCGATGCCGCGCAGTGTCAATGGCTTGTCGACGAGGAAGTTGCCGCTGTACAGCCCGCGCTCGATTTCCAGTACGTCGCCAGGCTGGGCCGCCATGATCGCCTGCTGCAGCGACGCGCCCGGTTTGACGCGCAACGTAGCCGCTTGCGCGCTGGCCAGCAAGACGGCCAGCAGCAGAAACAGAGTTTTGCGCATCAGGATGTCAGACTATCAGGAGCCCCAGCGTCTTGAGACCCAG
>NZ_DHXT01000184.1:0-391 GCF_002413825.1 Rhodoferax sp. UBA5149
CTGCCGACCAGCGGCACGGCACGCTTCAGCTCGCCGCTGGGCGTCTACGACTTCCAGAAACGCTCAAGCCTGATCGAAGTGAGCGAAGCCGGAGCTCAAACGCTGGGCCTGATTGCCGCTGAACTGGCCTATGGCGAAGGCTTGCAGGCCCACGCCCGGGCGGCGGAAATGCGGCTGAAGGGCGCGAAATCATGAGCGCCGCCGTAGCGCCACGCGTCTTTCGCCAAGACGTGCTGTCCATGCACGGCTATGCCATCCAGGACTCGGCCGGCATGGTCAAGCTCGACGCCATGGAGAACCCGCATCGCCTGCCACTGGAACTGCAGGCCGCGCTCGGGCAGCGCCTGGGCGCGCTGGCGCTGAACCGCTACCCTGATGGCCGGGTGAACGA
>NZ_DHXT01000184.1:611-2902 GCF_002413825.1 Rhodoferax sp. UBA5149
GTGATGTACGCCATGAGTGCGCAATTGCAGGGTTTGGCCTTTCATGGCGTGCCACTGACCGAAGATTTTGAGCTGAACGAGGCCGCCATGCTGGCCGCCATCGCCCAACATCAGCCGTCCATCACCTACCTGGCCTACCCCAACAACCCCAGCGCCAATCTGTGGGACGACGCGGTGATTGAGAAGATCATCCTGGCCGTCGGCGCGCAGGGCGGCCTGGTCGTGATGGACGAGGCCTACCAGCCGTTTTCCAGCAAAAGCTATATCGACAGGCTGGCGCGACACGGCCACGTGCTGCTGATGCGCACGCTCAGCAAGTTTGGCCTGGCCGGTGTGCGGCTCGGTTACATGATGGGCCCGCAAGCGCTGATCGCCGAAATCGACAAGGTGCGCCCGCCCTATAACATCAGCGTGCTGAACTATGAATGCGCCCTCTTTGCGCTCGAGCACCAAGAAGTATTTTCGGCGCAAGCCCTCGATATTCGGGCGCAGCGTGCTATTCTTTTGGAAGCATTGATCCAATTGCCCGGTGTTCGGGCCTTTCCCAGCGATGCCAATATGATTTTGCTGCGGGTGGCGGATGCGCAAAAAACCTTTGACGGCATGAGAACGCGCAAGGTCCTCGTCAAGAACGTTTCTAAAATGCACCCATTGCTGGCGAATTGCCTGCGCCTGACGGTCGGCACCGCCGATGAAAACCGGCTCATGCTCATCGCCCTTCAAGAATCACTATGACCACCTCGATCTCCACACCTTCCCTCGCCCCGCGCACTGCGGAAGTGTCCCGCAACACGGCGGAGACCAAAATCACCGTGCGCGTCAATCTGGACGGCACCGGCCAGGCCAAGCTGCACACCGGCATCGGGTTTTTTGACCACATGCTGGACCAGATCGCCCGCCACGGCATGATCGACCTCGATATCCAGGCCGATGGGGACCTCCACATTGATGGCCACCACACGGTGGAAGACGTCGGTATTGCCTTCGGCCAGGCCGTGCACAAGGCGGTCGGCGACAAGAAAGGCATACGCCGCTACGGCCATGCCTATGTGCCGCTGGACGAAGCGCTGTCGCGCGTGGTGATCGACTTTTCGGGACGCCCCGGTCTGGTGATGGACGTGCCGTTCAAAAGCGGCATGATCGGCACCTTTGACAGCCAGCTGGCGCACGAGTTCTTTCAGGGCTTTGTGAACCACGCGTTTGTGACGCTGCACATCGACAACCTCAAGGGCGTGAATGCGCACCACCAGGCCGAGACCGTGTTCAAGGCCTTCGCCCGCGCCTTGCGGGCGGCGCTGGAGCTCGATCCGCGCGCCCTGGGCATCATTCCCTCGACCAAGGGTTCCTTGTAGCTTCATATGCCAAATAGGCCTCCAGCCCCCGTCGATAGTGCGCAGGCAGCTATGAATTCAAGAGCAAATGGTGTGCGCCACAAAACCGTGGCCGTGGTCGACTACGGCATGGGCAACCTGCGTTCGGTGTCGCAGGCGGTGCAGGCCGCCGCTGCCGACACGGGCTACCAGGTGGTGATTACCGCCAACCCGGAGGAGGTGCGCGCTTGTGAGCGCGTGGTGCTGCCCGGCCAGGGCGCCATGCCCGATTGCATGCGCGAATTGCGCGAATCGGGGCTGTTGGCGTCGGTGCTGGAAGCGGCCGCCAGCAAACCCCTGTTCGGGGTGTGCGTGGGCATGCAAATGCTGCTGGACCACAGTGCCGAGGGACCGATGGGTGTGGGCACGCCCGGCTTGGGTCTGATTCATGGCGAAGTGCTCAAGTTCGAGCTGGCCGGCCAGCTGCAACCCGACGGCAGCCGCTACAAGGTGCCGCAAATGGGCTGGAACCAGGTCTACCGCAACAACCACGGCGGCGCGCCGCATCCGGTGTGGGGCGACGTGCCGGATGGCAGCTACTTCTACTTTGTGCACAGTTTTTACGCCCGACCGTCGGATGCACGCCACAGCGTAGGCGAGACCGACTATGGCAGCCGCTTCAGCTCGGCGATTGCGCGCGATAATATTTTCGCCACCCAATTCCACCCCGAAAAAAGTGCCGAACACGGTCTGTCTCTCTACCGAAACTTCCTTCACTGGAATCCCTGACCTTTTCACCCGCTCGGGCTGAGCTCCTCGAAGCCCTTCCTCCACCTGTCCTCCACCCTATCCCCACCACTCTGAAGCATCATGCTTTTAATCCCTGCAATTGACTTAAAAGACGGCCACTGTGTTCGCCTCAAACAAGGCGACATGGACCAATCCACCACCTTTGGCGAAGATCCGGCCGTCATGGCCCGC
>NZ_DHXT01000184.1:3187-5968 GCF_002413825.1 Rhodoferax sp. UBA5149
GCGTTTGCCGGGCACCCGAAAAACGAGATGGCCATTCGCAAGATTCTCAAGGAAGTGGGCAACGAGGTGGATGTGCAGCTGGGTGGCGGCATCCGCGACCTAGACACCATCGAGCGCTACCTCGATGCCGGCCTGCGCTACGTCATCATCGGCACGGCAGCGGTCAAGAACCCCGGTTTTCTGCAAGACGCCTGCACCGCGTTTGGCGGCCACATCATTGTTGGACTGGACGCCCGGGACGGCAAAGTGGCGACCGACGGCTGGAGCAAACTGACCCGCCATGACGTGGTGGACCTGGGCAAGAAATTTGAAGACTACGGCGTGGAATCCATCATCTACACCGACATCGGCCGCGACGGCATGCTCAGCGGCATCAACGTCGAGTCCACCGTCAAGCTGGCGCAGGCCCTGAGCATCCCGGTCATCGCCTCGGGCGGCCTGAGCACCATGGCCGATATCGAATCCCTGTGCGCGGTGGAAGACGAAGGTGTCGAAGGCGTCATTTGCGGCCGCGCCATTTACAGCGGCGACCTGGACTTTGAAGCAGCGCAAGCGCGCGCTGATGAATTAAATGGTTAATGGGCCATGACGGAATTTTCTACTGACGATGTCCGGTGGAAGCAACGATTGCAGAGCTTCGGTGCCGCCTTGCGCCAACTATCCAAGGCGGTAGCACTGCGACACACCCGTTCTTTGAGTGAATTGGAACAGCAAGGCTTGATCCAGGCGTTTGAGTTCACCCACGAAATGGCCTGGAAAGTCATGAAAGATTACCTGCGCAGCCTGGGGAACACCCAAATTCTTGCCTCCCGGGATTCGACCCGCGCCGCCTTTGCTGCCGAGTTGATTATGGACGGCGAGGGTTGGATGGCCATGATCGAAGGGCGCAACCTGTCAGTGCATACCTACAACCTGGATGTTGCCAACACGCTGACGCAGGCCGTAGCAGAACGTTACGCCCCGCTGTTCTCGCAGTTTGAGGCAAAAATGCTGGAGATCGCCGGGCGTGCAGACGCTTGATACGCCTGGTCCAGCCAAGGCTGGGTCCGACGCCCCAGATTTCCCCGAGTTTGGCTTGTCGCCACGCGCCATAGGTCTGTTGAGGGGATTGTTTGCAGCCTACCCAGAAGTACGCAGGGCCACTGTGTACGGCTCACGCGCCATGGGAAATTACCGCAATGGCTCCGACATCGACATCACCCTGGACGCGCCCGGTATGGAGAGCGCGCGCTTTCTGCACTTGTGTACTGCCGCAGACGATTTGATGTTGCCCTGGACGATGGATTTGTCCTTGCTATCCCACATTGACAATGCGGCCCTGCTGTCGCACATCCACCGCGTGGGCAAGCCTCTGTGGGTGCGCGACGGCGCTTAGATCTTTTTAAGTCACAGGCAAACCCAGCTCCGCTGCTGGGCAACTGGATCGGGTTGCTGACATTGGGGTGCTGCGATTCGGTAGCCTTGGTTGCGACGGGGGTTATGTCAAGTGGCAAGGAAACTATCCTTTGTTGATCCAGTGATGCCAAAATAGTGATAATTTAGTCGTCCCGCTTGGGGAAATTTGAATCCATCTGAGCACTTACACAGGGGAACGCTGAAGTGACAACTGAACTTGCGCTGCAGACCAACGATGATCGATTGGCTGAAGAGAAGAAACAATTGACGGTTGAGTTGACTAACGCACTAAGTGAAATAGTTCGTATACACGGGAAGACGCTCGCAACCAAGATGCAGCAGACCATCTATAAAGACGCGTATGGGACTGAGATTTACGACAAGTTTTTTATTGAGCGAGACTATTTCATCAACACAGTAATGCTCAAGGGCGTGTCTTCTGATATTTGGTCATTCTTCTTCAGCGGCCAAAGTCCCCAAAATGTCTATCAAGAGGCTTTTGGTTCTTACCTACGTGGCACCAACTTCGAGATGGGCGATGGGCTTGATGTTACGGTTAGCACGACTCCTCTGGAGTATGAGACAGCCTGTGCTGCCCAGCTAAGCCGGGCAGGTTGGTCTACTCGCGTAACCAAAGCAAGTGGTGACCAGGGTATCGACGTAGTGGCCGAGCATGAGGGCCAGAAATTGGTGCTCCAATGCAAGCTGTACTCGAAGCCAGTAGGCAATGCAGCGGTTCAGGAAATTATTGCTGGTCGTCAATTTGAACGCGCGCAATTTGCCGCTGTTGTGTCAAATGCTAGTTTCACTGTGTCTGCACGTCAATTGGCAAGCGCTTCGGATGTGCATCTCTTACACCAGAGTGAATTGACGAACTTTCATGAGCGACTCGGTATCACCACCCTTATTGCAAGTCAGGCAGTTAGCGTGCAACCTGAGTCGACGGGTAGCCAAGCCACGCACCTAATTGAACAATCCAATCAGCGCCCTCTAAACGAAATCATTCAGCAAGCTGAGATGCTAATGGCTGAGACGAAGGACTTAGGGGAGTTTTATGGAGAAATGGATCCCTTGTACGAAAGCGCGGTCGATGTGGTTATACAAAACCGTAAGGCCAGCATTTCGTTAGTACAGCGGCACCTCAAGATTGGCTACAACCGTGCCGCCCGACTCGTGGAGGAAATGGAGCGTAAAGGCCTCGTATCAAGCATGTCGGCAACGGGGCAGCGTGAGATTTTGTCTCATTCAACAGCCGAAAAAAAAGATGGTACTGTCTGGGAAGTAGTACGTTCTCTTGTTCGCTGGTAACGGGAACGCACGAGGGTGGCCCGGATTGTTCCGCATGTTTTTCGGTTTAAATTCGTGGAGCTTCGTTGAATCCACTGT
>NZ_DHXT01000068.1:0-7319 GCF_002413825.1 Rhodoferax sp. UBA5149
CTAGCATTCCATGCTTGTTGTTTCCCTAAGATCCGCACATGCCACGAGTCGACAAAAACAGTAGCCCGCCACCAACAACGGCCCAAGTCCTTCGCCGTTTCAGGCTGGTTTTCAACGCAGTGAAAACGCACTTCCAACAGGTCGAGAAAAGTGCGGGGGTAGGAGGCGCACAACTATGGGCACTGAGCGTGATACACGCCCAGCCAGGCATGGGTGTCAACGATCTGGCAAAGTCCATGGACATACACCAGACGACAGCGAGTAACCTGGTGAGGGCGTTGGTGAAGATGGAGATGGTTCAGACCGAAAGAATCGGACCTGACCGTCGTACGGTGCAACTTTACGTACTTCCTGCTGGGCAGCGAGTTCTCAAAAAGGCCCCGGGTCCGTTTGCAGGGGTCCTGCCTCAGGCGCTTTCTCAACTGGACACAGCTACCTTGACCCGATTGGATCACGATCTCGGCTTACTCCTCGCACTGCTAGATGCGGACGAAAGTGCGGCCAACATCCCATTAGCACACATGTAGTTTTTCGGGTCAGTGCTGTAGCCTCGCTCGCCCGCGGGCGGCGCTAACAAACGTAATCGCATTTCACGATGTTAAATTGTCCGAATATAATTCGAACAATTACAAATCGCAAAAACGGGTATGTGATTAGGTTGTCTGGGTCGGCTTGCCAGAGGTCTGACAAAAAAAGGAGAACTGAGTGCGTCATGCGGATCAGTCAAGTTGTGCGGAAAACTATAGAAATCAATGGGGATCAACATGAAGATCAATTCTTTCAAAGGTCTAACTTTGGCTGTATTGCTGGCCACACTGGCAGCTTGCAGCACTACAAAAGTTGCAGAAGCCCCAGCGGTTCCGGTTGCCGTGAAAGCACCAACGGCGCCAGTAGCTCCCCCGGCCCAGACCACCGTCAAACAGGTGATCGCGGTCTCTCCTTTGGATGATCCAAATTCGCCACTTGCCAAGCGCAGCGTGTACTTTGGTTTTGATGATTTTCAAATTCGGAGCAGTGACGTCCGTACGATCGAGTCGCATGCAAAGTATCTGGTCGCCAATAAGGGGGCCAAAGTTCGACTCGAAGGTAATGCCGATGAACGTGGCGGACGCGAATACAACCTTGCCTTGGGCCAGAAACGTGCTGAGGCAGTACGCAAATCACTGCTTCTGCTTGGTGTGTCCGACAGTTCGCTTGAGGCCGTCAGTTTTGGCATGGAAAAGCCAGTTGATACAGCTCACAATGAGGATGCTTGGGCAAAGAATCGACGTGTTGACTTGAGATATACCGCTCGATAACCGGTACGCATCAAAGTCTTTGCGACAGCAGATGTGGCAAATTTGGTGCGCAGGCCTGGAGTTGCTTGATCCCAGTGTGGATGCCCATGCCTTCGCGGAATTTGTCAATGACTTTGAGACACCTGAAGACGCTAATTTAGCGTGACTGGGTATGGTTTTATGGTGAGGCCGGGCTTCATTTTCGGCGGATTGATCCATGCCGCGATCGGCAGCTTGGGAGGTTGAGGGCAGTTGCCCTTGAATCTTTTCGGGTTGACCGCGCAGGCGGCGTCCAAGGTGTCACACGTAGTTTGAACAGGGCTTGTGCTTGACCGACTTCAACGGAAACATTGGCCTGGGTACGCAGGAGACCGTCATGTCAAACATCGAAGTTGTTGCTGCCGCTCTTTTTGCGTTCGCATTGGTTCACACCTTCTCAACCAAGTTCTTTGAGCGGCTCGCGCACAACCACCCAAGGCACGCGGGACTGTTCCACCTGCTTGGTGAAGTCGAGGTCGTTTTCGGCTTCTGGGCGGTCGTGCTCATCGCCACCATGGCCTTCCTGGTGGGCGGTTCACAAGCCATCGAGTACGCCGAGTCGCGGCAATACACGGAGCCCTTGTTTGTGTTCGTCATCATGGTGGTGGCCGCGTCCCGGCCAGTTGTAGAGGTCATCCAAGCGCTGGTCGCCTTTATCGCCAGGCTCGCACCATTCCGCACGGTTGTGGCTCAGGTCTGGCTTTGCTTGGCGCTGGTGCCATTGATTGGGTCCCTGATTACCGAGCCAGCGGCCATGACGCTAGCAGCATTGATGCTCAGCCCCCTGGTGTTCCGTCCCGGCGTTCCCGAGTGGCTGAAGTACGGCGCACTTGGCGTCCTGTTCGTGAACATCTCCATTGGCGGCACGTTGACCTCCTTCGCGGCCCCGCCCGTTCTCATGGTGGCGACTACCTGGAACTGGGACAGCGCCTTCATGGCAGGTCACTTCGGCTGGAAGGCTGTCGTCGCTGTCCTCATCAACGCCACAGTCATTACCTTTCTGCTGCGCCGACATTTTTCCCATGTTCGACCCACATCTCTCCAGGTGGATAAAGAACGTATTCCACCCCTCGTCAGCACGATTCACATGGCTTTTCTGGCGGCCGTCGTGGCGTTCGCGCACCACCCCGTCATATTCCTGGGCCTGTTCCTGCTCTTCATGGGTTTTACACAGGCGTATGCCAGATACCAGACAGCACTCATTCTGAAGGAGGCACTGCTCGTCGGGTTCTTCCTTGCCGGGCTGGTGGTGCTCGGGGGCATGCAGCAATGGTGGCTGCAGCCGATTGTGTCAAGCCTGGAGCCGACCGCTCTGTTCTTTGGCGCCCTGGGGCTGACGGCGATAACCGACAACGCTGCACTGACGTACCTGGGGTCGCTCATTGAAGGCATGAGCGATTCGGCCAAATACATGCTGGTTGCGGGCGCCGTCGCCGGTGGTGGTCTGACGGTGATTGCGAACGCGCCAAACCCCGCTGGCGTGGCCCTACTCAAACAAGGCTTCAATGATGAGTCAATTGGCGCTGGTGAGCTGCTCCTGGGCGCGGCGCTACCCACCATGGTCGCGGCTGTGATGTTCCTGCTATAGCGGACAACGTCTTTCCAGAGCCTTCTTTATCCGAACTTCAAAATCAATCCAACTGAAGGTGCTGTCTTGAAAATAGTTAGATATGTAATTGTCGCGTTCTTCGTCGTGACTTTGCTGGTGCTCGTATACGGCAAGGTCATTAGCCCATAAAAATGTCAGAGCCCGACAGACAGCGGCCTGCTGCCAAGCAACGTGAAAGAGCCACCGCGAGAGAACAGATGTGTTGCCGGTTGTCGAACTGGGCAGCCGCGAAAGCTGACTTACGAGCTAAAGACCGGTATTGATGGATACGCGGGACTCGGCCCAGTACCATCGTTTGCCCGTTCCGCTGCACCTCAGACCTGCGCTCCTTCCTGTCCAAATCCGTCGATCGAAAACCGCTCCAAAACCGGCCATTCAACGAGGGACAAGAAACCCAGATGAGGTAGTCATCGGTCCGCGATGCGAGGTGCAATGCGATCGCGAAACTCCGCCAGTTTGGCCTTGAGCAGACGCGCATTCGCACTGCCCATACGAAGAAGGATCTGTTGTCCGGCCGGGCGGGACTCCAGTGAAGGGTCCGCGAATTCGTACCTGACCCAGGGTCTCGTCACTGGAATCGGTCCCTGTACTTGGGTTAACGTCAACTTGACCGGCCCCGTCAGTTCAGGCGTCTCCAGTAGTTGGTCAATGACCTCAACCAAGCGATCGTTGAAGTATTTGCCCGGATAGCCGAGTTCCTCGTAGGCCTGCTGGAACAGCGGATACAGCCGCACATACAGCGCAGCGGCCTTGGCCGTATCGACCGACGTACTGAATCGGACAAATGGCATGTAGCGATCGGCGTTGCCATCGGCCAGATAGGTGCCATCGCGATGTTCGACGACCAGGATGCGGGCGGGCGTGGGCAGCACCGGCCACAGACGCGACGCTGCGTGTCCCCTTGCCAGGTTATCGACAGTGACCACGAGGTGGCGCACGAAGTCGTCGATAGTCAGAAACGAAAGCACCGCCCTTCGACCGAGCAAGTCGATCAAGGCATTCTTTGCCAGTTTGTCCGAGTCGCCGACTGCCGGCAGTCGGGCTAGCTCGGGAGGTGATGGCTGAAGCGCTTCAATGGGATGACGGATCAGCGGCTTGGCGGGAGGTGTCGGTTCCGTCGCTGAAGGCGCTGCTGCGACCGGCGCTGGTTCTGGAACTGGTGCTGCAGGTTGCACATGCTGCCACCATAGGTATGCACCACCGCCAAGGCCAACCAAAAGGAAGCCCGCAAACAGCCATCGTGACAAATGCTTCATGAAGTCCTTACATTTTTTTCTGTTCCAACCTCGATCCAAAGTGACGCAGATCCGTGCCTCAGCTCGAACCTCTCGTGAGCCAATGACATTTTCATACAAGTATGATTTGTACAAATATTATTTACCATAATATGTATTCAGGCCATGCTTGATTTGGCATTCCGAAACAGCTACTTGACGCAACCGGCGAAAATGTCCCACATGAATGCCCGATATGTTTTTGAGATTCGCTCAGTTTTGCTGGGAGCGCTGCTGCTGGGAGCGCTGCCATCGCATGCGCAACGACCACTTGACGGTATGCTGCTGGGAATCACCGAGTCCGAGTTGCAGGCGACGTTCGCCGCCGCCCATCGGGTGCGCAAACCCGCGTTGGGTCCACACGGTCTGCGCGGTCTGTGGGCGCTGCCGAGCACGCCAGTCTCAGGATTGCCGTTTGAGACTACGTTTTACTTAAGGGACAAACGCGTCAATCGCATCGAGCAGCGCTGGACTTCGACTGAACACCTGTGCGCCGATCAGTCTTCTTTTGCGACTCTAGTCTCCGATATGGAATCGAAATACGGCGCCGGACTTGCTTCCAGTGACAACGCAGAAAACGAAACGACACAGCGATCGGTTGCCTGGGTGGCGGGAGAGTTCGATGTGCTGGCACATCTATCGCAATCCCCCAGTCAATGCACGATGCTCGTCATTTACGTAGCACACGTTGTCAAAGACGCTTCGGAACTGTAAAAGGGGCGCCACCCGTATCGCACACATCAGCACCGGGCGGGCAGAAACGGGTCGAGAAAGATCAACCTGTTTGAGGCCCTAAAGCAACAGAGTTTCTGTTGCTCCAAAGCGGGCGTTGGCGAATGACTCTCAATGGTGCGGGTGCAGCGTATACGGGAATCATCGCCACATTGCCGAGCGACAACCTACCCCGGCAAGGTCCGGTATCGGGCAGGCTGATTCGATAGCCGTATGACTCCCGAGTGTCTTTGTCAGTCCCTCAGCTGCACAGCCCCCTCAAACACAGCCCCATTCCAGCCCATCTGTTGCCGCAGCCAACGCACCCTCAATAGCTCTCATTTCAATAGCGGCCTGCGAAATAACGGCGAGGGCTACAGCCCTATTTCACGCCAAGGTACGCCAGCACACCCTCGCCCGCCCTTTTTCCACTGGAAAAACAAGCCGTTATCAAATAGCCGCCGGTAGGCGCTTCCCAGTCGAGCATCTCACCAGCGCAAAACACGCCGGGCAATTGCTCCAGCATCAGGTTCTTGTCCATCACCTCAAACAGCACGCCGCCGGCCGTGCTGATGGCTTCGTCGAGGGGGCGCGCGGCGACCAGCGTGATGGGCAGGGCCTTGATGGCGGCAGCCAGTTGGGCCGGGTCATTCATCTGCGCCTTGCTCAGCAACTCATGCAGCATGGCGGCCTTGATGCCGTCGATGCTGAGGCGGCTTTTGAGATGACTGGAGAGCGAACGCGAGCCGCGCGGGTGGCGCACCTCGGCCAGTACCTTTTCTGCCGCCATATCGGGCAGCAAATCCAGATGGAAAGTCGCGTGGCCCTGGCGGATGATGTCGTCGCGCAGCAGGCTGGAGGCGGCGTAAATCAGGCTGCCTTCCACGCCCGTCGCGGTGGCCACAAACTCGCCCTTGCGCTGGAAGCTGACGCCCTGCGAGGTCGTGAAGTGAATCGCCACCGATTTGAAGGGCTGACCGGCAAAGCGGCTGGTGAAATGCTCGCTCCAGCCGCCCTTGGCATCAAAGCCGCAGTTGCTGGGCAGCAGCGGCGCCACGGCCACGCCGCGCGCTTGCAACCACGGCACCCATGCGCCGTTGGAGCCCAACCGCGCCCAGCTGCCACCACCCAAAGCGAGCACCACGGCGTCGGCCTGTGCCTGCACCGGGCCTTGCGGGGTATCGAAGTTCAAATGCGTGCATTCCGTGTTGTCGGCGCTCCAGCCGGTCCAGCGGTGCCGCATGTGAAACTGCACGCCCGGCCCCGCAGCAGGATGGCGCAAGCGGTGCAGCCAGGCGCGCAGCAGGGGCGCGGCCTTCATGTCGGAAGGAAACACCCGCCCCGAAGTGCCCACAAAGGTGTCCACCCCGAGCCCCTTGGCCCAGGCGCACACCTGGCCGCCGTCAAAACCCTTGAGCAGGGCCTCGATCTGTTGGCGCCGGGCACCATAGCGGGAGGCAAAAATGTCCACCGGCTCGGAGTGCGTGAGGTTCAGCCCGCCCTTGCCGGCCAGCAGGAACTTACGCCCGACCGAGGGCATGGCGTCGTACAGATGCACCTCGACACCGGCGCTGGATAACACGTCAGCGGCCATCAAACCGGCCGGGCCGCCACCCACCACAATCACTTTTTTCATTGAATCACTTTTCATTAAATACCATCCAAAATTTCTATCAAAGCGCCCTGCGGCGTCAAAAACGCGCACCGGACCACCTCATCCGGGTAAATGGCCTGCACCGCGGCCCGGTAGTTGCGCAGCTGCGTCACCAGCTCGGGCTGCTGTTGCGGTGCGTGGGTTGACTTGTAGTCCAGCACCCACCAGTGGCCGGCCTGCGCGCCGTCCTGGCGCTGCACCAGGCGGTCCAGCCGCAGCAGCTCGCCCTGGTGCATCAGCTCGACTTCATTGCCTTGCCAGCCGACCACCGCCTTGTCCCAGGCCCAGGCACCCTCGCCCTGCAAGATGCGCCCGGCCATCGCCGCCGCTTGTGTGCCTTGCTCCGGCGTGAGCTCAAATTCGCGCACGACAGCGGCCGTGTTGTTGCTTGAGGCCTCGCCCCATTCCAGCAACCGGTGCATGGCCTTGCCAAGGCGGGCGGTGGGAGAGTCTACGTCATCTTCGGCGTCCGCCAGTGCCGTGCTTGCTTCATTTTTTATAGCAGCTTGCGCAGTGTCCACGGGGGCTAGAGGCAGTTCTTTTATATAGAACAGATTGGCAGCCGCCGTTACCGGGGGCGCCAGCGGCTCAAGCAACGCGTGGGAAGTGACCGCCGTCGCCAAGTCGGCCAGGCGCTGCCACCAGCTGCGCTCGGCCGCCCGGTACGGCTCGATACTGGAGATCGCCAGCGTGTGCCGGGCCCGCGTCAGGGCGACGTACAAGGCGTTGAGTTCTTCGCGCTGGCGCTCCACCCG
>NZ_DHXT01000068.1:7493-10130 GCF_002413825.1 Rhodoferax sp. UBA5149
GGCCAGTCCACCAGCACGCCCATGGTCTCGGCGTTGCGCTCGGGGGTGTCGGTGTCGAGCAGGAGCACGGCCTGCGCCTCCAGCCCCTTGGCGCCGTGGATGGTGAGCAGACGCACCGCCAGCGGATTCACTGCCGCGGGCGCCAGCACGCCCCCGGCCTTGAGGGCACGCACAAAGGCATAGGGCGTGGCGAAACGCCCGCCGCCCAGTTGCAGCGAGACGCCAAGCAGCGCGCGCAGATTGGCCAGCACCGCGTCGCGCTGGTTGGCGGGCGCCGCCGCGCCGAAGCGCGCCAGCACGTCGCCGTCGCTATAGATGGCTTGCAGCGCGTCATGTGGCGGCCACTGGCGGAGCCAGCCTTTCCATTGGATTAAAACAGCTGCTAGCCCTCGTCCATCCTGCGTGAGCAGCTCTGTTTTTTGTAGCAAATCAAACCAGGGCAGGTTCACCTCGCGTTGCTGCAGCGCGAGCTGCACCAGGGCCTCATCGCCCATGCCGAACAAGGGCGACTTGAGCACGCGCGCCAACGACAAGTCGTGCTGCGGCGACACCAGCACATCGAGCAGGGCCACCAGGTCCAGCACTTCGCAGCAGTCGATGAGATCGGTTTTTTCGCCGATCTGAGCGGCGATGTGCAGGCGGCGCAACTCGTCCTGCAAGGGCATCAGAGCGGCCCGCTTGCGCGACAGCACCATGACATCGGCGGGCTGCAGGCCGGCGCTTGCTCCGCTGGCATCGACGCTGGCGAGCTGCTGTGCAATCCAGTGCGCAGCCTGGCGCGCCTCCAGCGTGCGCAGGGTTTCTTCCGGCAGTTCGCGCGGGGTCGTGAGGCTGTCGCGCCATGCGTCATCCGCGGCGGCTTCCGCCTGGCGTGCCGAGCGTGGGATGGGCGGCAATTGGCAGACCAGACCCGCCTGCGAGGAACTGGTGGTGTGCGGGCGAAAGCCTTCATAGCCATCGGCCTGGGCCGCGTCACCCATAGCGGCGTTGACGGTGGCGATGACGCCGGTGGCGTTGCGCCGGGTGTGGTCGCAACTCAGCAAGTCGCCACCCAGGCCGTCGCGCACAAAGGCCTTGGCCGCCTTGAACACCTGGGGTTCCGCCCGGCGGAAGCGGTAAATGCTTTGCTTGGGGTCGCCCACGATGAAGACGCTGGGCGCCGTGGCGCCAACGCCGCCACTGGCCCCACCGCCCGCGCCCGCGTAGCCGCTGAGCCACGCCCGCAGCGCCTGCCACTGCAGGGGGTTGGTATCCTGAAACTCGTCGATCAGCAGGTGTTTGATGCGGGCGTCCAGGCGCTCCTGCACCCAGCCCGACAGGATAGGATCACTCAGCATCACCAGGGCGGCACGCTCGACGTCATTCATGTCGACCCAGCCGTGCTCGCGCTTGAGTGCGGAAAATTCCTTGAGCAGCTCGCGCGTGAGCCGCGCCATGCGTTGCTGGTAAAGCCAGGCCGCATGCTGCAGGCGCGCCGCCACCACGCGCAGCACCAGCTCTTGCGCGTCGCGCACCCGCGCTATGCCGGCGATCTTTTCGCCGAACTTGCGCGGCGTGCCCTTCTCGGTCAGCAAGGCGGCGAAGGCCCCCGCCAGGTCCCCGTTTGAGAGCGCCATTTCCAGCTCCACCCCTTTGGCGGAGAAGGTCTTGGCGCTGGCGCCGCCCAGCGCTCGTGCCGCATCCAGCAGGGTCTGCCAGCGCAGCGGGTCGGCGCGCAAAAAGTCATCGGGTGCATCCAGCCAGGCGAACTCGGGGTACTGGTCGGAAAAATGCACGACCGACTCGTCCACCACGCCTTGGGCGTCGGCCAGGGCGAACTCGGTGCGCTTGTCCAGCGCCGTCTGCAAGGCTTTTTCGGTCTGCGAGCGGCCGTGCTCAAACACCACCGCTTCGAAGTCGGCCTTCAGGCTGCTGCTGAGCTCGCCCTGCGCCACCAGCGCCGCATAGAACCGCCGCCACACCAGCGCCTTGGCCGGTGCGTCGTCTTCCAGCAACTCGTAGTTGGCGGGCAACTCCATCTGTTGCAAGACGGCCAGCGGCGCCGTGCGCAGCAAGGCGGCAAACCAGCTGTGGAAGGTGCGGACCTGCACCTGTCGCCCGCTCTCCAGCATGCTTTGATACAGTTTTGATAGCTGCTCAGGCAGCATGGACGGGGGCTGGAGCTCGTTTTTAATCAAGACACCGCGGTCTTGCAGCTCTTTCACCAGCGTTTCGTGATCCGCCGCCGCGAAGTCGGCCAGCCATTTGTAGAGCCGCTCGCGCATCTCGCTGGCGGCGCGCTTGGTGAAGGTGATGGCCAGAATCTCGTGCGGCTGCACCCGGAGCTGGCCGTCCTTGGGATCGACGCCGTCGAGCAGCGCGCGCACGATGCGCGAGACCAGCATCCAGGTTTTTCCGGCGCCGGCGCAGGCTTCCACGGCGACGCTGCGGCGCGGGTCACAGGCTATTTTGTAGAACGCTTCGGCGCTGACCAAGTGGCCGTTGTGTTCGTAGGCGGGTTGGGTTTGTTGTTCAGGCATGGGGGGCTCCCGCCGGGGTCTGATGGGTGTCTGTCAGAGCATGAGTTGCGACCTTTTCATTGGCTCCCGCCGGGAGGTTTTTTCCCCACTCACTCCTACTGGGACTTCCCACGTAGTC
>NZ_DHXT01000148.1:0-1902 GCF_002413825.1 Rhodoferax sp. UBA5149
ATTCCTCGCGGTGCGGTGCCGATGGGCAAGATCATTGCGGACCAGCTGTCTGGCGAGCTTTATGTGGTGCTGGTGCGCAAACTGCGTGCGCCGCAGCAGCCGGAGCTGGCGATAGGTTCGGTCAATGAAAGCGGCTGGACCTTCATTGCCGACTACGCCGGGCTCTACGGCGCGAGCGCGGACTACATCGCGACCGAGAAGCGCTTGCAGATGGAGACCATCCGCCAGCGCCGCGCCCAGTACACGCCGATTCGCCCTTCCATAGACCCCACGGGGCGCGTCGTCATCGTGATCGACGACGGTCTGGCCACCGGTGCCACCATGATCTCCGCCTTGCATGGCTTGCGCGCGAGCAAACCAGAAAAACTGATCTGCGCCGTGCCGGTGGCGCCACCCGATACGCTGACCAAAGTGGCCGACATGGCGGACGAGGTGGTGTGTCTCGAAGCGCCACGGTTCTTCCAGGCGGTGGGGCAGTTCTACCAGCACTTCCCGCAGGTTGACGATGACGAGGTGATCGAGATCTTGAAAGCGTCCTGAAACTGGCTGAAACCAGCAGGCTCGCGGGCCAGACTCAGGTTTTCAGATACTGGCTGAACCAGGTGGCGGCCTGATCCGCCACTTTTTCCAGTGCGCCTGTTTCCTCAAACAGATGCGTGGCGCCGGGAACAATGGACAACTCTTTGTGGCAGGACAGCTGGGCATAGGCCTCGCGGTTGAGTTCGAGCACCTCCTCATCACGGCTCCCCACCAGCAGCAAGGTGGGTGCTTTGACCTTGGCGAGCTCGTGGCTTCCCGCCAGGTCGGGGCGACCGCCGCGCGAAACGACCGCATGGATATCCTCACCCAGGGCGGCCGCAGCCTGCAAGGCCGCGGCCGCCCCGGTGCTGGCACCAAAGTAGCCAATCAGCAGGCGGCGGGGCGGTGGCGTGTGGATCTTGACCCAGTAGGTGGCGACCAGCAGGCGGTGGGTTAACAACGTAATGTCAAAGCGGGTCTGGTAGTCCAGATCTTCCGCCAGGGTGAGCAAGTCCAGCAACAGCGTGCCGATGCCCTTGTTGTGCAACACCTGGGCCACGAAATTGTTGCGCGGACTGTGGCGACTGCTGCCGCTGCCATGGGCAAACAGCACCAGTCCCTGGGCATCGGCCGGCAGCTCCAGCATGCCTTCGATATGGACGTCATCCGCCGGAATGCGAACCAGCTGAGGGGTCATGTTCTATCTCCAAGGTTTCATGCGGCGTTGATGGCAATCGGGATCCGTTTGCGGCCAAAGTTGCCGCTCTGCGCGGCAAAACGCCCGGCCACGCTAGCGCCACAGTCCGGGCAGTGGCCGTCAGCGCTAAGCCGGTATTGTTTGATCTGGTACCAGTCGCGCACGATCAGCGAGGCGTGGCAAGCCGGGCAATAGGTGGTGTCG
Source organism: Rhodoferax sp. UBA5149 (assembly GCF_002413825.1). GTDB lineage: Bacteria > Pseudomonadota > Gammaproteobacteria > Burkholderiales > Burkholderiaceae_C > Rhodoferax. The sequence goes on from NZ_DHXT01000148.1 coordinate 1,421, forward strand.
CCTTCTTCGTGATGCACATTGCCGGTGTAGACGTAGTGCAAGCCCTCCTGGAGCGCGATGTTGCGGGCGCGAACCAGCGTGGCGGGTGGGGTGGCCGGTACGTCGGGCATCTTGTGGTCGGGATGGAAGGCCGAGAAGTGCAGTGGCACATCGGGCCCGAGCTCCTTCATGATCCAGCGGCTCATCGCCGTGATTTCTTCATCCGAGTCGTTGTGGCCCGGGATCAGCAAGGTGGTGATCTCGAACCACACCTGGGTATCGTGCCGGAGGTAGACCAGGGTGTCGAGCACCGGCTGCAGATGGGAGCCGGTGAGCTTGAAATAGAAATCGTCGGTGAAGGCCTTCAGGTCCACATTGGCGGCGTCCATCTTGGCGTAAAAATCACGCCGCGGCTGGTCGTGCATGTAGCCGGCCGTCACCGCCACCGCCTGCACGCCCAGCGCATGGCAGGCATCGGCCACATCCATGGCGTACTCGGCAAA
>NZ_DHXT01000148.1:2144-11827 GCF_002413825.1 Rhodoferax sp. UBA5149
CGGTCCATGTCGCGCGACTTGCTGATGTCCCAGTTCTGGCAGAACTTGCAGGCCAGGTTGCAGCCGGCCGTCCCAAAGGACAGCACGCTGCTGCCGGGGTAGAAATGGTTGAGCGGCTTTTTCTCGATCGGGTCGATGCAAAAGCCCGACGAGCGCCCATAGGTGGTCAGAATCATCTGGTCGCCCTGGCGCGCGCGCACAAAACAGGCGCCACGCTGCCCCTCGTGCAACCGGCAATCGCGCGGACACAGGTCGCACTGGATGCGGCCGTCGGGAATGACGTGCCACCAGCGGCCAGGGTAGCTAGACTCTTGCATCACTGCTCCTCTGTTTCCTTCCATTTGCGCACGGTGTAGCGCTGCAGTCGCATCCCCTCGGCCCAAAAACCAGGGGGCAGGCCGGCCTTGCGTTTGAGATGGGCGATGAACTCGCTCGCCGTGGGCAATTGCTCCCAAACTTGCGGCAAAAACGTGCTGCGGTAACGCTCGAACTCAAGCACCACACCGTCAATGCCGGGTTGCAACTGGGCCAGCGCATCGGCTTCACTGTCAAAGCGCATGGCCTGCATCGGCGACAGCAAGGACACTTCAATCTCGGTGTGCTCAAGTTCTGTCACGGCCAGCGGCGCAAAGCGAGGGTCGCTGAAGGCGGCGGCCAGGGCGTTCGCCTTGACATCGGCCAGCAGCGAGCGGCGCGCTTGCAGCGTGCCAATGCAGCCACGCAGTTGTCCCTGCTGCGTCAGGGTGACAAAACAGGCACCTAACTCTTGCAGCCAGACGGCGTCTTCAGCGGCTTCATGGGGGCGACCCAAGGCCGACGAGATGGTAGCGCGGGCAATCGGCAGCAAGGTGCTGCCGCGCTCCGCCGGGTTGGTGGAATCAGTGGACATCAGAGGGGCCTTGCGTGAATGCGAACGAGGCGTAACCGACGACACGGTCTTTATCACCGGCGGTGTCGCCCGAGTTGCAAAGCCCCAGCAGGTGGGGCTGCAGGTGGTGCCGTTTGGCGGCCAGCAGCAGGCCGTTGACCGGCGTGCCGCCGCAGGCTTGCTTGTGCGTGAGCGAGCCGCTCAGGTCCATGATGCTTTGTACCGTCTCCTGGTCGACGGCTTGCGCCGCGCGGTAGGGTAGAAAATGTGAGAGGTCGGAGCTGATCACGATCAGCGTCTCTGGCCCACCCCATAGCAAATCGAGCACCTGGGCCACTTCAGCGGGCGACGCGTCGCCCACCGCCAGCGGCACCAGTTTGAAATCCTCCAGCACCGTCTGCAAAAATGGCAGCTGCACCTCCAGCGAGTGCTCCAGCGCGTGGGCCGCCGGGCTCACCACCACCTGGTGCAACGCGCTGAGTGCGGCGATGGCCAGCTGATCGACCTCGATGTTGCCCAAGGGTGTGGCAAAAGAATCAGCACCCGGCAGGGCCAAACCGCGTACCGGCACCCGATGTACCGGGCCCAGCAAGACCACGCGCCGGATGGTTTTTCGTCCCGCCGAAAGACGCGCGTAGGCCAGCGCGGCGGTCGAGCCGGAATAGACATAACCCGCATGGGGCACGATGATGGCCTTGGGCACCTCGGCAGCTGTGTCAGCACCTACTCTTGCTTTGGCCAGCATGGTCGTGACATCGTTCGACAAAACCTGCCCCTGCCCCGGATAAAAGGCGCCAGCGACGGTGGGGTGACGGACTTGGTGCATGGGTGCCTCCCTTCCTGAACGAGCTTAGTCTCTCGAAGATCAGGGTGATTTGTTGCTTATCAAGTCGCATCGTGCAAAGGCCACGCGCGGCAGCTTTACGCCGGGACGTCGCCAGATCGCTCCAGGGTGGCGCCCAATTCGATGCGCCCACGCCGCGAACCAGCCGTTGCGCGACCACGGCGTGCAGGGTGTCAATGCCGACTTCACGCTGTCACCAGAGATTGTTTGCGCGCGTGCATGAACTCGATCGGGTCTTCCACGGTCAGGATGTGCCCGGACGTGTTCGAATTGCGGTAGTCCAGCATGGAGTAGAAAAACCAAATCGCCCAAATTTTGACGGAGGTGGATAAACTTTGGCGATGAAGCCCACGACCGCCGTCAAAATTTCCTTCAAACAGCACATGCTGCGGGCGCGTGAAGAAGCCATTGTTCAAGCGGTCAACCGCTTGCTCGCCGAAAAAGGTTTTGAAGCGATGACGGTCGACGAAGTCGCCGCGCAGGTGGGCATTGCCAAGGCCAGCCTCTACAAACACTTCTGCAGCAAGGAAGCGCTGGCGGCGGCGGCGATGCGGCTGCTGCTGCGCCGGGTCCTGGACGTCATAGCGGCTCAGCCAGACTCGGCCCCGCCGCTGGAAAAGCTGCGTGCGGTGGTCCGATGGAGCCTGGAAGTCAAGCTCGCCGGTGATATGCCGCAGCTGCCTGGCCAGAACTCAACGCTGCGCGCCACGCTGATCGCCAACGAAGACTATTTGATGGGTTTGCAGGCGGTGAGCGACCGTCTGGGTGAATGGATAGCTGCCGCCCAGGCCACCGGGGCACTCAACCCCGCCTTGCCGGCGCGGGCCATTTTGTACACCTTCTTTGCCCGCGCCTGCGATCCGGTGCTGGAGTTTTTGAAACTGGGCGGTGGCTACCCGGACGAACAAATTGTGGCGCTGGTGCTCAGCACCTGCTTTGAAGGTTTGTGCGCGCGCTAGCCGCACGCCCTAGCGCACCAGCAGCACCGGCACCTTGCAATGCGCCAGCACCTGCGTGGCGACGGAGCCCATCACCAGATTGACCAGCGTGCCGTGACCATGCGAGCCCATGATGAGCAGGTCGAATTTTCCGCTGTCCGCGAATTTGGCAATCGTCTCGCCCGCATGACCCGTCTTCCAGCTGCTCTTGGCGTCGATGCCATGGCGTAGCAAAAATTTGGACACCGGGGCCAGCACGCGCTCGGCCTCGTCCGAATAGTACTTGTCCACGATCTCCTTGCCGACAACGGCCCGCGCGCGTGGTGGCAGCACCGGCTGCACCGTGAACACGGTGTAATCCTTGCTCTGGGAAAACAGTTCATGCGTGCTCAGGTAGGCCAGCATTTTTTTGGTGTATGGACTGCCATCGACGGCGAGAAGAATCTTCATTCGGGGCTCCTCTATCAAAACTGCAGTGTAGCCAAGGCCGTGGCTGGGCTCAGAGGTCGATGCAAAACGTCGCCTGGAAAGCAGACTGCTCGTCTTTTCTGGCGTAGCCCAGGGGGTTGGCGATGACGCGGCAGCCGTTTTTGACGTAGTTGTTGGGCGCGTGCAAGTGGCCGTGCAGCCACAGCTGGGCGTAAGGGAGCAAGTCGTCCAGCGCATTGCAAAAGCCGGCGCTGCCGGGCGTCAGTCCGTAGCGCGGGTCGGCGCTTAACAGGCTGGGCGCAAAGTGCGTCACCACCACGGTCGTGCCGTCAAACGGTTCAGCCAGCGCCTTGACCAACCAGTCCTGGCACAGCAGCGCTTGCTCGCGCACGGCCTCGGCCAGCATCGGCAGGCCGTGGCGGGTGCCGCCGGTTTTCTTCAGGTAGTAGTTGGCGGCGCGAAATGCCTTGTCACGGGCCCTGAGCTGTTGCGTGAGCAGCCCGGTGCCGGCTACGCCGGGCGGGGCAGGGACCGTGGCCGCAACTTCGCTGGGGCCGAGCGCGTCAAAGTCGCTCCATAGCGTGGTACCGATAAAGCGCACGGCTTTTTGCCCAGGTTTTTCTTTGTCATGCGGGTCCGGCCAGCGGATGACTTCGCGCTCCAGCCAGGTGATGCCCAGCCGCTCGCAGGTCGCCAACAGGCGCGCGTGCGCCACATCAAAATCCAGCGCGTCGTACTCGTGGTTGCCGGGGACAAACAGAACCGGCGTGGGCCAGCCATTCTTCGGTGAAAAGCGGGCCAGACCAAAGTCGCTGTCCGACAAAAGCGAACCGGGTTGGTAAGAGCCGATGTCGCCGGCCAGCACCAGCAGGTCCGCACCAGGCGCAGCGGTAGGCACCCAAGCCGGGTGAACTTCGAGGTGCAGGTCCGACAGCAGCTGAATCTTCATGCGGCGATTGTGCGGCTTGGCGAGCGCTGCACGGGTTGCCTGGAAAATATCAAGCGTCAACGGCCGAATTCAACCGTGTCGAGATGGTTTCGCGCAGCCATTCCTGGGCACTGACGCGATGCATCCGGTGGTGCCAGAGGGCATCCACGTGGAAGGTGGGCACGGGAAATGGCAGTTCCCGCAGCACCAGTTGATCTGCGAAACCGGTGACATTGACAAAATGCCGTGGCAAGACGGTCAGCAGGTTGGAACTGGCCACCACCCTGCCCGCGGTAAAAAACTGATTCACCGTGAGCACGACGCGGCGTTGCCGCCCGAGCAGCGCCAGCGCCTCGTCAATGAAGCCAAAAGAGCGCCCGGAAAAACTGACCAGCATGTGCCGGGCCGCGCAAAAGCGGTTCAGGGTGAGGGGACCTCTGGCCAAGGGGTGGTCATGGCGCATCACGCAGACATAGTCACCGCTGTACAGGCGCTGGTGGGCGAATGCGACCACTTCACCCGCCTGTGTGCGCGCCGCCAGATCGGCCAAAGCGGCTGGAAAGTAGCCTATGGCCAAATCGGCGGCTTCAGCGTCCAGCAGGCGGCGCGGGTCGCGCGTGGTGAGCGGCATAACGCGGATCGAGACGCCGGGTGCGTCTCGGTCCATGACTTCAATCAGTCCCGGTATCAGTTCGGCAGCGGTCGCGTCCGCCATCGCCAGCACAAAGGTCATTTTGGCTTCGGCCGGGACAAAGCTGCTGGGGGTCATGGCTCCTTGCAGCTGGCGCAATGCTTCGCGCACGGTCGGCCACAAGGCCAGTGCGCGGGGTGTCGGCGCCATCTCCTGACCGCTGCGTTTGATCAGTTCGTCGCTCATGGCCTCCCTGAATCGGCGCAAGGCGTTGCTGACGGCCGGCTGGGTGAGTGACAGCTTGTGCGCCGCCCGGGTCAGGCTGCGCTCGGTCATCACTTCGTCGAACACGCGTAGCAGGTTCAGATCAAGGGTCCGGAAATTGGCTGGATTCATGGTGGTAATTAATCACTGTTGTGAATTTATACCATCACACATATAAACTTGTGGCATATTGGTGAAAACCCTAATATCCAAGCACGTTCCCGCCATTCAGGTGGGGTATTGAAAGAAGGATTTCATCATGGCCAGCTTCATACACGCGAGTTACTCTGCGCAACATCCAGGTGTTGCCCGTTTTGAATCGGCGGCCCATGCGGTGGGCACGATGCGTCGAGGTTTTGACAGCACCAAAGGCCTGAGCGCCATGCTGCTGGCGGCGATGGTGTCGGCGCTGGTGGTCGTGGCGGACCAGTTGATTGAGACGTGGGCTGACGGGCACCTGATGGTGGCCTGGATCGCTGTGTGGTTAATTGGTTTTGCGGCATTGGCCGTTTTTGCTGGCTCTGCGCGTAAGTTTGCGGTTACTATTGTGAGCTCTCTCGACGCTTGGTCCGCACGGGTGGCGCAACGCAGAGCGGATGCGCGTTTGTGGGCGATTGCCAAAACCGACCCGCGTGTGATGGCTGATTTGAGCGCCGCCATGGGGCGCGACGAGTACTGAGACAAGGTCAGTGCGCTATCCGCAGCTTGCGGGTGACGCCCTTGAAATAAAAAAGCCACCGGGTTCGGTGGCTTTTTTGCGTCCCGGGTGGTTCACCCGGGGCTTGCTCGTCAAAGCGCAGATCGTGCACCTTGACGGTTTCTTATTCTGGCCCCTTCAGGCTGCCAAGCGCTTTTCGATTTGCGCTTTTGTCTCTTCGAGTTCTTTCGGAAGGTGGTAGGCCAGCTGCTGGAACAACTCGGTGTGCAACTTGAGCTCTTCGGTCCAGGCGGCTTTGTCAATGCTGGTCACGGTGTTGAACTGGGCGGCGCTGAAATCAAGACCGGTCCAGGTGATCTCTTCATAGGTTGGGCTGACGCCAAACAAGTTGTCTTTACCTTGTGCCTGGCCTTCGATGCGGTCAATCATCCACTTGAGCACCCGCATGTTTTCGCCGTAGCCGGGCCAGACGAATTTTCCGTCGTCGCCCTTGCGGAACCAGTTCACGCAGAAGATGCTCGGCAGCGTGCCACCTGAAGCTTCGAGCTTGTGTTCCATGTCCAGCCAGTGCTGGAAATAGTCGCTCATGTTGTAGCCGCAGAACGGCAGCATGGCGAACGGATCGCGGCGCACCACCCCCATTTGCCCGACCGCCGCAGCGGTGGTCTCGGAGCCCATGGTGGCGGCCATGTAAACGCCTTCCATCCAGGTACGGGCCTCGGTGACCAGCGGCACGGTGGTGGAACGGCGGCCACCGAAGATGAAGGCATCAATCGCCACGCCGGCGGGGTTGTCCCATTCCGGGTCGAGCGCCGGGTTGTTGCCGGCCGTCACCGTGAAGCGTGAGTTCGGGTGCGCCGCCTTGGCGCCGGTTTGCTTGGCAATCTCGGGCGTCCAGTCCTTGCCCTGCCAGTCGATCAGGTGCGCCGGGGTGTTGCCGTCGTCTTTTTCCATGCCTTCCCACCAGACGTCGCCGTCATCGGTCAGGGCCACGTTGGTGAAGATCACGTTTTTGTCCAGACTGGCCATGCAGTTCGGGTTGGTCAGCGTGTTGGTGCCGGGGGCGACGCCAAAGTAACCGGCCTCGGGGTTGATGGCGTACATCTTGCCGTCAGCGTGCGGCTTGATCCAGGCGATGTCGTCGCCGATGGTGGTGACAGTCCAGCCATCAAAGCCAGCGGGGGGCACCAGCATCGAAAAATTGGTCTTGCCGCAAGCGCTGGGGAAAGCGGCTGCCACGTGGTATTTCTTGCCCTTGGGCGAGGTCACGCCCAGAATCAGCATGTGCTCGGCCAGCCAGCCCTGGTCGCGGCCCATGTTGGACGCAATGCGCAGTGCAAAACATTTCTTGCCCAGCAGCGCGTTGCCGCCGTAGCCTGAGCCATACGACCAGATTTCGCGCGTTTCAGGGTAATGAACAATGTATTTGTTCTTGTTGCAAGGCCACTTCACATCCGCCTGACCGATCTCAAGCGGCGCCGCGACGGTGTGCATGCAGGGCACAAAATCACCGTTCACGCCGAGCACGTCGTACACCGCTTTGCCCATGCGGGTCATGATTTTCTGGTTGACGGCGACATAAGCGCTGTCGGTCAGCTCGATGCCGATGTGGGCAATGTGCGAGCCCAGCGGACCCATCGAAAACGGCACCACGTACATGGTGCGGCCCTTCATACAGCCGTCAAACAGGGCTTTGGTCTCGCCCGAGCCTTGTTGCAGCAAGGCGCGCATCTCGGCCGGGGCCATCCAGTTGTTGGTGGGGCCTGCGTTTTCCTTCTTGACGGAGCAGATGAAGGTGCGGTCTTCCACGCGTGCCACGTCGCTGGGGTCGGAGCAGGCCAGAAAGCTGTTGGGGCGCTTGGTTTCGTTGAGTTTCTTGAAGGTGCCGGCGTCGACCAGCAGCTGGCACAGACGGGCGTACTCTTCGTCGGAACCATCGCACCAATAGATGTTGGCCGGCTTGGTGAGGGCGACCATGTCGGCCACCCAGGCGATCAGTCTCGCGTTTTTGACGTAGCTTGGGGCGTTGAGGTTCAGGCCTTGCATCACAGGTGAGTTCATGAATAAGCTCCAGAATAAAAAATCATCTTTTCAAAATGAACGGGTCGATGGGGTCGGTTCCCCAAACCATTCATTTTCAGAAAGTGGTTTTTTTGTGAATGGGCTGTTGCAATACCTCAAGTCGGCGTGAACGTCGATTTTAAGAACTTGACTGCCGCTTACCTGACAGTTACATCGAAATGATATGCAAAACTTGCATGACGTTATGTGAATCCATGCGCGCGAGCCCATGAGGCGCCCAGGCCTATCTCACGCCGTCATGACTTAGACATGCGGCAGTTGGCGTGCACCAGGAAGTTGCCAGGGCGCTCGTTATCGGCCCTGACGGCGTCGGCCGCAGCCCGCGGCAGCGGGCTGATTTGCTACACGATATGTAGCAAACTAATCAATAAATACGGGGGATACAGGCCCATCAGGCCATTGAAACGGCGATGAAGGCGAGCAAAAAAATCAGCACAGCACCCGCGAGAGGCAAAACGAGCGGCATGGAAGATACGACGGCTTCCACCGGGTCGATTTCAGACGCTGGCGTGTGGGGTGTGGGGCTGGACATGGGGATTCCTTGAGTTTTCAGATTCGTAACAGGCCAAATTTTACCCAAGTGGGCGCCCTCCGACACGGCGCGGCGTTGTTTCGGTCATGACGGTCTCTTTTAATGAACCAGCTGCGCGTCAAGTCCGGCCTGCAGCAACTGGGCCAGCACATCGGCAATATGCTGGGGGCCGCGCGTCTGGATGACCAGCTCCACTTCCACATTCTGGGCCGCCAGCGTGGTGAAAGCGCGCTGGTGATGCACTTCGTTGATGTTGGCGCCGGCTGCGGCCACGGTGGCGGTGATTTTGGCCAGCGTGCCGGGGATGTCGCGGGCACTGACGCGAATGCGCGCCAGCCGCCCGGCGCGCACCATGCCGCGTTCGATGATGGCGGCCAGCAGCAGGGGGTCGATATTGCCGCCACTCAACACCAGCCCGACTCGTTTGCCTTTGAAACGCTCGGGGTATTTGAGCAGGGCCGCCAGACCGGCCGCACCCGCGCCCTCGACCAGCGTTTTTTCGATTTCCAGCAGCATCACGATGGCCTGCTCGATATCGCCTTCGTCCACCAGCACCAGGTCAAGACCCAAGCGCGCAATGATGGCCTGCGGAATTTTGCCGGGGGTGCCCACCGCAATGCCTTCGGCGATGCTGCTGTTGCCTTCGGCGTAGTGCGTGCCCTTGATGGCATTCACCATGGACGGAAAACGCGTGCTTTGCACGCCAATGATTTCGATGCCCGGCTGGATCGCCTTGGCGGCCGTGGCCATGCCGGCAATCAGGCCGCCGCCGCCCACAGACACCACCAGCGTGTTGAGATCGGGCACCTCCTGCAGCATTTCCAGCGCGACCGTGCCCTGGCCCGCCACAATGTCGGCGTCGTCGTAAAGGGTGCACAAAGACGAGTTGCTGCTGTTCTGCCAGCAGCAAGGCGTGGGTGCGCGCCTCGTCCAGCGTATCGCCATGCAACACAATTTCGGCGCCGAAGCCGCGGGTGCGCTCGACCTTGACGCCCGGCGTGAAGCGCGGCATGACGATGACGGCGCGCAGCCCCAGCCGCTGGGCGTGGTAGGCCACCCCTTGGGCGTGGTTGCCCGCGCTCATGGCAATCACGCCGCGTTGCCGTTCCTCGGCCGTCAGTTGCGCCAGCTTGTTGCAGGCGCCGCGTTCCTTGAAGGAGGCGGTGAACTGCAGGTTCTCGAATTTGAGGAAAACCTGCGCGCCGGTGATGTCGGACAGGGTGCGGGACGCCACGAACGGCGTGCGCAGCAGCTGGCCTTGCAGACGCGCGGCAGCGGCTTGGATGTCGTCGAGTTGAACCATGGACGCATTGTCCGCCGTTTCAATGAATGAGCTTGGATAAGCCGCCAGCCCCGTAGGATAAGCGCAGTAAGCTATCAAATAGATAGCTATTCCAACAACACCGCCAAATTTGACGACCCACACGCTTTGCGTCTGGCCGATGCGGTGCGCGCGATCCGTGGCCTAGGCCTCCACGGCGGGGTTCCACGGGTCGTCGTGAATGACGG
>NZ_DHXT01000154.1:0-7119 GCF_002413825.1 Rhodoferax sp. UBA5149
TTTTGCTGCTCCGGCGTCAGCGTTGCATAAAAGGCCTTGGTGGCTTCACCGCGTTTGTCCATGGCGGCAGCCATGTCGGCCACATGCTGGGTGCGCAAGGCCCTCATTCTGTCGATGCGCTCGGGCGTCGACAGCTTGTCCATCTCGGCGCGGTCCGGGCGTTTGCCCATCAGGTCGGTCGGCAGCTTGTGGGCGGCAACGTAGCTGGTCCAGGTAGCTTCCTGGGCAGGGGCGAGCTTGAGCTTGGCCTTGAGTTCGGCATTGCGTTTGTCCATCCAGGCCTGCATCCTGGCCGGATCCCTTTTGCCCATGCGTTCGTGGCCCATGCCCTCATGCATGGCGCCGACCTGGCCCATCATCTTGCCGGGCTCGCCAGCGGCCGGGGCTTGTGAAAAGGCGGAAAAACCTGCCGTGCCCAGCAAACCGGCAAGTAGCAGGGGTTTAATAACTGATTTCATATGCGCTTCCTTTGGAGTAGGTCTGACGCTCAGAACTTGGCATCAGGCTGGACCCAAGTGTGGGCTCGGTCTGTATCTGCCGCATGAGGCGCGGATAAGTGTTTGTAAAGTTGCGTGAATATTTCTACAGGGATTTGATGGGATGATTGGCGCTGTCAAAGTTTAATCAATCGATAGAAGGTTGCCAGTGTTCAAGAATGTGATCGTGTACCGAATCGGGCCCGGCTGGTCCGCCTCCGTGGCGCAGATGGAGGAAAGCCTTGATGGGGCGCGCTTTGTGGCATGTGGCGCCAGCCAGGAGAAATCCATCGGCTGGATCGAGCCCCGGGGCGAGGCCCACGGCCCGCTGGTCGAGGCCGTGGGCGGGCAGTTAATGCTCAAGCTGATGATCGAGACCCGGGCGCTGCCCGGTTCGGTGATCAATCGCAAGGCCAAGGAGCGGCTGGCTCAGATTGAGGCCAGCACCGGGCGAAAACCCGGCAAAAAGGAAACCCGTGAGATCAAGGACGACATCAAACTTGAACTGTTGCCCCTGGCGTTCAGCAAGGAATCGTCGGTTTGGGTGTGGATTGATCCGGCGGCGAACTTGCTGGTGATCGATGCCGGCAGCCAGGCCCGCGCCGACGAAGTGGTGACGATGCTGGTGAAGTCCCTCACCGGGCTGGCGGTCACGTTGCTCAACACCAAGGTGTCGCCCACGGCCGCCATGTCGCAGTGGCTGATCACGCAGGAGCCGCCGGCCGGCTTCAGCGTGGACCGCGAGTGCGAACTGAAAGCCGCCGATGAATCCAAGGCGGTGGTGCGCTACACGCGCCACCCGCTGGACACCGACGAGGTGCGCGAGTATGTGGAAAGCGGCAAACTGCCGACCCGGCTGGCGCTGACCTGGGACAGCCGCGTGTCCTTTGTGCTGACGGAAGGCCTGCAGCTCAAGAAGCTGGTGTTTCTCGATGTGGTGATGGAAGGGACGTCCACCGGCAAAGAAGATGGTTTCGATGCCGACACTGCCATCGCCACCGGTGAACTGCGCAAACTGCTGCCCGATTTGCTGGAAGCGCTGGGCGGCGAGATGGTGCCGACCTGACGGCATCTCTCTGAAAAAACGAACCCACGTGCGCGCGCAATAACCATGAAAAATTTCTGGTTATTGCGACGTCAATTACTAGACGACCGGTCTACTTGAAGCATAATCAGCGCATGATCCTCGATCAACCCTCCGCCAAGAACCATATCCTCGATTGCGGCGAGCGCCTGATCGCGGGCAAAGGTTTTGTCGGCGTCGGTCTGGCGGAAATCCTGGCCGCGGCGGGCGTGCCCAAAGGGTCGTTCTACCATTACTTCAGCTCCAAGGAACGCTTTGGCGAGGAGTTGCTGGTGCGCTACATGGACCAGTACCTGCGTCGGCTGGATGCCTTGCTCAGCGCGGATGGAACGCCGGCACGGGCACGTTTGATGCGTTACTGGTCTTATTGGAACGTCACGCAGTGCGGCATCACGGCGGATGGCTGCAGCGGCGCCGCAACGGGGTCCAAGTGTCTGATTGTGAAGCTCAGCGCCGAGGTGGCCGATATCTCGGAAGCCATGCGCCTGACCCTGCGTGATGGCACCGACCAGGTGGTGCAGCGCATTGCCCAGTGCCTGCAAGAGGCGCGTGCCGATGGCTCCGTCCCGTCCACGCTGGTGGCCAACGCAACGGCCCTGACCCTGTACGAGCTGTGGCTCGGTGCCAGTCTGCTGTCCAAGCTGCGGCGCGATGGCAGCCCGTTCGCCCACGCCATGGACAGCACCCATTTGCTGCTCGGTCCACCAGGCCGTTGACAAGCGCCACCAACCCACCCTGTTCATTCGAATTACTAACGGATCGGTCTACTTTGATCGCTCATTGACCTCTACCTCCAACCCACCAACCCAAGGACTGCCATGCTGAACTTTGATTTTTACAACCCGACCCAGATTGTTTTCGGTAAAGACCGCATTGGCGACCTCGCCAAGCTGGTGCCGGCCCAGGCCAAGGTGCTGATTCTGGTGGGCGGCGCCAGCGCTGAAAAAACCGGTACGCTGGGCGAGGTGCGCCAGGCTCTGGGCACGCGCCAGCACAGCACCTTCAGCGGCATTGAGCCCAATCCGAGCTTTGACACCGCGATGAAGGCGGTTCAGCAAGTGCGTGAACAGAAATTCGACTTTCTGCTGGCGGTGGGTGGCGGCTCGGTGATTGATGCCGCCAAATTCATTGCGGCAGCGGTGCCATTCGAAGGCGACGCGTGGGACATCCTGCTCAAAGGCGGGCGCAACATCAAGACCGCCTTGCCCTTTGGCACGGTGCTGACCCTGCCCGCCACCGGCTCGGAGATGAACAACGGTTCGGTCATCACGCGCCGTGACATCGGCGCCAAGCTGCCGTTCCGCAGCCGCCATCTGTTCCCGCAGTTCTCGGTGCTGGACCCGACCAAGACCTATACCCTGCCAACGCAACAAATCGCCAACGGCGTGGTCGATGCCTTTGTCCATACCGTCGAGCAATACCTGACCTACCCGGTGAACGCCCCGGTGCAAGACCGTTTTGCCGAGAGCCTGCTGCAAACACTGGTGGACATTGGTCCGCGTCTGCTGACCGCTTCCGAGCCGGACTATGATGACCGTGCCAGCCTGATGTGGGCGGCCACTCTCGCGCTGAATGGCTTGATTGGTGCCGGTGTGCCGCAGGACTGGGCGACCCACATGATTGGCCACGAGCTCACGGCGCTGCACAACATCGACCACGCCCGCACGCTGGCGATCGTGTTGCCGGCCATGCTGAACGAGCGCCGCGTGCAAAAGCGCGACAAGCTGCTGCAATACGGCGAGCGGGTCTGGGGCATTCGCAGCGGCAGCGATGACGAGCGCATCACGGCCGCCATCGAACAGACCCGCGACTTCTTCGAGCGCATGGGGATTCCCACCCGCCTCGCTGCCTATGGGCTCGGGGCCGAGGCGATTGACGTGGTGATTCGCCAACTCGAAGAGCATGGCATGACCAAGCTCAGTGAACGCGGTGATGTGACCCCCGACGTCAGCCGCCGGGTGTTAGAGGCCGCGCTCTGAAGCACGCCCCAGCGCCCCTGATGTGAAAGCAACGCTCATGACCCAGACCCCAACCGTCAACCGCCAGCTGCAACTGGCCTCACGCCCGGTCGGCGCGCCGACCGCCGCCAACTTTCACCTGGCGACCACGGCGGTGCCCGTCGCCGGACCCGGCCAGGTGCTGCTGCGCACCGTGTATTTGTCGCTCGACCCCTATATGCGCGGCCGCATGAGCGAGGCCGCCAGCTACGCCGCGTCGGTCGCCGTCGGTGCGCCCATGGTCGGGGCCACCGTGTGCCGCGTGCAAAGCAGCCAGCTCGCCGGTTTTGCTGTCGGCGACTGGGTGCTGGCCTATACCGGCTGGCAAGACTATGCCGTGTCCGATGGCAGCGGCCTGACCAAGCTGGACCCGGCCATGGCACGCCCCTCGTATGCGCTGGGCGTGCTGGGCATGCCGGGTTTTACCGCCTACATGGGGCTGCTGGACATTGGCGCCCCGAAGACCGGTGAAACGGTGGTGGTGGCCGCGGCCACGGGCGCGGTCGGCTCCGTCGTCGGGCAGATCGCCAAGCTCAAGGGCTGCCGCGTGGTCGGCATTGCGGGGGGGCCTGAGAAGTGCCGCTCGGCCGTGGAAGAACTGGGTTTTGACGCCTGCATCGACCACCACAGCCCGGACCTGGCGGCGCTGCTGGCGGCCGCTTGCCCCAAGGGCATCGACGTCTATTTTGAAAACGTGGGCGGCAAGGTGTTCGACGCCGTGCTGCCTTTGCTGAATGCCGCCGCGCGGGTGCCGCTGTGCGGCCTGATTGCCCACTACAACGCCACGGCCTTGCCCGAAGGCCCGGACCGCAGCCCGCTGCTGATGCGCAACCTGCTGACCAAGCGCATCCGCATGCAAGGTTTCATCATTTTTGACGACTACGGACACCGCTATCCCGAGTTCGCCAAAGACATGAGCCAGTGGCTGGCGAGCGGGCAGATCAAAGTCCGTGAAGACATTGTCGATGACCTGGAGAACGCGCCGCAAGCCTTCATCGGCTTGCTGGAAGGCAAGAACTTCGGCAAGCTGATCGTTCGCGTCGCGAACGACTAAACCATTCCCCCTCACACAGAAGGAAACGACATGAAAAAGATATTGATGGTTCTGACCTCGCACGACCAGCTCGGCACCACCGGCGCGAAAACCGGCTTCTGGCTGGAAGAGTTCGCCGCCCCCTACTACGCGTTCAAGGACGCCGGCGCGGCCATCACGCTGGCGTCACCGCTCGGTGGCCAGCCGCCGCTCGATCCCAAGAGCGACGACCCGACGGCCCAGACCGAATCCACCCGCCGCTTCAAAGCCGATCCCGCCGCCCAGGCCGTTCTCGCCAGCACGCGCAAGCTGCGCGAAATTGCCGCGGCTGATTTCGACGCCGTGTTTTACCCCGGCGGTCATGGCCCCTTGTGGGATCTGGCTGAAAACGCCTACTCCATTGCCCTGATTGAAGCGATGCTGGCGGCCGGCAAACCGGTCGTCGCCGTGTGCCATGCGCCCGCCGTGCTGCGCCATCCCAAGGCCACTGACGGCAAGTCCGTGGTGCAGGGCAAGGCCGTCACCGGCTTCACCAACACCGAGGAAGAAGCGGTCGGCCTGACCCAGATCGTCCCGTTCCTGGTCGAGGACATGCTGAAGAAAAACGGGGGCAACTATTCCAAGGGGGCCGACTGGCAGCCCTATGTTGTCACCGATGGCCTGCTGATTACCGGGCAAAACCCCGCATCCTCCGAGCCGGCCGCCAAGGCATTGCTAAAAACCTTGGCCTAAAAAACCTTGACGTAAAGGCGGACCGGGGACGCCGGGCCGGGCCAAGACGGCATAACCGGCCCGGCGCGGCAGCGCTCAGGCCTTGCTTTTCATCGGGCAGGTGTTCATGCCCAGCAAGGTGTAGGCGGGGCACCAGCCGATCAGGCCAGTGGCCAGCGGCACGACGCCCAACCAGCCCCACCAGCCGATGGTGCCCATGGCCATGAGGCCCAGCAGCACCAAGCCAGCGACGATGCGCACGATGCGGTCGATACCGCCTTCATTGGTTTTCATGAGGAACTCCTTTGGGGGTTGTTGATGAGCGGATTAGACGCTTTGTTGGAGCCCCTGTCTGTGACCGAAGTCACGCAGGCCGCCGTCAAGATACTAGCAACCATGGCCTGCCAGGTCATCCAGTATCGGGCAATCGGGCCGCTCGTCCCCCTGGCAGTGGTTGAGCAGGGACGCCAGGGTGCGCTGCATCGCCTGCATGGCGTCGATGCGTTGCGCCAGCTCATCGACATGTTTCTGGGCGATGCGCTTGACGCTGGCGCTGGCGCGTTTACGGTTGTGCCACAAGCCCACCAGCTCGGCGATCTCGGCCATTGAAAAACCCAGGTCGCGCCCGCGCTTGATGAACTGCAGGGTGCGCACGTCGGCCTCGTTGTACTGGCGGTAGCCGCTGTCGGTGCGGGCCACGGGCGCGAGCAGCCCGAGCGACTCGTAGTGCCGTACCATCTTGGCCGACACATGGGAGAGCCGGGCGGCACTGCCAATGGCGACCGGCCACGCAGCGTTGGCCAGCGTGCTGGCCTCAATCGGGGCCGTGGCCTTGGCTTTCATGCGGCGACGGCGTAGCCTTCTTCGGCAATCGCCTGGGCCAGCGACGCACGCGGCTGCTCGGACTGCACCTCGACCTGGTTGGCCGCGCGGTCAATCGTGACCTCGGCTTGCGGATCGACTTGTTTCACGGCGCGGGTGACCGCTTTTTCGCAGTGGCCGCAGGTCATGCCGGTGACGGTAAAGGTTTGCTTCATGGAAATCGCCTTTAAGTGATGGAAAAAGAACGTGGTGAAGAGCATATTCTGAACCCTCCCACCATGGGAAGGTCAAGGGCCGAGTCGCGCGACTTGACCTTGCCATGAGGGGAAGGATTACGCTCACAACTATGAATACCGTTTCAGCCCCTTCGATTTCCCCCGCTTCACTCGACATCGGCATTGGTGGCATGACCTGCGCCTCCTGTGTGGCCCGGGTCGAAAAAGCCCTGAAAAAAGTCCCCGGTGTGCAGGACGCCACGGTGAATCTGGCGACCGAATCGGCGCGCATTGTGGTGGTGCCCGGGGAACAAATGGAGGCCCGCTTGCGCCGCGCCGTGCGCGATGCCGGCTACGAGCCGCGCGCCGCCAGCGCGGCCATCGATGCCGTCGACAGCTCGCCGTGGGCCGGCTTTGCCCCGGTGGCCGTCGGGCTGGCCTTGTCGGCGCCGCTGACCTTGCCGATGCTGGCCGACCTGCTCGGCCAGCACTGGATGCTGCCCGCCGTGTGGCAATTCTTGCTCGCCACGCCCGTGCAATTCATTCTGGGCGCGCGCTTTTACAAGGCCGGCTGGCATTCACTCAAGGCGCTCACCGGCAACATGGATTTGCTGGTGGCGATTGGCACGACGGCGGGCTGGGCCTTGTCGATGTGGTTGTGGCTCACGGCCGAGCCCGGCGCCATGGTGCATCTCTACTTTGAAGGCTCGGCCATCGTCATCACGCTGGTGCTGCTGGGCAAGTGGCTGGAGGCGCGCGCCAAGCGCCAAACCACCTCGGC
>NZ_DHXT01000154.1:7378-7656 GCF_002413825.1 Rhodoferax sp. UBA5149
GGGCAGACCCAGGTGGACGAGTCGATGCTGACCGGCGAGCCGCTGCCGGTGGAAAAACACGCAGCCGCCAAGTCGACGCCGGGCGCGGCGGTCGATCCCATGGCCAAACTCACCGGCGGCTCCATCAATGGCGACGGTCGCGTCGTGATGCAGGTAAGCGCCGTCGGCGTTGATACCGTGCTCTCCAGCATCATCCGTCTGGTGGAGGACGCGCAGGCCGCCAAGGCACCGATCCAGCGTTTGGTGGACCAGGTCAGCGCGGTGTTTGTGCCGGTGGT
>NZ_DHXT01000175.1:0-166 GCF_002413825.1 Rhodoferax sp. UBA5149
CCTGCAGTTGCGGCCACAGGACCCGATGGACATCCAGCGTCATGTCCGAATCCTCGCATGAGTACTCGGCCGCCTTGGCCACATCGACCTGGTCAAAGCAGATCTGATTGACGCCCTTGCCGCACAAATCCTCGAAACTGATGCCGCTGCGCCCCAGATGGCGCTC
>NZ_DHXT01000175.1:414-12715 GCF_002413825.1 Rhodoferax sp. UBA5149
TCCAGCACATAGCTTTGCAGCATGGTGTCGTGGGCATAGCCCTGCACCTCGATGCCGTGGTTGGCAAACACATGGCGGTCGTACTTGATGTGCTGGCCCAGCTTCTTTTTGCTGGCGTCTTCCAGCCAGGGTTTGAGTTTGGCCAGCACCTCGTCGCGCGGCAGCTGCGCCGGGGCATCGGGGTACCTGTGCGCCAGCGGGATGTAGGCCGCCGCACCCGGCGTCACACTGAAGCTGACGCCCACGATCTCGGCACGCATCTCGTCCAACGACGTAGTTTCGGTGTCCACCGCCACCAACTCGGCGGCCATCACGGTCGCGAGCCAGCGCTCCAAGGCATCCCAAGTCAGGATGGTGTCGTAGGCCAGCGTCGTGACGCGGGAGGCTGCGGGGGCGGCGGCAGCTTGCGGGTCACTGAACAAGTCAGGCTCGTCGAATAGACCGGGTTCCGCTTTGCTTTTAGCCGGGGCTTTAGGGCCAGCGATGGGTTTTTCGGTACTTGCTGCGGAGCCGCCGATCGCCCGGGCCAGGCCTTTGAACCCGTATCTATCATAAAAAACGGCCAGAGCCCCCGTATTCATTACGCCAGTAGCTATTGAATCCATAGCAGGCAGATCCGGCACCCAGCCGTTCAGATCGCAGTCGGTCTTGATGGTGAGGAGCTGGCGGCCCAGCGGCAGCCAGTCCAGCGTCTTCTTCAGATTCTCGCCCACCACGCCCTTGATGGCGTCGGCGTTGGCCACCACGGCATCTAACGAGCCGTATTGCTGCAGCCACTTGGCAGCGGTCTTGGGGCCAACTTTGGGCACACCCGGCACGTTGTCAATCACGTCGCCCACCAGGGTCTGGAAGTCCACCATCAGGCGCGGCGGCACGCCAAACTCGGCCTCAACGCCGGCCAGATCGCGGCGTTTGCCGTTCATGGTGTCGATGATGGTGATGTGGGCGTTGACCAGTTGCGCCAGGTCCTTGTCGCCACTGCTCACAATCACCTCGATGCCCTGCTGAGCCGCGGTCACGGCCAGTGTGCCGATCACGTCGTCGGCCTCGACACCGGGCACATCCAGCACTTTCCAGCCCATCAGGCGCACCACCTCATGAATCGGCTCAATCTGGGCGCGCAGGTCATCCGGCATGGGGGAGCGGTGCGCCTTGTACTCGGGGTAAAGCTCATCGCGGAAGGTCGGGCCTTTGGCATCAAACACACAGGCGGCAAAATCAGCGGGCACTTCCTTGCGCAGACTCTGCAGCATATTAATCATGCCGCGAATGGCGCCGGTGGGCGCACTGGTGGGGTCGCCGGGCACGGCCCGCAAATCAGGCATGGCGTGAAAGGCCCGGTACAGGTAGCTGGAACCATCCACCAGAAGCAGGGTTTTTTTCGATGTTTGGGGGTCATTCATACGCCCATTTTGCCTGTGACAGGCCGGGCACCAGTGCTTCTACTTACAATCACGGCATGCGCTTTGCCTTATTTCTCACCCTCGCCCTGTCTTGCGTCAGCATTTGCCAAGCACAGTCTCCTGCTGCGGCCCCAGCAGCTGCCGATCCGCAAAAAACGTCTGCAGCCACGGCCAGTGGTGCCATAGAAAAGCGCACCGAGCGCATTCACGTGGAAGACGCTGGCGCGCGGATTGACGAGCTGCGGATCGGTGGTGAAACCAAGACCATCGACGTTCAACCCAAAGGCGGCATGCCGGCGTATCAAGTTGCGCCCACCAGTGGCGAACGCAGCTGGAAAATTCTGGGTTTCTGATTCATGGCGGTTTACACAGAAGTCTCGACCAAAGAGGCTAGAACCCTGCTGCGACAACTCAAGCTGGGTGAACTCAAGGCCATGCAAGGTTGCGCCGGCGGCATCGAGAACACCAACTACTTCGTCACCACCCAGGTCGATGAAGAAACCCGCGATTACGTGCTCACCCTGTTCGAGCGCCTGACCCTCACCCAGTTGCCGTTCTACCTGCGTTTGATGAAGCACCTGGCCGAGCGCGGCATCCCGGTCCCTGACCCCACCGCCAACGCCCAAGGCGATCTGGTGTTTGAACTCAAGGGCAAACCGGCGGCCGTGGTGAACCGGCTGCCCGGCAAAAGCGAGTTGGCCCCCACCGCGGCACATTGCGCGGCGGTCGGCGCCACGCTGGCCAAAATGCATCTGGCCGGGCGCGACTTTGCCCTGTCGCAACCCAATCTGCGGGGCCTGCCCTGGTGGAACGAGACCGTGCCGGTGGTGCTGCCTTATTTGAGCGCCACCCAGGCCGCCTTGATCCAGAGCGAACTGGCCTACCAGAACCACATTGCGGCGTCGTCCGCCTATGCAGCCCTGCCCCGTGGCCCGATTCACGCCGACCTGTTTCGGGACAACGTGATGTTTGACCAGGTGGACGGTGAACTCCATCTCACCGGGTTTTTCGACTTCTATTTCGCCGGCATCGACAGCTGGCTTTTTGATATTGCAGTCACCTTGAACGACTGGTGTGTCGACCTCGACACTGGCGCCCACAACGTCGAACGCGCCCAAAGCTTCCTCGCAGCCTACGGCGCGGTGCGCACGCTGGAGCAGGCCGAGCGTGAGTTGCTGCCGGCCATGCTGCGCGGCGGCGCCCTGCGGTTCTGGATTTCGCGCTTGTGGGATTACCACCTGCCACGCGAAGCCAGCATGCTCAAGGCCCACGATCCGGGCCATTTCGAGCGGGTGCTGCGCGAGCGGGCCACGCACCCCGACCTTTTGAGCGCTGTTGCGACCTGACCATGAAACTGAACATTGTTCCCGCCCGTACCGGCATGCTATGGGTCAAGCTCGGCATACGGACGTTTTTCAGACAACCGCTGGCGCTCGCCGGTCTGTTTTTCATGTTCATGGCCGTGATGACGGTCGCCAGCCAGATCCCCTTCATCGGCACCGCGCTGGCCATGGCGCTGCTACCCGCCGCCACACTGGGACTGATGGTGGCCACGCGCGAAGCGACCGATGGCCGATTCCCCATGCCTTTTGTCTTACTGGCAGCGTTTCGCGCGGGTCGGCAACAGGCGCGCGCCATGCTGGTGCTGGGCGCTCTGTATGCGCTGGGTTTTCTGCTCGCGATGGGGGCTTCCTGGCTGATGGACGGCGGCAGCTTTGCCAGTGTTTATCTGGGCGGCGTGACGCCCACCCGCGAGATGATGGTTGAGCCTGCTTTTCAGGCGGCCATGTGGATATTCATTGGCCTGCACCTACCGCTGTCGTTGATGTTCTGGCATGCCCCGGCGCTGGTTCACTGGCACGGCTTGCCGCCGGTCAAAAGTCTTTTCTTCAGCCTCGTCGCCTGTTTCCGTAATTTTTGGGCGTTCGCGCTTTTCGGCGTGATGTGGCTGGCCGTGCTGGTGCTGGTCGTCGCCGGCGTTACCACATTGGCCGCGCTGCTGGGCAAGCCCGAACTCGCTGGCGACTTCCTGTTTCCCGTCCTGCTGTTGACGGCTTCGATGTTCTTTACCTCGCTTTATTTCACCTTCCGCGACAGCTTCGAGCCGCCGCCGGAAGCGGCACCCGGAACCACTCCTCAGGCCGCTCCTTAAACCGGTCAGGCGCTTGGGCACACGGTGTCACGACAGCGTCACAGACGCTTGGTACGCTGAGGGTTGTGATTCTCACCGCCCCTCCACACGCCGTCTGCACACCATGAATATCCAATTTCAATTGCCCCTGGACGCCAGCCGCCAGAGCGCCTTCACCACCCCGCTGCGCCTGCTGCTGGCCACCACCGCGGCTTTCTGGATGGGCACGGCCCAACCGCAGGTGCTCACGCCGGTCGCGTCACGCAACGTGACCGAACTGCGTTTTCGTGAGTTCTTCCGGACCCCGGTGGGACCGACCGGGCTCGACATCAGCGACACCCTGCGCCAGGCCGACGGGCGGCCGGTGCGACTGGTGGGTTATATGGTGCAACAGGAAAACCCGGTGCCGGGCCGCTTCATGCTGGCGCCCCGTCCGGTGCAGATGAGCGAGCACGCCGATGGTGATGCCGACGATCTGCCCCCCGCCACCGTGATGGTTTACCTCGACCCCAGTCAGCAGGACTGGGCCGTGCCCCATGTGCGCGGGCTGGTGGCGGTAAGCGGCAGGCTGAGCGTCAGCCGCCATGAAGAAGAACGCGATGGCCGGGTGTCTTGGGTCCGTCTGCAGCTCGACCCCGATGCCACGCGCAGCATGAATGCTTTCGAGTTGACCGGCTACCTGCATAAGCTGCAGCACTCGCACTGAACCTTCACTGACCCGATTGCAAGCATGGGTTCTTCCCGTCACCGTCGTTCCCGCGCCCTCCTGCCACTGGGCCTGTGCGCGTTCTCCAGCCTGACCGCCACGGCCGTCCAGGCAGCGCCTTCCGTGAGCCGTCTCACGCCGCCCAGCGAACTCTTTTCCAGCGGCCAGAGCGCGCCGGTGATCGCGCGCTTTCTGCCCGGTCAACGCTTCGACCTGCAGGCCACGTTGCGCCCCGACGACGCCAGCAAGAGCATCCGCAATGCCCGTTTTGAAATCGACGGCAAGGCCGTTGAGGCGCCGCTGGCGCTGCGCGAGTGCAGCAGCGGCTGTCCGGCGTCGGTCCCCAAGAATGCCGTCATCGCCACCGTGCGCGCCATCAGCATGGCCCACCCCGGATTGCATACCTTCAGCGTGAGCGCCACCCAAAGCGATGGCCAGAATGTCAGTGCCCAGGGCAACTTCGAAGTGGTAGCGCTGCTGGCGGGCGGCCAGAAGGTCAAAAACATCGTCATCCTGCTGGGCGACGGCATGGGCGCGGCCCAGCGCACGGCGGCGCGCATTGTGGCCGGTGGCTACGCCCAGGGCAAGGTCATCACGCCGCTGGCGATGGACACTTTTCCGGTGACCGGCATGGTCAAGACGGCTTCGCTCAATTCGGTCGTGACCGATTCGGCGCCGGGCATGACGGCCTACGTCTCGGGCAACAAGAACAACAACAATGAAGAGGGTGTGTTCCCGGATGACACCACCGACCCCTTCGACAACCCGCGCATCGAGTACCTCAGCGAGTACCTGCACCGCACGCAGGGCAAGGCGCTGGGCCTGGTGACCACGGCCGACGTGTTCGATGCCACGCCGGCCGGCAACGCGGTACACGCCAGCAACCGCGGCGCGGGCACCGGCATCGTGGACCAGTACCTCGATGACCGCAGCCTCACCGGTCTTTCCGTCCTCATGGGCGGCGGACGCAAGTGGTTCCTGCCCGCCAGCGTGCCCGGTTCGGCGCGTGGCGACCGCACCGACTACGTCTTCTCCAGCACCGACGCGCACACCGCGGACATCGTCAAACGATGGGGCGCGGCGCCGGGCCAGCTCGACAAAGAGCGTGACCTGATCGCCGATTTTCAGGCATCCGGTTTTCGCTACGCAGCCGACAAAACCGCGCTGGACGCCATCGATCCTTTGAAGACCGAGCGTCTGCTGGGCCTGTTTGCGCACGCCAACATGAACGTGGCGCTGGACAAGATCGACGGTCGGCGCAGCAGGATGCGCGGTATCACTGGCCGCGTGGTGGACGACTACGGCTTCCCCGACCAGCCCATGCTTGACGAGATGACCGTCAAGGCGCTGGCGGTGCTGGAGCGGCAAAAGAACGGCTTCGTGTTGATGGTGGAAGGCGCCTCCATCGACAAGCAGGCGCACAACATGGACACCGAGCGCTGGATGCTTGACACCATCGAATTTGACCGCGCCACCAAGGTGGTGCAAGAGTTCGCCCGCCGACGCGGCGACACGCTGGTGATCGTCACCGCCGACCATGAGTGCTCGGGCGTGGCCCTCATCGGCGGCTCACTGGTGAGCGACGCGCGGCTGCAGGAACTGGTGCGCGAGGGCGGCAGCGCCAATGTGCGCGACAAGGTGGTGGGCATCTACGAGAAGGCCGGTTTTCCGAAGTACCGCATCGCCCGCGACGGTTATCCCGAAACCACCGACATCGACCACCGCCTGCTGGTCGGTTATGGCGCCAATGCCGACCGCTATGAAGACTGGCGCAGCAACGAGCGCCCGCTGCAGGACAGCCAGCAGCCCTTCGTGAAGCAAGAACCGCTGTCGGCCTACCCGGCGGGACCGATGGCGCGCGACACCGAGGGCCGCTACCTGGTCACCGGCCAGGTGCCGGGCGACAGCGCGGTGCACACCGCCACCGACATTCCGCTCTCGGCCTTCGGTCCGGGTGCCTGGGCCTTCACCGGCGTCATGGACAACACCGACGTGTTCTTCCGGCTGGCGCAGGCGTCGCTCAAAGGTGTGGTCTTGCCCGAAGGTCTGATGAGCGCACCCGTGCGCGCCAAACGCAAGCCTTGAGCCCGGCCTGGTGCGCCCGCAGAAATCCACGTCAAGCCTCTGGCATGGTTTCTCGCCATACAAATCTCCCAGTCGAAGAATTCAGAAAACCCGTGCCTATGTATGCAAGCGCACAGATGAATTCTTGACGAGTCAATACCATGGCCTTGCAAGTCATCTGTCTTGGTCCTGGTGGCTAGGCGCATGACCATAGAGCCCGCACTTCCAGCATCGCACGGACATTCGAGCGCCCTGCGCCGACAAGCATTTGCAGCTGGCGAAGGCGGTGAAATTACATGAGATGGCGGGAGCCGTCCGAGACTACTTTTAAAGAGTATGAATACTTTTACTTATCGACAAGCCGTGAAAGCTGTTATTCCTGGCCATTTTTACTGTGCATTTGACCCTGTTACCAGGCAAATCCGGCTCACCGTCGAGGCCAGCTCGGCTGATGAGGCTCAGCAACGCATGGCGTCCGTAGCGCCTTTCATCGGCGTCGCAAAAGCCAAGGTGTTTTTCTTTGTCGTTCTGGAGGAGGCGCCGCACGGGGTGCCCACGTTTTTGAAATGCTTCTTTCCAGTTCCAGAAGTCACTCGGCGCATTGCACCATCACACGCTCAAACATTGCACTGCGCATCGCTCGACGAATAGTCGCGATTCGCTACGCATTCAACGCCAGGAACACCGCAACCAAAAGGAAAAGAATATGTCCAGCATCGGTTATCACGAGCCCATAGAAGAACTGTCCCACGAAACGCGCGACATGCACCGCGCCATTGTTTCCCTGATGGAAGAGCTGGAGGCCGTGGATTGGTATAACCAACGTGCCGATGCCTGCAAGGACATGGAACTCAAGGCCATTCTTGCGCACAACCGGGACGAGGAGAAAGAACACGCGGCCATGCTGCTGGAGTGGGTTCGGCGCAAGGACCCCAAGTTTTCCGGCCAGCTGAAGGAGTACCTGTTCACTGAAAAACCGATTGCGCATCAGTGAAGCGTCCAATGGTTTTTCGCAGGTGATTGAAAGATTCCCTCGGGGACGGGCATGAATCAGCGTGCCGCGGGATGACGGATCAAGGCACCGGCGTCAGCTTGGCCACGCTCAATGCCAACCACTTGACGCCATGGCGCGGGAAGTTGATTTGTGCCCGCGCATCGTCACCCACGCCTTCCAGTGCGAGTACCGAGCCCTCCCCGAACTTGGCGTGAAACACCTTCATGCCGGCACGCAGCCCATGCGCTGGCGCCGCCTTTTGGAGGGGCACGGGTGCCGCGGTAAACTTTGAATAGTCAGTGCCAAACGAGCCTCTAGCCCCCGTGGAATAAGCACCACCAGCTCCTGAATTCGTAGCAGACCCGGAACCGAAGCCTTGATTTTTGGGTGTGATCCACTTCAGCGCGGCCTCCGGCAACTCCTCAAAAAACCGGCTCTTCATGTTGTAGCGCGTCTGCCCGTGCAACATGCGGGTTTGCGAATGACTCAGGTACAGGCGCTTGCGCGCCCGCGTGATGGCCACGTACATCAGACGCCGTTCTTCCTCCAGACCGTCACGGTCACTCACCGAGTTTTCGTGCGGGAACAGGCCTTCTTCCATGCCGGTGATGAAGACGCAGTCAAACTCCAGCCCTTTGCTGGAATGCACTGTCATCAGCTGGATGGCGTCCTGACCGGCCTGCGCCTGGTTGTCGCCTGCCTCCAGCGCCGCGTGCGACAGGAAGGCCGCCAGCGGTGACAGGGTCTCGCCCGTCTCCGCATCGGGCGCCAGCTCCTCCAGCAGCGCTTGATTGAGGTCCAGCCCCTGCGACGCGGGCGACTGGATCAGGGCGTGGCCTTGTTCATCGACCGGCTGCGCGGCATCTCGCCCAAAGTTCTCCAGCGAAACAAAACTCTCCGCCGCGTTCACCAGCTCTTCCAGATTTTCTACCCGGTCAGCGCCTTCGCGATCGGCCTTGTAGTGCGTGATCAAACCACTGTGCTCCAGCACCCGCTCGACGATTTCACGCAGGGTCATGCCTTGTGTCTGCTCGCGCAACACGTCAATGCCGGCCAAAAAGGCGCCGATGTTGCTGCCCGCCTTGCCACTGAGGCCGCTTACCGCATCACTGAGCGAGCAGCCGCTCGCATGGGCCAGGTCTTGCAACTGCTCCAGGCTGCGCAGGCCGATACCGCGCGGTGGAAAATTTACCGCCCGCAAGAAACTGGTGTCGTCGCGCGGGTTCTGCAGCAGGCGCAGATAGGCCAGCGCGTTCTTGATTTCAGCGCGCTCGAAAAAGCGCAGACCGCCATACACCTTGTACGGCATGCCGGCGTTGAACAAGGCGGTCTCAATGACCCGGCTTTGCGCATTGCTGCGGTACAGCACGGCGATTTCTTTGCGCGGCACGTCGTCGCGCACCAGTTGGCGCATTTCGTCCACCATCCACTGCGCCTCGGCAAAATCGCTGCTCGCCTCGAACACGCGCACCGGCTCGCCCGGCCCTTGCGCGGTGCGCAGGTTCTTGCCCAGGCGTTTGCTGTTGTGGCTGATCAGCTCATTGGCGGAGTCCAGGATGTTGCTGCCGCTGCGGTAGTTTTCCTCCAGCTTGATCTGGTGCTGCACCTTGAACTCGCGCACAAAGTCGGTCATATTGCCGACGCGGGCACCGCGAAAGGCGTAGATGCTCTGGTCATCGTCGCCCACCGCCAGCACACAGCCGCTCGGGTTGAAACTGGACGCGTCATCGGCTGACCCGTGCGCGCCCGTGCCCGCCAGCATCTTGATCCACGCATATTGCAGCTTGTTGGTATCCTGAAACTCGTCGATCAGGATATGGCGAAAGCGCCTCTGATAGTGCTCGCGAATCGGATCGTTGTCGCGCAGCACTTCAAAGCTACGCAACATCAGCTCGCCAAAATCGACCACGCCTTCGCGCTGGCACTGGTCTTCATAGAGCTGGTAAATTTCGATTTTCTTGCGCGTTTCTTCGTCGCGCACTTCGACCATATTGGGGCGCAGCCCGTCTTCCTTGCAGCCACCAATAAACCATTGCATCTGCTTCGGGGGGTAGCGTTCATCATCCAGTTTGAATTGCTTGTAAACGCGCTTGATGGCGGAGAGCTGATCCTGGGTGTCCAGAATCTGAAAGCTCTGCGGCAGATTCGCCAGCTTGAAATGGGCGCGCAAAAAACGGTTGCACAGGCCATGGAAAGTGCCAATCCACATGCCGTGCACATTGACCGGCAACATGCTGGTCAGGCGCGTCATCAGTTCCTTGGCGGCCTTGTTGGTGAAGGTCACGGCCAGCACGCCGCCGGGCGTCACCTGACCGTTTTGCAACAGCCAGGCAATGCGGGTGGTCAGCACCCGGGTCTTCCCCGAGCCGGCCCCCGCCAGGATCAGCGCATGCTCGGCCGGCAAGGTCACGGCGGCGCGCTGCTCCGGGTTGAGATTTTGCAGGAGGGGGGAGTCCTGGGCGCCCGGCTGAGGACCCGCTTGTGTAATTTCTGAGAACATCCGAGCATTGTAGAAAGCCTCGCATGAAAAAACTTTTGTTCCTGATGAATCTGAGTTGGAGGCTGGCATCCGCTGCATGGCCTCAGCCGTTTTGTGCCAGGCCAGGCCCATGGACCGCCTGGCTGCTGCTGGTGGAAGATATACAAGGCCGTATAAGATCCATGGCGCAGCACCAGCCGACCAGTCCAAACGCTCACCTGTTCAGCAACGGCCTTCTGGAGCTTGGTAAAAATGGAAATTTTTGACTACGACAACATTCTTTTGCTGCCGCGCAAATGCCGCGTGGAGAGCCGCTCGGAATGCGACGCCAGCGTCGAGCTGGGCAGCCGGCGCTTTCGCATACCCGTCGTGCCGGCCAACATGAAGACGGTGGTAGATGAATCGACCTGCGTCTGGCTGGCGCAAAACGGCTACTTCTACGTGATGCACCGCTTCGATCTGGACAACGTCCAGTTCGTCAAAGACATGATGGCCCAGGGCTTGTACGCGTCGATTTCGCTGGGCGTCAAGAAAGCGGATTACGATACCGTTGACCAGTTGCTGGCGCTCGGCCTGGCGCCGGACTACATCACGATCGACATCGCCCACGGCCACGCCGACAGCCTGAAGAACATGATTGGGTATTTGAAAGAAAAAATGCCCGCAGCCTTCATCATTGCCGGCAATGTGGCGACGCCGGAAGCCGTGATTGATCTGGAGAACTGGGGCGCCGACGCCACCAAGGTCGGCATTGGCCCCGGCAAGGTCTGCATCACCAAACTCAAGACCGGCTTTGGCACGGGTGGCTGGCAACTGAGCGCCGTGAAGTGGTGTGCCCGCGTGGCGACCAAGCCCATCATTGCCGATGGCGGCATCCGCGAGCATGGCGACATCGCCAAGTCCATCCGCTTTGGCGCCACGATGGTGATGATCGGCTCGATGCTGGCGGGTCATGAAGAGAGCCCCGGCCAAACCGTCGAGGTGGACGGCAAGCTGTACAAGGAATACTACGGCTCGGCCAGTGACTTCAACAAGGGCGAATACAAACACGTCGAGGGCAAGCGCATTCTGGAGCCCATCAAGGGCAAATTGGCCGAGACCCTGCTGGAAATGGAACAGGACGTGCAAAGCGCCATCAGCTACTCGGGCGGCAAAAAACTGATGGACATCCGCAAGGTGAACTACGTCACCCTCGGTGGTGATAACGCGGGCGAACACCTGCTGATGTGAAACCGTCAGCCCGGCGACAGCGAAATGGCCGGAAACCCTGAGATCGCGGCGCGCGACGCGGCATTCTTTTCCTATTCGTCTGCTTTTTGGGAGTGACCATGAAGATGGCTGTACTGGGCATCGGCATGATGGGTTTTCCCATGGCGCGGCGCCTTTGAGAGACAGGCCATACGGTCCACGTCTGGAACCGCAGGCGGGAGAAGGCCGACCGGCTCGCCCCGTTTGGTGCCACGGTTCACGCGCAGGCCGCCAACGCCGTGCGGTCTGCCGACATCGTGATCTGTCTGTTGGAAAACGGCACGGTCATGGGCGACGTCCTGTTTGCAGGGGGCGTGGCCAAAGCCCCGAAGCCGGACGCACTGGGGATCGACATGTCCTCCATTCAACCCGCAGAAGCACGCGACCACCCGGCCCGTCTGAACGAAATTGGCATCGCCCATCTGGATGCCCGGGTGTCCGGCGGCACGCTTGGGGCGGAGCACGGCACGCTGGCCATCATGGCCGGCGGCAATGCGGCGGCCTTTGAGCGTGCCCAAACAATTTTCCAGGTATTTGGCCGTGCGACCCATGTGGGACCGCACGGCGCAGGCCAGCTGACCAAATTGGCCAAATTGGCCAATCAGATGATTGTGGACATCACCATTGGCGCCGTCGCCGAAGCACTGCTGATGTGCGAAAAAGGTGGCGCCAGCATGGCCAAGGTGAAAGAAGCCATCACCGGCGGCTTTGCCGACAGCCGTATCCTGCAAGTCCACCGACAACGCATGGTGGAGCGCGATTTCACGCCGCACGGCCGCATGTCGGTACAACTCAAGGACTTGCGCAATGCGCTCGCCACGGCGGAAGAAATCGGCTTCGATGCCCCGGTGAACCGACTGTTCGAGAAGTTGTACAGCGATGGCATTGAGCACGGCCAGACCGACCTCGATCACGCCGGTCTGTTCGTTGAACGGGGCAGCCACAATGGCATGCGATGAGCGAAAAACCTTGATATATAATTTGCTACTCTGCCCGCAAGGACAGAGCGCAGTCAAGAAGGCGACGCATTTACAACGCGAAGTCCAGCGGGTTTTATTCCCGCTAACGCCACCACGACACCGTTTTAAAAAGTGGGTTCTTAGCTCAGTTGGTAGAGCAGCGGACTCTTAATCCGTAGGTCGACAGTTCGAATCTGTCAGGACCCACCACTACAAGCCTTATAGGCATTGAAAAGCCTGCTACTTAATTGATAGCAGGCTTTTTTATTCTCTTCAAAATTCCCCGCTGTGCACGGGTGTTGCCGCCGACCGAAAAC
>NZ_DHXT01000164.1:0-2740 GCF_002413825.1 Rhodoferax sp. UBA5149
CACCAGCCGGGTCGCCGCGCGCAGATAGGTCAAAGGGTCTTTTTCATCCCGCAGGTGGCCCACCATCAGCGCCCGCAAGTGCCGATCGGTCTTGACCAGCGTGGCACGCCGGGGCGTCGACTGAAAAATCACATGGGCCTTGTGCCTGAGCGCTTCGGGCAAGGCGTCCGGAGCGCGCTCCTGCAGCACCACCAAATGCCCGGCCAGTTGCAAGGCGCGCTGGGCAGAAACGTCGGTTTGAATGTCGCGGTACAGGTCGGTGCCGGTCAGCACCACGGCCAGCCTATTCGAGCCTTTGGCCTGCGCCCAGGCCAGCGCCGCGTCGGCCGATTTGCGCGCGTGCAGGGCCAGCATCACGTCGGCGTCCTCGCCCTGCCACTGGCTCGCAATGGTGCTGCGAAACAGCGGGCGCAACAAGTGTTGCCAGCGCCAGGCGGTTTGCCAGTTGCCGTTGTTGGCCCCGGCCAGCGCCGGGCTGATGATCAGCACATGGGCTCGGTTCATTGATAAAAAAGGCCTCTAGCCCTCGTCGTTATTACGTAACAAGCTATAAATTTAATAGCATTCATGATCAACTGCCAGCGCGTGCCAGGAACACGGCAAACCAGTCCTGCGCGTCGCGCCATGGCGTCACCTGAGAAAACCCGGCCTCGCGCAGCAGCGCTTCAAACTGCTGGAGCGTGTATTTGTACGAGTTCTCGGTGTGGATGCTCTCGCCCTGTTTGAAGTGGCGCTGCGCGCCGGGCCAGCGCACCGTCACATCCTGCATCGCATCCAGATGCATCTCGATGCGGGCCTGCCGCGCGTTGAACAGCGCCCGGTGCCGCCACTGCGACACATCAAAATCGCTGCCCAGCAAGCGGTTGATGTGCAGCAGCATATTGCGGTTGAAGGCGGCGGTCACACCCAGCGCGTCGTCATAGGCCGGCGCCAGCACCGAGACCGGCTTCACCAGATCCACGCCAATCAGCAAGCCGCCACCCTGGGCGGTCTGGCGCGCCTGGCGCAAAAAGGTCAGCGCCTCGGCCGGGGTGAAGTTGCCGATGCTCGAACCGGGGTAGAACACCAGACGCGGCCCCTCGCCCGCTGGCGGCGGCAGCGTCAGAGTCGTCGAGAAATCCATGCCGACGCCCACCATGTCCAGCGCGGGATGCTGGCGCTGAAGACTCAGCAAGGCGCCGCGCAAAAACGCCACCGAAATATCCACCGCCACGTAGCGCGCCGGGCGCAGCACGTCAAACAAGCGCGCCGCTTTTTGACAGTTGCCGGCCCCCAGGTCCACCAAGGTCAAGCCTTGCGGGATCCGCGCCGCCATCTCGGACGCGTCGCGGGCAAAGATGCTGGCTTCGGTGCGGGTCGGGTAGTACTCGGGCAGCTCGGTGATGGCTTCAAACAGGCGCGAACCGAGCGCGTCGTACAAATATTTGGGCGAGGTGTAAGCGGCACTGGCTTGCAAACCACTCGCCAGCTCGGCGCGCACGGCCGCATGGTCGTCGTGATGCAACTGGACAAAGCGCGGCGTTCGCACGAGAGGGGGGACTTGGGTCATGCGCGGAAAACCTTTTTCAATGGGGGCGAGTATCACCAGCTGACAGCCAGCGGCGCCAGCCTTGCACGCCTTGCGCGCCAGCAAAAGGAGGAGGTTTCGAGTCTAATCGGAGATTCCAAAAAAGTCCTCGGAGTTCCCTATGGTCAGTTTTTCCGGTATTTCCCGCCCGTCGCGCAACCTCAAGGCCCTGCTGGCCTGCGCCGTTTTCGCCCTCAGTGGTCTGGCTCACGCGCAAGCCGTGTTCAAAGTCACCGCCATCCCCGACGAGTCGCCGACCGAGCTGGCGCGCAACGCCGCGCCGCTGGTGAAGTACCTGGAGCAAAGGCTGGGCATGAAGGTCGAGTTCACCCCGGTCTCCGATTACGCTGCCGCCGTCGAGGCGCTGGTCAACAAGCAGGTGGACATGGCCTGGTACGGCGGCTTCACCTTCGTGCAGGCCAATAACCGCTCCGGCGGCAAGGTCGTGCCGCTGGTGCAGCGCGAAGAGGACGAAAAATTCCAGTCGGTGTTCATCAGCGGCGACCCGGCGATCAAGAGCCTGGCCGACCTGAAAGGCAAAACCGTGAGCTTTGGCTCGCAGTCCAGCACCTCGGGCCATTTGATGCCGCGCAGCTATTTGCTGCAAGCCCATATTGACCCCGATAAGGACTTCAAACGGGTCGCTTACTCGGGCGCGCACGACGCCACCATCGCCGCTGTGGCGGCAGGCAAAGTGGATGCGGGCGCCCTCAATATTTCGGTGTGGGAAAAATTCGTGGCCGACAAAAAGGTCGACACCGGCAAGGTCAAAGTGATTTTCACCACACCGCCGTACTTTGACTACAACTGGACCGTGCACGCCGACATGCCGCTGGCCCTGCGCGAAAAGATCACGAAGGCCTTTCTGGACCTGAACAAGAACACGCCAGAAGGCAAGGAAATTCTGGACGCGCAGCGCGCCACGCGCTTCATCCCCACCAAGGCCGAGAATTACAAGGGCATCGAAGCCGCCGCCCGTAGCGCGGGTCTGTTGAAGTAATTCGAGTTTGCTATTTTATTGATAGCATATAGCGCCCATATGACGGGGACTAACACCCTATTTTATTCATGAAGCTATCGCTGACGGACTGCAGCGGGCGCCATCCGGCGGCCCGCGCCAACGCCCCGGCGGCACTGCGCGGCTTGACCCTGCAAGTCGCCAGCGGCGAGCAG
>NZ_DHXT01000164.1:2974-20368 GCF_002413825.1 Rhodoferax sp. UBA5149
GCGGGGCGCTGCAACTGGACGGCCGCAATCCCTGGGATTTGTCACGGAGCGAGCTGCAACGCCTGCGCGGCGAACTGTTCCTGGCGCCGCAGGTGCCGCCGCTGCCGCCACGGCAACGCGTGGTCACCACCGTGCTGGCCGGACGACTGCCGCACGAGAGCCTGTGGACCAGCGTGCGCAGCCTGTTTTACCCCACCGATATCGCGCTGGCCGACCAGGCGCTGGCGCGTTTTGACGTGAGTGACAAGCTGTTCGAACGGGTCGACCGGCTCTCCGGTGGCGAACGCCAGCGCGTCGGCCTGGCCCGCGCCCTATTGGCGTTGAGCGTCGCCGGGCCGCCCCAAGGCGCGAAGGCCCCCTCGGGGGGCAGCGCAGCACACAAGGTGGCAAGCGTGGGGGCGTCACTTTTGTTGGTGGACGAACCCCTGTCCGCGCTGGACCCGACCCGGGCGCAACAAGCGATCGAGTCGCTCACGCAAGCGGCCCACGAGCGCGGCGCCACGCTGGTCGCCACGCTGCACCATGTGGAGATGGCGCTGCGCCACTTCCCGCGCATCATCGGGCTGCGCGACGGTGAACTGGCTTTTGACCTGCCCGCCGCTCAGGTGACGCCAGAGCGCCTGCACCAGTTGTACGAGCAGCACCTGGACGAACTGACCGGCGCCCCACCGGCAGCGCTGCAAGACGCGCCGGCGGCGACTGCGCCCGTGGTCATGCATTGCCGATAGCGCGGCCGGCCATGCTGCTCCCCGTCCATCGACCCTTGCCCCGCGGCACCGCACCCGCCCTGCGCGACCCGGCCTGGCGCGGCCGCGTGTTCTGGGCGCTGGCCGGGCTGGTTCTGTTGTGGCCGATGGGAGTGCTGACCGAGTTCAAGCCCTGGCTGCTGCTGGAGCCCGACGCGCTCAAACCCACGCTGCGCTTTCTGGCGGACTTTGTGCCGCCCAAGGTGGATAGCGACTTTCTCGCCCTGGTGGCGCGCGAGACCTGGCGCACCGTCGCCATCGCCACCGCCGGCCTGACGCTGGCACTTGTGCTGGCGATTCCGCTGGCGCTGCTGTCGGTGCGGGTGCTGTCCATTTCGGCGCTGACCGGCCGCATGGCGCTGCTGCCCGCTGGCTTGCGGCAAATCGTGCGCTGGCTGCTGATCGTGCTGCGCAGCGTGCCCGAGCTGATCTGGGCCCTGGTGTTCGTGCGCGTGGTGGGGCTGGGCCCGACCTCCGGCGTGCTGGCCATTGCGCTGACTTACGGCGGCATGCTGGGCAAGGTCTATGCCGAAATTCTGGACAGCGGCGAAGCGCATGCCACCAGCAGCCTGCTGCGCAACGGCTCGGGCCGCCTGCAGGCCTTTTTGTACGCCCTGCTGCCGCAAAACGCGGGCGAGCTCACCAGCTACACGGTCTATCGCTGGGAATGCGCCATCCGCTCCTCCGCCGTGCTCGGCTTTGTCGGCGCTGGCGGTTTGGGGCAGCAAATGGACGCCTCGATGAAGATGTTCAACGGTTCCGAGGTCGCCACCATGCTGCTGGTGTTCATGGCCCTGGTCTGGCTGGCGGACCGCATCAGCGCCTGGCTCAGACGGGGGCTGGCATGAGCATCGACGTCAAGGCCGCCGCCAACGAGGTCTACAAACTGCCGCCCAAGCTGTTTGACGCGCGCTGCAAAGCCTGCTGGTTCGTGCTCGGCGTGTTGCTGCTGGTGGCCTTGAGCTTCTGGACGCTGGACCTGAAGTGGACGCAATTTCTGTCCGCCGACGCGTTCGCCAAAATGGGCAAATTCCTCGCTGAGCTGCTGCACCCCGAGACCAGCCCGGCGTTTGTGAAAAAACTGTTGGCCGCCACACTGGAGACATTGGCCATGTCGGCCCTGGGCACGCTGCTGGCGGTACTGCTCGGGCTGGCGCTGGCGCTGCCCGCCAGCAAGACCTTTGACGGCGACCCGGCGCGCTGGCGCACGCTGACCCGGCTGCTGCTCAACGCCTTGCGCAGCATTCCCGAGCTCATTTGGGCCACCTTGCTGCTGATTGCCGCCGGGCTGGGGCCGTTTGCCGGCACGCTGGCGCTGGGCTTGCACACCTCGGGTGTGCTGGGCCGCCTGTTCGCCGAGGCGATAGAAAACGCGCCGTCCGGCCCCGGCTTTGCCCTGCGGCTGCGCGGTGTCACCGAAGGCCGCGTATTTTTGTATGCCACCTTGCCGCAGGTGCTGCCGCAACTGCTGAGCTACACCTTGTACCGCTGGGAAAACAATATCCGCGCCGCCGCCATATTGGGCGTGGTGGGCGCTGGCGGGCTGGGCCAGATGCTGGCGTTTCACATGGGGCTGTTCCAGATGGGCGAGACCAGTTCCATCCTGATCGCCATGCTCTTGCTGGTGACGCTGGTGGATGGTCTAAGTTTTGCCAGCCGACGCTGGCTGGCCAGCTAGTGCCGTGTGCATTTTGCCGGATGCCGCGCAGCCGCAGTCAATAGCCCTCATCGGCCTCCGCTAGCGCCAGTCGGCGACCTGCCCATGGCCC
Organism: Rhodoferax sp. UBA5149; assembly: GCF_002413825.1. Lineage (GTDB taxonomy): Bacteria > Pseudomonadota > Gammaproteobacteria > Burkholderiales > Burkholderiaceae_C > Rhodoferax. Next base: position 5,490 of record NZ_DHXT01000164.1, read on the forward strand.
GGGCTGCGGCGGCAAAGCCGCCTCCGTCGACCACGCACTGAAACACCCGCATTGATAAAAGACGGTCCATGATTGAAACAAATATATTTTTATTTGATGAATTATTTCAGTTTCAGCAATGGTTAATTACTGACCAAGTGGTTTTTAAAACACCTCTCCCCGCCTAAACTTCAGTCCATCGATGAGCCGAAACCAAATAGACGACTCACCGAGGCTGGACAAGACGGGACACGATGACGCCCGACCTGCCCGGAAATGTCTAACCACTTTTGAAGGAATCCCATCATGAACACCAAATTTGCCGCCACCGCTTTGATCCTCGCCTCCAGCCTGATCGCCAGCACCAGCTTTGCCGCCGATACCGGCGCACTGACTCGTGAGCAGGTTCGCGCCACTGTCTTGCAGGCCCGCGCCGAGGGCAGCATGCCGCACAACAGCGAGGTGCAGGTGATTGACTATTCGTCCATCCCCAGCACGACGACCCGCGAGGCCGTCAAGGCCGAGTACCTGGCCGCCCAGCAGGCCGGCACATTGTCCCAAAACAGCGAAGTGCAGGTGACTAACTATTCGGCCATCCCCAGCACGACGACCCGCGAAGCCGTCACCACCGACTACCTGGTCGCCAAGAGGACCGGCGCCTTGCCTAAACAAGGCGTCAACGGTGTTCCCGGCTTCTCCGCCTGATACCTGAGCGTGCCAGCCGCAAGGGTCACAGGGACCGGCCGGCGCTAAGCCCCATTGGCTTTCAGCCGCCCGCTTGCAATCCCGCCCCCGTGGCGGGATTTCTTTTGCCTCAACGAGGCTTGCTACGGGTAATGCCGCGCCATGGACTCGGCGACGCACACCGGTTTGACGGTGTTGGAAGCGTGATGGCACAACGGGTTTGGATCAAACCGCGCACGCCAGTGTGTCAGGCGTAAACCGTTCTGGCCTGCTTCAAATCAATCAGGCCGGCCACCACTTTCTCAAGCGCGTCCTGTCGCAGGGTTCGCATATCCGCTCCGGAGGCCTCGGCAAAAATTTCCGAGGTCGCGGCACGTGACTGAATCTTGTGCTTCATGTCACCCACGTTTTCCAGGACCTCATAGATGCCCGTGCGACCTTTATAGCCACGGCCACCACACCGTTCACACCCCACCGCATGGCACGTGGAGATTTGTGTCACAGGGGCACCCGAGACGGATGAAGCGGCCGCAACGAGCCGCTTGTGCCCCTCTTCAGCCGTCAAAGCCGTGCCATCAATGTATTCGTGTACCAGGGATTCATATTCGTCGCGCGAAAGCATCGTTGACACCGCACAGTGCTTGCACAAGCCACGAACCAGCCGTTGGGCCACGATACCGATCAGCGAATCCCCGAAGTTCATCGGATCCATGCCCAAATCCAGCAGACGGATCACGCTCTCCGCCGCGCTGTTGGTGTGCAATGTCGATAGAACCAGGTGACCCGTGAGTGAGGCTTCAATGCAAACACGCGCGGTTTCCTCGTCACGCACCTCACCGATCATGATGACGTCCGGATCTGCCCGCAGGAATGCCCGCATGGCGGTCGCGAACGTCACGCCAATTTTCGGGTTGACCTGAAGCTGTCGCAGCCCCGTTTGGGTAATTTCAATCGGATCTTCGGCCGTCCATATCTTTCGATTGTCGGTATTGATATGGGCCAGAAGCGAGTGCAGGGTGGTGGTTTTGCCCGAGCCGGTGGGCCCGCAGGCCAGGATAAGGCCAAACGGCCGCTCGGTCAGGCGTTTGATGATCTTGTCATCCCGGGCAGAGAACCCGAGCTGCGGCAGGGGGATGGGTTTGCTGGATGCCAACAGTCGCATGACCACGTCTTCAAGACTGTCATGGGTCGGCAATATGGCCACCCGCAGTTCAAGCTTGATATCGGAGAACTCATTGAAATTGATCTTGCCGTCCTGCGGTCGGCGTCGCTCGGAAATGTCCAGTCGGCTCATGATCTTGATCCGCGATACAAGGGCTGCCCGCAATGAAAACGGCAGCAACAGATAGTCTTCGAGATCACCATCTTTGCGAAAACGAATGCGCGATATGTCATCCCCCGCATTGGCTTCAATGTGAATATCAGAGGCCTTCTGTTCATGCGCATCAATGATCATCTGGTTGACCAGTTTGATCACGCTTGAGCTTTCATTGACCGCGTTGAACTGCTCCTGGTCACCCGCACCTTTTAACTCGATCAAGGCGTCAGTCAGCAGCGCGTGCACGTCCAGCGGCGGGTGATCCCCAACTCTGGACCAGACTTCGGAGTCGTTTCCTGCTGCGATGTCCGGCGGCACCTGGGCGTGGGTTTCCAGCGCCAGCCTTCGATCAATCTGGGCTTTCGGAGCCCATACCAGCGACACGATGCAATCGGCGATCATGCTCAACTGCAGCTCCAACTCACGCTGGAAGGGCGTGGAGGAAGCCGCATGCAGCACACCAGACTCCAGCCCCTATGGCAAAACATGGTGTTTGAAGGCCACCGGCCATGGCAGTCGATCAAGTGCCTGTGTTTCAACCTTAAAAGCGGTGGCATCGACTTCCGGCGTGTTGAGCATGTGCGCACGCGCATGTTCGAGCTGCAACTCGGTCACCAGTCCGGATTCAAGCAGCAGGTGTTCGGAACGCCGTTTTCCTTCTACCGGAATTATGGGGAGCTTGCCAAGGGATTCGATATCCACGAGTTTCAGATCAATGAGCGATTGGGCCAGGGACCTGATCGGCGCGCTTCTGGCGTTATGGATCAGCATGCGCAATTCGGTCATGTTCCGGGCCAGCCCAAGAAACAGTGCGGGTTCCTCAGCCAAGGGACAGGGGGGAAGTCTTGGCCCACTGATCAATCTGTATGGTCAGCTGGCTATCCATATATTGGACTCACTGGAACGTTGTTCTGCATGTCGCATGATTCATAGTGTATTGGGTCGGAGTCACTTGTTTCTTGAGGTGCAAGCTCTCTGCACATCAAACCCACCGTCCTCGAAAATAAGGTTATCGGCCTAAAACCGGGAGAAGTTGAAATCTCAATGAGGAAAGTTCAAAACTCGCTGCGAATCGACAGCGATCAAATGCTTCATTCAATATCTGTGCGTTGTCGTACAGACAACTCACCCTAAATTTGCCAATCTCAACCCATGTCAATTGGCCGTAGGGAAGTGCTATCGACTTCATTGAACTTTTGATTTGGCACTCGATCACAGAGAGTGCTAATATGATAACCATGACAAAAAGGAGTTCTGGAATGGCTTATCCAACTGGAGTTTCAGGTGCTGCGCTGGCGGTTGCCAACCCTTGGTCCTTGGTGCCCCCCTTGGGCAACCTGGACGCTTATATTTCGGCCGCCAATCGCCTGCCGATGCTGACGCTCGAAGAAGAGCAGGAGTTCTCGCGCAAGTTCAGGGCCGACAATGATCTGGATGCGGCGGGCAAGCTGGTGCTGTCTCACTTGCGGCTGGTGGTGTCGGTGTCGCGCCAGTACCTGGGCTACGGTTTGCCGCACGGCGACCTGATTCAGGAAGGCAATGTGGGCCTGATGAAGGCCGTCAAGCGCTTTGACCCCGATCAGGGCGTGCGCCTGGTGAGCTACGCCCTGCACTGGATCAAGGCCGAGATTCACGAGTACATCCTGAAAAACTGGCGCATGGTCAAGGTGGCGACCACCAAGTCCCAGCGCAAGCTGTTTTTCAACCTGCGCTCGATGAAGCAGCGCTACAAGTCGGACGACGCCGCGGCCGATGCCGGCACGCACCGCGAAACCCTGAACGAAGACCAGATCGACGCGATGGCGGCGACACTCAAGGTCAAGCGCGAAGAGGTCATCGAGATGGAAACCCGCTTGTCGGGCGGTGACGTGCTGCTTGACCCCAGCCCGTCGGACGACGGCGAGGACGCTTATGGCCCGATTGCCTACCTGACCGATGCCCGGCACGAGCCGACCGCGATGATCGAGGCCAGAGAGCGCGATGTGCTGGCCAGCGACGGCATTGCAACGGCGCTGGAAGCGCTCGATGAGCGCAGCCGGCGCATCGTGGAAGAGCGCTGGCTCAAGGTCAACGACGACAGCTCGGGCGGCATGACGCTGCACGAGTTGGCGGCCGAGTACGGTGTCAGCGCCGAGCGCATTCGCCAGATCGAGGTGGCGGCCATGAAGAAGATGAAAAAGACCCTGGCCGAATACGCCTGAGCCGCTCCGGCCTTTGAAACAAGGCAAACTCCGTAGGTTTTTTCACTGAAACCTACGGAGATTTTTCATGAGTTGTCCCGTGTTGCGACGCACCGCTCTGGTCCTCGCCCTGACCACGCTCGCCAGCTTCTCTTTCGCCCAGAAAGTGCAAACCAAGGCCGAAGCGCCCTGGCCGACCCGGCCCGTGCGCATCATCGTGGGCTTTCCAGGGGGCTCGTCGCCCGACCTGACGGCACGCACCCTGGCCGAGCCGCTGTCCAAGGCCTTGGGCCAGCCCGTGATCGTGGAAAACAAGGTCGGCGCCGGCGGCAACATCGCCGCCGACTACGTGGCCAAGGCGACCGACGGCCACACCATCGGCCTCATGATCAATGGCAACATGACGATTGCCAGGCTGCTCAACCCCAAGCTCAACTTCGACCCGCTCAAGGACCTCACCCCCGTCAGCCTGATCGGCGTCTCGCCCCTGGTGTTGACGGCGCCCGTGGGTTCGCCCGGCGTCACGGCACAGGACTTCTTTGTGGCGGCGCGCAAGGCGGGCGACCAATGGAGTTACGGCTCGCCGGGTGTCGGCACCGTCGGCCACATCGGCATGGAGCTGCTCAAGCGCCAGATCCACATCAACCCGGTGCATGTGCCCTACCCCGGCTATCCCCAGGTCGCCACCGCCATGATCGGCGGCCAGCTGCAGTTGTCGATGCTGCCGCCGGCGCTGGCGATGGCCCAGATCCGGAGTGGCAAGCTGCGCGCCATCGGCGTGACGTCCAGCGGGCGCAGCCCCCTGGTGCCGGAGCTGCCCAACATGACCGAGGCCGGAGTACAGGGCTTCAACCTGGAAATCTGGAACGCCGTGGCGGCGCCGAATGCACTGCCCAAGCCGGTGGTGGCCAAACTGTCCGCCTTGCTCAGCGACATCGCCCGCTCGCCCGAGGTGCGGCAAAAGCTGTTCCAGCAGGGCTGGCAGGTGGTGGGCACCACGTCCGAGGGCTTGGCCCGGCGCATCAAACTCGATACCGCCTTGCTCGGCGGCGTCATTGCAATGCAGGGCATCAAGCCCGAATAGTTTCCGAATCGGCCTGCAGCCCCCGTCAAGAGGGCGCAAACAGCTATGATTTCGATAGCGTACGCGGGGCGCGACGTACCAGGTAACGGGTCTGGGGCGCAGCCGACTCATCGAGCCAGCGATCACACACTTCGCTGACCCATTGCGGCTGTGATTTGCTGGCGTCGTTGAGCCAGTTGGCCACCGAGTTCTGCACATAGCGGCTGGGGTCGGCGCGCAGCGGCTCCAGCAGATTCAATGCCCGCCACGGCTCGGCTTTGAGCGCCTCGATCTGGGCGCACCAGACACCACGCGGACGGGTCGCCTCACTGGCGAAGCGGCGGATGTTGGGGTCGGCGTCCAGCACCCAGGGCTGCAGCAGCGTCAGGCCCTCGTCCAGCGATCCCAGCAGCTCGTCGCGCAGCGCCATCCAGGCGATTTCGCGCACGCCGAAGTGCCGGTCCGCCGCGAAGCGCCGCACCGCTTGCAGCTTATTCGGCAAAGTCAGGCCGGACAGCATGACCCACTGGGCCGCCCAGCAACGGGCCACGTCACTGGCATGGGTGGCCAGGCGATGGGCGATGGCATCACGCTCGGGATGGGAAGCAGCCAGGTCGTACAAGGCGCGCGCCACATGCAAATGGCGCTTCATGGGCTTGAAGGCACCCAGCATGGCCAGCGTGTCGCTCAGGCGTTCATGCGCGGGATCCAGCCCGATCTGCGCCGCCACGCCAGCGGTGAGTCGCGCCAGGTCAATCGCCAGAAATTCGTTGAGGTTGACGGTCTCGATCAATCCCGCGTTCAGCGCCGTCAGCACCGGCGGCGGAATCAGCGCGATGCGGGCCGCGCCGGTGCGCCCCAGCAAGGGCTGGACGTCGGTCATGCCGCCTACTGCTGCAGCAACAGCCTGATATCGGCCGCCAGCGGCGCCGCGCCGGTGCCGTAGCGGGTGTACAAACGCAGCTTGCCGTGCGTGTCGTAGACATAGCTGCCGGCCGAATGGTCCATGGTGTAGCTGGTGGGTGTCTTGCCGTCGACCTTCTTGAAGTACACCTTGTACTCCTTGGCGAGGGCTTCGAGTTTCTCGGGCGTGGTGTAGAGCGCCAGAAAGGTCGGATCAAAATTGGCCATGTAGGCTTTGAGCACGGCTGGTGTGTCGCGCGCAGGATCGACAGTGACAAACAGGCCCTGCAGGCGCTCACCGTCCTGGCCCAACAGCTTCTTGACCTCGGCCAGTTCGGCCATGGAGGTCGGGCACACATCCGGGCATTGCGTGTAGCCGAAGAACAGCACCACCACCTTGCCGGCAAAGTCCTTGAGGCTTCTGGGCTGGCCGTTGTGGTCGGTCAAGGCAAAATCTCGGGCGTAGTCGGCGCCGGTGAGGTCGATTGCGGAAAAACCCGGCCTATTCTCGGAACATGCAGAAATAATGCCTGTAGCCCCCGCCATACAAGCGCAGGCAGCTATAAATTTAAGAGCACTTCGTTTGTTCATGGGGTCCATCAGAGTACATAGTGATCCACCAGCAACGCGGCAAACAGCACGCTGAGGTGAATGAGCGAGAAGCGAAAGGTCTTGCGCGCCAGCGCATCCGAGTAGTCGCGCCAGAGCCAGAAACCATAGAGACAAAAGCCGACACTCAACACCAACGCGGCGATCAGGTAAATCCAGGAACTCATGCCGTAGATGTAAGGCATCAGGCAAACAGCGAACAGCATGACGGTATACAGCAGCACCATCAAGCGCGTGAACTCGTTGCCATGCGTCACCGGCAGCATCGGCAGGCCCGACTTGCGGTAGTCTTCCACGCGGTACAGCGCCAGCGCCCAGAAGTGCGGCGGCGTCCACAGGAAAATGATCAGAAACAAAATAAGGGCTTCCGGCCCGACGTTCCCCGCCATGGCGGCCCAGCCCAGCACCGGCGGCATGGCGCCCGACGCGCCGCCAATCACGATGTTTTGCGGCGTCAGCGGTTTCAGGATCACGGTGTAAACCACCGCGTACCCGATGAAGGTGGCGAAGGTCAGCCACATGGTCAGCGGGTTGACCCAGAGATACAGCAGCGTCGAACCCAGCACGCACAACACTGCCGAGAACAGCAGGGTCTGGCGGTCGTTCAACTCGCCCCGGGCGGTGGGGCGCCAGGCGGTGCGCTTCATCTTGGCGTCGATGCCTTTTTCGACAATGCAATTGAAGGCCGCCGCCGCGCCCGCCACCAGCCAGATGCCCAGGCAGGCGAGCAGCGCGACCCTGACCTCGGCCCACGAGGGCACACCCGGCACGGCCAGCACCATGCCAATCAGGGCGCAGAACACGATCAGCTGAATGACGCGCGGCTTGGTCAGGGCATAAAACTGCCTGAACACCGAAACTTGAACACTGAAAAAGTTGTCACTCATGCGGAGAATCTCGAAACAGGCCGTTCTGGGGCCAGGGACGCCAGGGTGGCGTTGCGCGTGCGGCTGGCCGCTACCGCCCAGGTCATGACGACGACCAGCGCGCCGGCCCCGCCGGTGTGCAAAATCGCGGCCACCAGCGGCCAGTCCAGCACCACATTGCTTAAACCCGTGGCCAATTGCAGACCGGTGAGTGCGGCCAGCCAGCGCGAGGGGCCGCGCAGCGCCGCCACGCGGTTCAGGCGCCAGGCCAGTACGCCGAGCAAGCTCAGGACCACGAACGCCATGAGGCGGTGAACGTAGTGGATGGCGGTCAAGGCGGAAAAGGTGATGGGCTCGCCGGCCCCGGTCAGCCCCAGATTGCGCCAGAGCTCAAAGCCCTGCCGGAAGTTCATCGGCGGCCACCAGCTGCTCTGGCACCTGGGAAAGTCGGTGCAGGCCAGCACCGCGTAATTGGTGCTGACCCAGCCGCCCAGGAAGATTTGCAGCGCCAGCAGCGCAAAAGACAGGCCCAGCAGCCATCGCAAACCGGGGGAGATGGCAACCGGTGCAGTCCCGCCATCGAGCTGCGCAGAGCGCAGCACCTGCACGCACAGCAGGGCCAGCAGCACCAAGCCACCCACCAGATGAAGCGTGACGATGGCGGGAAACAACTTCATGGTGACCGTCAGCGCGCCAAACGCGCCCTGAAGGCAAACCCACAGCAGCGTCAGCGTCGGCCACCACGGACTGGTGGGACGGGTCGACGCTTTTCGCCCTCGCGCCTTCCAGGCGGCCCAGCCGATCCACGCCACCACCGCCAGCACCAGGATCAGCACGCCGACGCTGGTCGCCAGGTAACGATGAACCATTTCCACCCAGGCCTTGCCGTGCGTCACGGGGCCGGTGGGCATGGCGGCTTGGGCCGCCTCGATCGGGGCATGGGCGCCAATCGGGCTGGCGTGGCCATAACAGCCCGGCCAGTCGGGACAGCCCAGACCCGAATCGGTCAAACGCGTGAAGGCGCCAAACATGACCAGATCAAAGGTGAGGAACAGCGTCAGCAGCGTGAGGGCATGCAGCCGTCGCAGCGGCGTGGCGCGCCGGGTGCGCAGCCAGACCCAAGCCAAAGGCCCAAGCGCCAGCATCACACCGACGAACATCATGCGCGCCAGCGGTGACAGGTCATAGAGCGCTTGCACCTGGAGCTCCTCTTATTTGCCCGCCGCAGCGTCGGACTCTCGCCCGGGCTGGTCCCACGACGCAGAGGCACGCAAAAGCCGCTCCAGATCCCGTTTTGCCGGGGTGGCACTGGCGACCGTCAAATTGGCCGGGAACCGCATCATCCAGTTGCCCATCGGGTCCACAAGGTACAGGTGCTCGGCAAGCTGGTGGCCGCTGGCCGGTGCCAGCCAGGCTGACAAGCCGGCCATGGGTACGCGCAAGACCGTGGCGCTTTTGAGCGCCGGCAGCAGCTGGTCGGGCAGCGGGGTGTCGTCCGGGATCAGCCAGACCCAGTCCACCCGGTCCTTGTCCTTGCCCAGGCTCTCGCGCAGCTGATGCTGCAGGTACAAATGGCGGCTGCAGGCTTCGTCGCAAGCGCCACCCGCCACGCTCATCAACAACCATTGGCCTCTGAGCGCCTTGAGGTTGCCTTGCTGGCCACCCAGGCTCACGCTGGCCTGGTCGGGCAAAGGACGCTGGGGATCAATCAACTCACCGAAATTGCGGCGTCCTTCCGGGCGCACAACGTAATACATGAAATAGGAGGCGATCACCGGTGCGGCGCAGACCAGCAGCACGGCAATCATCTTCCAGCGTCCGCGCACGGTTCGCTGCGCCTCGGCATCCATGGACTGCTCAGGCGTGGGCATGGAGTGAACGGTCAGGCCCAGGGGCCTGTCACTCCGTTGGGATTCAGGCGCGGCGCCGGTGGAGGAATCGTCTAACAATTTGAAACCAGACATAAAGAATTGCAATCAGACTACTCAGTCCGAACCATTGGAACGCATAACCGTAGTTTTTCTCCACGCCACTGCCCGCTTCCGGCCAGTCACGCGCCAGCCCGTCGCTGGCCGCGCCGGTTTGCTGAATTGAAACGGCCATCAACGGCAATCCCGACTCGGCACTGAATTGAGCCAGGTCCAGATTTTGCCGGATAAGGCCCGTCCCGGACGCGCCGAGCTCGTATAGCTTGGCGGGCGGCGGGGCAATCCGTCCCTGAACCTCAATCAAGCCGGCCGGTGTGTCGATTTTTGGAACACTGGCGCGGTCCATGAAATTTCGCAGCACCCAGCCGCGCTGAACCAGCACCACCGCGCGACTGCCCTCCAGATGGAACGGCGTCACCACGTAGAAACCGAATTTGCCATGCATCAGCCGGTTGTCCAGAAAAATGGTTTTGTCGCCAACCCAGGCCCCGCGCAGAGTGATTCTGCGGTGAATCGCCTGTGCCGGGTTCTCCAGGGCAGCCAGAGCGCCAGCGTCCAACACCGCACGCTGGCCTTGTTTTTCGATGGCCGCATGCATGGCTTCCTTTTGCGCCGCACGGGACAACTGCCAGCGCCCCAAAGACAAGGTGGCCACCAGCGCCAGCAGCGCGGCGGCCGTGATCAACCAGAACTTCAGGCGCGTACTCACGCGATAATCCAGCTCATGAAGTATTTTGTCATTCTTGCTTTTATGGCCATCGTCGGCAGTCTGGGCGTGGCTCTTTTTTTCATGATGAAGGATGGGGCTAAAGGCAAGGGCAGGTCCAGCAACATGGCCCGCGCGCTGGGACTTCGGGTGGGACTGTCCATTGTGCTGTTTGTGTGCATTTTGCTCGCCTGGAAACTCGGCTACATCCAGCCGACCGGCATCCCTTCGGGACAGTAGCCCATTCATCGGCCACAACAATCAAAAAGGCACCGCGCGCGGTGCCTTTTTTTGCGTCAGTGCCGCGGTCTACATCCAGTAAACCGTCACATAAAGTCCAAGCCACACGACGTCCACGAAGTGCCAGTACCAGGCGGCGCCTTCAAAACCGAAATGACGCTCGGCCGTGAAGTGCCCTTTTTGCAGCCGCAAGGTAATGAACAGCAGCATCAACATGCCGACGAACACGTGAAAGCCGTGGAAACCGGTCAGCATGAAGAAGGTCGACCCATAGACGCCCGACGTCAGCTTCAGGTTGAGTTCATGGTAAGCGTGGAAGTACTCGTAGCCCTGGACCGACAGGAACACGATACCCAGCAACACCGTGAGCCACATGAAGGCAATGGTCCGGCCACGATGGCCAGCGATCAGCGCGTGGTGCGCCACGGTCAAGGTCACACCGGAACTCAGCAGCAAGGCGGTATTGATGGTGGGCAACCAGAACGGTGTCATGGTCGTGAAGGGTTCCACGGTCCCGGCGGGCGATGCCGTCACGCCAGCCGCCAGGCTGGGCCAAACGGCCTTGAAATCAGGCCAGAGCACGGCATTTTCGACGCCGCCCAAGGCCGGTACCGAATGGGCGCGGGCCCACCACAAGGCCGTGAAAAAAGCGCCGAAAAACATCACTTCCGAGAAGATGAACCAGCTCATGCTCCAACGGAAAGACAAATCGACCTTGTGTCCATACTGGCCGCCTTCGCTTTCGCCAACAGACTGGCTGAACCACTGGAACAGAACGCCCAGGAACCACACCATGCCGAAGGCCAGCAAGTACTTGCCCCAGTCCGCACCATTGATCCATTGACCGGCGCCAAAGAAGACACATAGCAGACCGAACGCGGCCAAAGCGGGATGCCGTGACGGGCCAGGCACAAAGTAATACGGGGTTGTACCGTGTGTTGTTGAACTCATTTCAGATCCATTCCTTCCAGTTCTCTTCAATCTATTCCAGCTGCGCCGAGGGGCCTTATTTGGCCACAACCCAGTTCACCAGCACTATCAAACCAACGACAAAAATGACGGCCCCGGCAATACCCACCACGATAATATGAAAGGGACTAACCTGGGCCATGTCTTCCTGCGATTCACTACTTTTTCGAATTCCAAAAAATGACCAGCCCACCATGCGGATGCTGCGCCAGAACGAGCCGCCGGGCGCCCGATTTTTGTTCCGCTCGCCCTCCGTCATGAACCCGCTCCGGGAGCGCCATGCTCGCTGGCATCGGCCACCGGCGGCGTCGGTGTTTTGCCACCCACTTCGAAGAACGTGTAGGACAAGGTGATCGTCTTCACATCCTTCGACAGCTTGGAATCAATCACAAAAACAACCGGCCAGAATTTCTTCTCACCCGGCTCCAGCGTGTACTGGTTAAAACAGAAACACTCCAGCTTGTTGAAATGGGTGCTGGCCTGCATCGGGGCATAGCTCGGGATGGCCTGCGCCGACATGCGGCGCTTCTGCACGTTCTGGAACTCGTACATCACCGTAGCGAGTTCACCGGGGTGAACCTGCAATGAACGCACCGCAGGTTTGAACTCCCAGGGACCGCGCGAATTGGCATCGAACTCCACCGTGATGGTGCGGCTGGTGTCGACCTGGGTATTGGCGGGCAAGCTCGCCTTGGCGCCCGGAATGGCCCGCTCACCCAGCGCCAGGACGTTGATGCCGGTTGCCTCACAAATGGCTTTGTAAATCGGCACCAACGCATACCCGAACCCGAACATGCCAGCCGCCACAACGACCAGCTTGCCTACCATCCTGATATTGGCGTGACGCAGATTCATGACCTATCGGCTCAGAAAAAATATCTTGGCCACGAAGCCGACAAAAAACACCAAAGCCACCGATGCCAGGATCAGTCCGGTTTTCAGGTTGGTTTTTCTTTGTTCAGGTGTCATGTCTCGGCTCCGGTTTACCTTGCATCAGGCGATGATTTTGGTCGCCGTTGCGTCCAGCTTGGGTGGCGTCGCAAAAGTGTGAAAAGGTGCTGGCGAGGGCACTTCCCACTCCAGGCCTTCAGCGCCCTCCCAAGGCTTTTGCGCCGCTGGTTGACCCTTGCCCCGCATCGTGGGCAGCACGATGAAGAGGAAGAAATAAACCTGCGCAAAACCGAAGAAGAAAGCACCGACGGACGCCAGCGCATTGAAATCGGCGAACTGCATCGGATAGTCGGCATAGCGACGCGGCATGCCGGCCAAACCGAGGAAGTGCATCGGGAAGAAGGTGACGTTGAACGCAATCATGGACCACCAGAAATGGATCTTGCCGCGTGATTCCTTGTACATCACGCCGGTCCATTTCGGTGACCAGTAATAGAAGCCGGCAAACATGGCGAACAGGGAACCGGCCACCAGCACGTAGTGAAAGTGTGCCACCACGTAATAAGTGTCCTGAACCTGGATGTCAATCGGCGCCATGGCCAAAATCAGGCCGGTGAAGCCACCGATGGTGAACACAAAAATGAACCCGACCGCAAACAGCATGGGGGTCTCGAAGGTCATCGAACCCTGCCACATGGTGGCGATCCAGTTGAAAATTTTCACGGCGGTGGGCACGGCGATCAGCATCGTGGCGTACATGAAAAACAGCTGGCCCGTGACCGGCATGCCGGTGGTGAACATGTGGTGCGCCCAGACGATGAAGCTCAGAATAGCGATGGAGGACGTGGCGTACACCATGGAGGCGTAGCCGAACAATTTCTTGCGCGCAAAAGCGGGCACGATCTGGCTGATGATGCCGAAGGCCGGCAAGATCATGATGTAGACCTCGGGGTGGCCGAAGAACCAGAAGATGTGCTGGAACATGACCGGGTCACCGCCGCCCGCCGGGTTGAAGAAACTGGTGCCAAAGTGGCGATCCGTCAGCGTCATCGTGATGGCGCCTGCCAGCACCGGCATCACGGCGATCAGCAGGTAAGCCGTGATCAGCCAGGTCCAGCAGAACATGGGCATCTTCATCAGCGTCATGCCGGGCGCGCGCATGTTCAGAATGGTCACGATGATGTTGATCGAGCCCATGATGGAACTCGCACCCATGATGTGCAGCGCGAAAATGGCAATATCCATGCTGGGGCCCATTTGCAGGGTCAGCGGCGCATACATCGTCCAGCCGGCAGCAGGCGCGCCACCAGGCATGAAAAACGAGCCGGCCACCATCAGACCCGCCGGAATCAACAGCCAGAAGCTGAAGTTGTTCATGCGTGCAAAAGCCATGTCAGCCGCGCCAATTTGCAGCGGAATCATCCAGTTCGCGAATCCAACAAAGGCAGGCATGATGGCGCCAAACACCATGATGATGCCGTGCATGGTGGTGAGTTGGTTGAACAGTTCGGGATTGACGATCTGCAGGCCCGGCTGGAACAGTTCGGCACGAATGATCAAGGCCAGCACGCCGCCGATCATCAGCATGGTGAAACTGAACAACATGTACAGCGTACCGATGTCTTTGTGGTTGGTCGCGAACACCCAGCGGCGCCAGCCCGTGGGCGCGTGGTCGTGGTGATCGTCGTGGGCGTGATGGTCTAGAACGGCACTCATTCTGATTTCTTTCTCAATACTTGTATGCGTGGAGCGGCCGCTTATTTGCGGGCAGCGGCAACGTCAGAGGGCTGAACCAGTTGACCGGTCTTATTGGACCAGTTGTTCTTGGTGTAGGTAACGACCGCGGCGATGTCCGTATCGCTGAGTTGCTTCCACGACGGCATCATATTGGTCTGACCATTGGGGAGAACAACCGTCCGACCATGGAGCACCACGGCAATCTGCACACCCTTGTCGGCATCTTGCACCACGGCAGAGCCATCGAGCGGCTTGATCGGGCCCGCGCCCTTGCCATTCGGTTGGTGGCAGATGGCACAGTTGGCGGCATACACTTTTTCGCCCCGCTTGCTAATGTCTTCCGCGGTCCAGACCTTGCTTGGATCGTCGGCTTTGGCGGCCATTCTTTTCTTCTCGCCATCCACCCACAGCGAGTAGTCCTGGGCCGACAGCACCTTCACGTGGATTGGCATGTAAGCATGCTCCTTGCCACACAACTCGGCGCACTGACCGTAATAGTCACCGACTTTTTCCGCGCGGAACCAGGTGTCGCGCACAAAGCCGGGAATGGCGTCCTGCTTGACGCCGAAAGACGGCACCATCCAGGCATGAATCACGTCAATGGCCGTGGTAATGATACGAATTTTCTTGTTGACGGGAACCACCAGCGGGTGATCGACCTTGAGCAGGTAGTCGTCCACGACTTCACCCTTCTTCGGGCCGCCGTTGTTGGACATCTCACGCTGCGTGGTGTCCAGCGCCGAGATGAAGCCAATGCCCTCGCCCTCGCCCTTGAGGTAATCGTAGCCCCATTTCCACTGCATGCC